>DATLRE010000013.1:0-8087 GCA_035534835.1 Acidimicrobiales bacterium
TGGAAGGACAGCGCCGAGGCGTGGAGGAACGGGCGCCGGACCGTCGCACCGGGCAACGACCGTCCCTGGCCGTAGGGTTCGTCGCCCACCACCGGGTGCCCGATGGCCGACAGGTGGACGCGGATCTGGTGGGTGCGCCCCGTCTCGAGTGACGCCCGCACCAGCGTGGTGGGCGCCGGCAGGGCAAAGCGTTCCTCGACCCGGTACCGGGTGCGGGCGTCCTTGCCCTTGCGCGAGACGGCCATCCGCGTCGGCGTGCTGACCGACCGTCCGATGGGGGCGTCGACCACCCCCGACTCCCCCTCCACCGTCCCGAGCACCAGGGCCCGGTAGGTGCGGACGACCTCGCGGGACGACAGCTGGGCCACCAGCGAACGGTAGGCGTCGGGTGTGCGGGCCACGACCAGGAGACCGGAGGTGCCCCGGTCCAACCGGTGCACGATGCCCGGCCGGTCCGGCTCCGAGCCCACTCGTGCGGGCAGGTCGGCCAGGTCGGGGAACCGGGCCACCAGGCCGTGGACGAGGGTCCCCGAGCGGTGCCCGGCGCCGGGGTGGACGACGAGTCCGGCCGGCTTGTCCACCACGACCACGTCGTCGTCGACGTGGACGACGCCGAACACGACCGACGGGTCGCCCACGGGCCCGATGGCGTCCTCCTCGTCGGGACGGTCCACGGCGAGCTCCTGACCCTCCACCAGCCTCGTGCTGCGACTGGTGACGACCTTGCCGTCGAGCGTGACCCGTCCGGCGGCCACGAGGTCGTCGACCGCGGCCCGGGACACGTCGGCCAGCAGGGCCACGGCCCGGTCCACGCGCACCCCGTCCAACGACGACGGGACCGACACCGAGATCGTGGTCACCGGTGCCGGGGTCCCCGGAGCAGCGACGCGGCCAGCAGGATGCAGCCGACCGTGATGCAGGCGTCGGCCACGTTGAAGGTCGGCCAGAAGTGGACGTCGACGAAGTCGACCACGGACCCGTGGTGGCCCCGGAAGAGCCGGTCCGACAGGTTGCCCAGTGCGCCCCCCAGGATCAGACCGAGGACGGCCGCCCGTCCGAGCGTCGGTGCCCGCCAGACCAGGACGGCCAGCACGCCCACGAGGACCACCACCACCGCCACGATCACCGGGGTGGCCCCCTGGAAGAGGCTGAACGCCGAACCCCGATTGAGCGAGAGCGCCAGGTCGATCCGCCACACGACGTGGACGGGACCCGAGGCGAGGCGGTCCACGGCCCACCACTTGGTCAGCTGGTCGGCGAGGACGACGACGGCCACCACGCCCACCGCCACGGCCAGACGGACCGGTCCGGAGGACGACGTCGTGGTGGACCCGGTCTCCCCGGTCACCGCGTCCGGCTCACCGGTCAGCGTCGCGACAGGCCACCGCTCTTGCAGGCGACGCACAGCCGGGCGAAGGGCAACGCCTGGAGCCGGGCCTTGGGAATGGGCTGGAAGCAGCGTTCGCAGAACCCGTACGTCTTGCGGTCGAGCTTGGTGAGGGCGTCGTCGATCTCCTCGACGGCGGCGATCGCCTGGGCCGACAACGCCAGGTTGCGCTCGCGGTCGACGGTGACCGTGCCGCCCTCGCCCGACTCCTCGTCGAACTGCACGTCACCGGGTTCGCGCTCGAGCGCCAGCGAGTCGGCCTCGGCCCGCAGGTCGACGGCCTGCCCGGAGTAGATGGCCCGCTCCTCGAGCAGGAGCACCCGCTGGGCGTCGAGGAACTTGGTCTCCTTGGCGTAGGGGCCGACGGTCGGGCGCTTCGGGGCTTCGGGAACGGGCTTCTTGACCGCGGCCTTGGGGGCGGCCGGGACCTTGGCGGCCTTGGATTCGGCCGGGGACTTCGTGGCCGCCGGCGTCTTGGTGGCCTTGGTGGCCTTGGTTGCCTTGGTGGTCTTGGTGGCCGCAGGGGCCTTGGTGGTCGTGGCCTTGGCGGCCTTGGTGGCGGCCCCCGCCTTTGCGGGGGCCGACGCCTTCGCCGTCCGGGTGGGGGCCGGGGCCTTCCTGGCGGGCGTCTTGGTGGCGGCCTTCTTCGTCGGCGCGGCCTTCTTCGCCGGCGCCGCCTTCTTCGTCGGCGCGGCCTTGGTCGTCGCCTTCGCAGCCGGGCGCTTCGCCGGTGCCTTGGTGGCGGCCGGTTTCGCCGACGCCGCCTTCTTCGTCGTGGCGGCCCTGCGGGTGCCCGCCGTCGACTTCTTCGCTGCGGTCAATTCGGTCTCCTTGAGGGTTCTGCCTGCCCCGCCGCCGTCGGCGTCCGGACACTGCGGCACGGCCGTGCCACCGACATCGACGAGCGGGCGACACTACCGTGCCCGGCTGGACAGGGCAATCGGGGGCACGGCCGAATGTCCCTGGCACCCTAGTCGTGGGACGGCGCGCTCCGGACGGAAACGGGTGGACGGGCCACCGAACGCGTGGCTCCCGCCGGGAACCGCATCCCACGGTGGGGCGGTCCGCACCCCGTCGACGGTGGTCAGACGGGGGCGGCGGTCCGCACGCGGCGTCCGCTCAGAGCGGCAGCGAACCCGACGGGCGCAGCTGGGTGACCTCGCCCGGGGCGCCCGACGGGCGCTGGGCCTCGGTGATGTTGGTCACCCCGGCCCCGTCCGGGCCCGGGGCCTTCAGGTTGCCGTCGACCCAGCTGAGCATCTCGGACAGGGCCGAGCGCAGTCGTTCACGCTCTGCCTCGAGCTGGCGGGACATGGTCTCCACCTCGTGCGACAGCTGGCCCCGGCTGGACTCGAGCCGCGCGATCTCCTCGCGCAGGCGCTGCTCCGATTCGGCCTGGACCCTGCGGGCCTGGGCCTCGGCATCGGCCACCACCCGCTTGGCGTCGGCCTCGGCTTCGGCCTTGGTCTCGTCGACGAACTTCTGGGCCAGCAGCAGGGTGCGCTGGAGGGTGTCGTCGGCGATGGCCGGTTCGGCCGGGGCGACCGCCGCCGGGGCCGGGGCCTCGGGCTTGGCGGCGAGCTCGGTCTCCAGCTGGGCGATCGTCTCGGCGGCCTTGCGCAGGCGCTCGGTGTTCTGGCGCAGCTGCTCCTGCAGGCCCTCGGCCTCGACAGCCGCCTTCTCCAGGTACTCGTCGACGTCGTCGCGGTGGTAGCCCTTGAGGGTCTCCCGGAACTCCACGGTGCGGAGCGAGTCGAGTGCTGATTGGGAAGCGTCCATGACGCAATCGTAGCGGCGCGTCGGACGGAATCCAGGGATCGGCCGCCCGGTCGGGCCCCGGCGGCCCGGTCGGGCCGGCCGGGTTCAGCGGAGAACCGTGTTGAGCAGGACTTCGATGACCAGGAAGACGATGAGCACCGAGAGGTCGAGGCCCACACCGCCCACCCGGACGGGCGGGATCAGCCGGCGGACGGGGCTCAGGACCGGCTCGCAGATCTTGCCCAGCACCCGCTGCACCTTGACCACGGGAGAGTCGTAGTCCATCCGGCCCGAGAACGTGAGCCAGCTCAGGATGGCGTAGGCGAACAGGACCAGCAGGAACAGGTAGAGGAGATCGCCGATGAGCGTGAGCATGACGCCTCAGCCTACGGGCGACGGGGTCGCCACCGGGCGCGGCGTCAGGAAGAGACCAGGCCGTGGTCGGCCAGGCGCTGGCGCTCCTCCTCGGACACCTTCACGTTCGACGGGGTGAGGAGGAACACCTCGTCGGCCACCCGTTCCATACCGCCCGACAGCGCATACGTCGCGCCGCTGCAGAAGTCGATCATCCGGCGCTGCAGATCGCGGTCCGCGGTCTGCATGTTCACGATGACCGGCTGATTGCTCATGAGCCGGTTGGCGATCTCGACGGCGTCGGCGAACCTCGCCGGAGCGACGATGTGGACCCGTGCGCCGGCGTCGGGCGTCGAGATCTTGACGGAGGGGGAGGTGGCCGGCCGGACCACCGGCTGGGGGGCCGCGGCGGCGAGGGTGCCGGATGCCCCGCCCGCGGGCGTGACCCGGATGCGCCCGGTCGGGGCGGGGGGTACCTCGTCCTCGGGTTCGACGGCGCCGGCCCGCGGCCGGGTGGCCACCGGCGCCGGGCGGTCGTAGTCGTCGTAGTCGTCGTAGTCGTCGACGAGGCCGAGGTAGGCCATGGACTTTTTGATGAACGAAGTTGCCATTTGTTCCTCCCCGCCACAGCGTAGTGCCTGGCCCGGGGACCGGGTGGCACGCTCGACGGCCGCCGCACCGGACCCGGACCCGGTCGGCCCGGGTCCGTCAGCCCGGGTGCCGGGGCGGGCGTTCGCCGAACAGGGCCCGTCCGAGGCGGACCATCGTCGAGCCCTCCGACAGGGCGACCTCGAGGTCGTCGGTCATCCCCATGGACCGGACCCCCAGGTCCAGCGCGTCCGCCAGGAGGCGGACCTCCCGGAACCCGGCACGGGCCGCCTCGGGCGGACCCGGCGGGCCGACGGCCATCAACCCGGCGACCTCCAGGTCCTCGGACCGCAGCGAGGCGACCAGCCCGGGCACCCCGGTGGCCGGGACGCCCCCCCTGCCCGCCAGCCCGGCCACGTCCACCTGGACCAGCACCCGGGCCCCGGGACGGCGCCGGGCGATGGCCCGCCCCTCCTCGACGCGGGCCACCCCCTGCCAGCACGCCACCACGGGAGCGAGCCGGGCCACCTTGTTGCGCTGGACGGCGCCGAGGAAGTGCCACTCGGGAGCCGGGCCGGGGTCGCCGGCCACCGCTGCGGCCTTGGCCACCAGCTCGTCGGCGTAGTTCTCCCCCACCGCTAGGAGTCCCGCGCCCACGGCCGTGCGCACCGCTTCGGGGCCGAACCCCTTGGTGACGGCGAGGAGCGTGACACGCTCCGGGTCGGGCGCGGCGGCCTCGATCCGGGCCCGGATCCGGGCCAGGCGATCGGCGAACCCGGGGAAGGCGTCCGCGACGGCGGTCACGGTCCCGATCCGGCCGACGGGGCCGACCACACCAGCAGGGCCTGCCGCCCGGTGTCGTGCCGGGCCCGGTGGGAGTGGTACCCGTCGTCGCACGCCGTGCAGGCGTCGACGCCGCGGACGGAACGTGCCCCGGCGCGCGCCAGGGCGGCGGCGATCCCGGCCGGGACGTCGAGCGCCGGACGGCCGCCGGTCGTGCGACCGCGTACCGCATCGCCGTAGACGGCGGCCACGGCGTCGAGGTCGGCACCGGAGAACTCGTAGCACTCGGCGTGGATGCACGGCCCGAGGGCGCCCACGACCTCGGTGGCGCCCCGCCCCCGCATCCGGTCGACGGCCGCCTCGACCACACCGGCCACCAGACCCCGCCAGCCGACGTGCACCGCCGCGTAGACCCCTTCGGGACTGGCCAGCGCCAGGGCGCCGCAGTCCGCCGTGAGCACGCACAGGGCGACCCCCGGGAGGTCCGACACCAGGGCGTCGCCCTCGCCCGAGCACACGAGGGGAGGTGCGGGACCGTCGGGGGCCGGGACGGGGGCCGTGGCGACGTCGAGCACCCGGGACCCGTGGACCTGGTCCGTCCAGCAGACCGCCCCCACCGGGGCGCCCGTGGCTGCCGTGACCTCGCCGGCGAACGCCGACAGCGCGGCGCCGTCGGGAGCGCCGCCCGCATGGGCGCGTCCCCCCGGTCGCAGATCGCCGCGCGACGCGTCGGACCAGGCGGCGTGGACGGATCCGGGGAGTCCGAGGGTGCGTGCGCCGGACACCAGCGCGACCACGTGGTTCAGCGCAGGAACGAGGGGACGTCGAAGTCGTCGTCGCCCATGTCGAGGTCGTCGTCCGCCGGGGTGGCGAAGATGTCCTCGTGGGCCGGTTCTGCGCCGAGGACCCGGCTGCGGGACTCGTCGCGTCCGGTCGACTCCGTGGCGGCGGCGCCGGGCCGGAGCGGTGCCTGGGCCTCCCACCGCTCGAAGCCGGCGGCGATGACGGTCACCCGTACTTCCTCGCCCATGGCCTCGTCGATGACACTGCCGAAGATGATGTTGGCGTCGGGGTGGGCCACGCCGTGGATGATCTCGGCCGCCTCGTTGACCTCGAACAGACCGAGGTCGGGGCCGCCGGCGATGTTGAGCAGGATGCCCCGGGCGCCCTCGATCGACGCCTCGAGGAGCGGACTCGTGATGGCGGCGCGGGCGGCGTTGACGGCCCGGCCCTCCCCCGTCGCCGAGCCGATGCCCATGATGGCCGTGCCGGCGTTGGACATGATCATCTTGACGTCGGCGAAGTCGGTGTTGATGAGGCCGGGGATGGTGATCAGGCTGGTGATCCCCTGGACCCCCTGCATCAGGACCTCGTCGGCCATCTTGAAGGCGTTGACCATGGAGGTCTTCTCGTTCGAGACGGTCAGGAGCCGGTCGTTCGGGATGATGATGAGGGTGTCGACCTTCTCCTTGAGGTTCTGGATGCCCTGCTCCGCCTGGACCGACCGTCGGCGCCCCTCGAAGGTGAAGGGCCGGGTGACCACGCCGATGGTGAGGGCGCCGAGGCCCTTGGCGATCTCGGCCACGACCGGGGCGGCGCCCGTCCCGGTGCCGCCCCCCTTGCCCGCGGTGATGAAGACCATGTCGGCGCCCTTCAGCGCCTCTTCGATCTCGGCTCGGTGCTCCTCGGCGGCCAACCGGCCGACCTCGGGGTCACTGCCGGCGCCCAGACCGCGGGTCAACTGACGGCCGATGTCTAGCTTCAGGTCGGCATCGCTCATCAGCAGCGCCTGGGCGTCGGTATTGGTGGCGATGAACTCCACACCCCGAAGGCCCGCGTCGATCATCCGATTTACGGCATTCACGCCGCCGCCACCCACGCCGACCACCTTGATGACGGCGAAGTAGTTGTTCTGTGCAGGAACGGTCAATGGATTCCCTTACCCTCGACAAAAGGTTGAAACCGTTCCAACCGGCGAGTTGATGTTAACGATACGGTCACCTGGGTACTCGGTCAAGCAACGTCCCTGCATCGGGGCCAGAATTCGCGGTGTGCCCCTCACGAGGAGCTCACCGTCGGTGACCGCGGCACGGTCACGTCAATGGTCTTGGCTCCGTGCAAGGGGGCTCCGGCGATGATGGCCGCGACGGCCAGGTACTTGGCGTGGAGGTCCTTGTCCGTGCCCAACAGCACCGTGAGGCCCGAATTCAGGGCCAGGTTGACGGTCCCGTCGGCATTGCCCACCACCTGGGTCACCTGGGTCGAGAACGCCGGGGGCAACGTCCGGGCCACCTCCAGGGCGGGGAGAGCGGCCGAGTTCGCGGTGGAACCAAGAGGGGCCGGAGGCACTCCCCCCTTCGCATCACGCACGGCCACATCGACCAGGCTGGGGATGCGGGCCGCGTCCACCTGCACGGTCCGGCCGGTGGGGTCCACCTCCGACCAGGACGTTCCCGGACCGGCAAAAGAGGCGACGGCCACCCGTTCGGTCACCGCGATGGTGACGCGATCGGGCCAGTTCCGGCTGACCCGCGCCATGGCGATCCACGGCAGTCGCTCCACCCGGGCCGTGACTTCTCCGGGATTCACGCTGATCAAGGGCGGGTGTCCGGCTAGCCCGGCGGCGGCCAGAATCGTCGCCGTCGGGGTGTGGGGGTGGCTCCCGGTGACCGCCACCTTCTTGGCCGAGAAGAACCCGGTGTGCAAAAGACCCAATCCCCCGGCCACCAAGACGACCACGATCACCATGGCCACCACGATCCGCAACCGCCGCCGGCCCTGGTGCTTGGCCACAGCCACCCGGCGCTGGCGAATGCGCGGATCGATGCCCGATCCGTTTCCCCCCCCTCCCCCGGGCCCACCGGCGGCCGACGGTGGTGTCACGATGGGGGCCGCTGTCCGGCGGCGGTGTCGAACCCGATCATCCGCACCTCGGTGGCCAGCTCCACCCCGAACCGCTCCCGCACCCGACGTTGGACGTCCTCGATCAAGCGGCGGACGTCGGCGGCGGAGCCGCCGGAGTCGGCCTGGATGAAGTTGGCATGCTTGGGCGAGACCTCGGCCGAACCGAGCCGGTGGCCCCTGAGGCCCGCCTCGTCGATCAGCCGCCCGGCCGAATCGCCGGGCGGATTGGTGAACACCGATCCGGCATTGCTGCCTCCGGGCTGGTGCTCCCGCCGCCAGCGCACGATCTCGGCGATCTGGGCCAGCGACTCCT
>DATLRE010000014.1:0-113589 GCA_035534835.1 Acidimicrobiales bacterium
ATCGACACGTACCTGACCGACGTGGCCGCGGCCAGCGGATCGGCCTCCAACGTCTATGCGGTGGCCACGCAGTACACCGACGCCCTGCGGACCGGCACCCCGCACATCCACTACCTCGTCCACGCCGGTGCCCCGGTCGACGTCGCGGATGCCTACCCGGTGGGCGGATGCACGCCCGACTCGGCGAAGGGCGAGAACTACCTGGCCTGCCTCACCGACTCCCAGATCCGGACGGAGCTCGCCGGTACCCTGACGGCCAACGGGCTGCCCACCGGCATGGGCGACATCTACCTGGTGGTCCTCCCACCCCGGGTGGAGACCTGTACCGGCACGGTCGACGCCGCCGCGGGCGGTACGTGCTCCGACACCGCCTACTCCGGCTACTGCGGCTACCACAGCGCGGCCGGCGTCGGATCGTCCACCGCCCTCTACGCCGACATCCCGTACCCGACCGCGTACAGCTACACGTGCCTCGGGACCGAATCGCCCAACGGTTCGCTCGAGCTCGACTCGGCCCTCAGCCTCATCAGTCACGAGCACAACGAGATCATCACCGACCCGACCGGCCGCGGCTGGATGGACAGCAACGGCTACGAGGACGGGGACGAGTGCGCCTGGAATTTCGGCGCGGCCCTCGGCGGGAGCCCCGGGGCGCAGTGGAACCAGGTCATCAACGGAGACCACTACGAGCTGCAGCAGGAGTTCTCCAACGAGGACTACGCGCTCGACCCGGCCAAGGGGTGCGCCCTCACCCAGGCCCTCCCGACGGTGTCCCTGGCGGTGACCACGGCCCAACCGGAGCCCGGCTCCCCGACCGCCTTCGACGGGTCGGCCTCCACGGTGGCCAACGTCCCCAACGGGATCATCGACTGGACCTGGGACTTCGGCGACGGTACCGGAAGCACGTCGGGACCCACGCCGACCCACACCTTCGCGACGGCCGGTAACTATTCGATCACGCTCACCGTGGTCGACACGGACGGGTTCACGGCCGCGGCGTCGCGGTCCGTCGTCGTGGGCACGTTGGTGGCGCCGGTCTTCACGGCTGACTCGCCCCCATCCACGGTGTCCGCCGGGTCCCCCTACCAGTACACCTTCGCCGCGAGCGGCAGTCCTGCACCCACGTACTCGCTGGCCGGTGCCCCCGCCTGGTTGGCCGTCGACGGTTCCACCGGAACGGTGTCGGGCACGCCGCCCGCTGGGGCCACGTCGTTCACGTACTCGGTCGTCGCGTCCAACGGCGTCAACCCCGCCGCCACCGTCGGACCCTTCACGGTGGGCGTCACCGCCGTGACGCTTCCCCCGGTACCCCCGCCCCCGCCCCCGCCGCCCCCGCCCCCGGCGCCGCCGGTCAAGCAGCCGATCCCCGACGGCTACTGGCTGGTCGGCTCGGACGGCGGGATCTTCTCCTTCGGATCGGCCGCCTTCTTCGGTTCCACCGGCAACCTGACCCTGCAGCGACCGGTCATGGGGATCTCGCCGACCGCAGACCGCCAGGGCTACTGGCTGGTCGGCTCCGACGGCGGAATCTTCGCCTTCGGGGACGCCGGGTTCTACGGTTCGCTCCCGGGCCTCGGCTTCGCGCCGGCCGGCTCCGGCGGCGGGCGCTCGCTGGCCGCTCCGATCGTGGCGATGGTCCCGTCCACCGACGACGGCGGCTACTTCATGGTGGCCTCCGACGGCGGGGTGTTCGCCTTCGGGGACGCCCGCTTCGCCGGCTCCTGTCCCGGGATCGGCGGCTGCAGCGGCCCCGCAGTCGCCGTCATGCCCGATGCCACCGGCAACGGCTACTGGCTGGTGACCGCCACGGGGAACGTCTATGCCTTCGGGGATGCCCCGTTCCTGGGCTCCCCGCCGAACCGGGGCGTGGCCGTCACCTCGGCGGTCCGCACCCCGGACGGCGGCGGCTACTGGGTGCTGTTCTCCGACGGCGGGCTGATCCCGTTCGGTGACGCGAGAGGCTTCGGGAGCCCGGCGGGCGCCCTCGGCGCCGACAAGGCCACCGCGGTGTTCGCCACCGCCGACGGCGCAGGGTACTGGGTCGCCACGGCAGCGGGCGTCGTCTACAACTACGGCGACGCCACCGCCGACGGCAGCATGGCCGGCACGCACCTGAACGCACCGATCATCGCCGCCTCGGGCTGGTAGCCCCCGCCGGGAACCGTACCTGCACCGCCGGGTCGGTGGCGCCCGGACGGGGCACGGCCGGTGGGTGTCACGCCCGCCGGCGTGGCTCCGAGTGGTCCCAGTCGGCCAGGAGGGCACGCAGTGCGGTCAGCAGGATGAGTGGCTGGTCGAGCATGGCGTGGTGGCCGGCCTCGGGCAGCTCGAACACCGGCGTCACCCGACCCAGCTCGTCGTACATGAACCGGCCGATGTCCCGGGTGACCAGGCCGTGCTCGGACCGGAGCAGTGCGAGCCGGCACCGTACCCGGGACAGGTAGGGGAGAGCGACACTCCGCATTCCCCCGCCGAACTGCGCGAAGACGTCTCGGTCGAACTTCCACCGGTAGCCGCCCCGTGTGGGCCGCACCGAGTGGTGGGCCACGTGGTCCATCACGTAGTCCAGGTAGTGGTCCTGGGCCGGCACCGTCCGGAAGTGTGCGAAGGCGTCCTCGGGCGTCGGGTACACGCGGGGACGGCCGAACGCCTCCTTCAGGCGGTAGGAGGCGATCTCGGGGTCGGGCTCGGTGACCGGGGAGTCACAGACGATGGCACCGCTGACCCGGTCGGGGTGGCGGGCGGCGGTCCCGATGGTCACGAACCCGCCCATCGAGTGACCGACCACCACCGGCGGCCCGGCGGTCTCCCCGGCCCCGGCCGCCGCCACGACCTCGTCGGTCCACTGCTCGAGCGAGTACGACGATCGGTGCCCGCTGTCGCCGTGCCCGGACAGGTCGACGCACACCACCCGGTACTCGTCGCTGAAGGTGGCGGCCACGTGCGTCCACCAGTGGGCGTGGGCCCCACCGCCGTGGACGAACACGAGGCCACGGGTGCCGGGTCTGCCGAAGGTCAGGGCGTGGATGTCGCACCCGTCGACGTCGACCACCAGGTCGCCCCGGGGGACGTCCAGGGCCCGTACGAACCACGCCGGGGCGTGGGCGAGCGGCTGGTAGGCGGGTGCTGCATCGGTCACGGGTGGTGCTCCTCGATGGCGTCGGTCACGTCGTGTTCGAGCGGCTCGCCGGCGAGGTAGCGCTCGAGGTTGGCGTCGAAGAGGTCGGCCTGGCGCCCGAACCGCCCGAAGCCGCCGGCCGCGTTGTGCGGCGTGACCCGGACCCCCGGATGGGTCCAGAACGGGTGCGCCGCAGGGAGGGGCTCGGTGGTGAAGACGTCGAGGACGGCGGCCACCGGGGTCCCCGTGTCCAGCGCATCGAGCAGCGCCTCCTCGTCGACGAGCGACCCTCGGCCGACGTTGACCAGCATGCTGCGCGGCTTCATCGAGGCGAGGAACCCGGCGTCGACCAGGCGGTCGGTCGACGGCCCGGCGGGTGCCGACAGGACGACCACGTCGGCCTCGCCCACCACGTCGCGGAGCCGGTCCGGGGTCACCGTGCGGTCGGCCGGGTCGTCCGGCGACGGCGTGCGCCGGCACCCGATGACCTGGGCACCCAGCGCTCTGGCCCGGACGGCCACCGCACCCCCGATGTGGCCGAGTCCCACGATCAGCCACGTGGTGCCGGAGACTTCGCGCCAGTCGTGGATGCGCCAGGTGGACTCGTCCTGCTGGCGCCGCCACACCTCGGCGCCCTGGAATTCGTCGAGCACCGACCGGAGCACGAACTCGGCGATCGGGAGGCTGTTGACGTGGGCGTTGCACACCCGCACACCCCGCCGGGCCATCTGTCGGAACGGCTCGGCGTCGTACCCGGCGGCCGGGGACTGGAACCACCGGAGTGACGGGCACTCGACCAGGAAGCGGAAGAAGGCGCCGACCGGGGCGCCCTCCCGGAACAGGTCGGAGGTGCCCCAGGCCACGTCCGGCCGGGCCTCGGTCCACGGCACCGCGGCGCCGGTCCGGTCGACCACCGTGCCGTCGTCCTCCATGGTCAGCCACTCGATGCCGGGCCGGGTGAGCCGGTCGCCGAAGGCGTCGTGGGCCACGGAGGTGCAGAGGATGAGCATGGCCCGCTCATCTTGCCAGGCACCACGCACCGGGTCGCCGGGGGCGGACCCGCGAGCCGCCGGAGCTGCCCGGTGCACCGGGCGACGGCGGGTCGGCGGTGGTAGCAAGGTGGTCGTGATCACCACCGAACGCCACGGCCCCGTCGCCCTCGTCGTCCTGGACCGTCCCGAGGCACGCAACGCGCTGACCTCCGCCATGATCGGCGACCTGGCGACCGCGTTGGCCGCCGCGGACGCCGATCCGGCCGCCGCCGTGGTCGTCCTGACCGGTAGGGACCCCGCCTTCTGTGCAGGCCTCGACCTGAAGGACCTCGCCCGTACCTACGGGGAACTGGCCGGGACCGCCGGCGGCGACGGGGACGACGGTGCGCCCCGGATCCGGCGCGGGCTCACGCCCGAGACCGCCAAGCCCCGGATCGGCGCCGTCAACGGGCCGGCGGTCACGGGCGGACTCGAGCTCGCCCTCGGCTGCGACTTCCTCATCGCCTCGGAACGGGCGACCTTCGCCGACACCCACGCCCGGGTGGGGGTACTGCCGGCGGGCGGCATGACCATACGCCTGCCCCAGCTCATCGGGGTCAACCGGGCCCGGCAGCTGTCGCTGACCGGCAACTTCGTCGACGCGACCACTGCATGCGCCTGGGGTCTGGTCAACGAGGTCGTCCCGCACGACCGGCTGCTGCCCCGTTCGTTCGAGCTGGCCGGTGCCATCGCCGAATCGGACCCGGCGACCGTCGCCGAGCTCCGGGCCATGTACGAGGCGCTCGGCCACCGGGGGGACCCGGCGTCCTATCGGGACGAGGCCCGGTGGTCGCGCCGGTGGATGGGCGAGCGGTTCGATGCCGAGGCCTTCGAGGCCCGACGCGACGGGATCATCGAGCGGGGCTCCACCCAGCAGGGCTGACCGACCCGGGGCGCTTCAGTCGGGTGAGATACCCGCCCCCTTCAGCATCCGGCGCAGGTCCACCACCATCTGGGTGTCGATGTCCGTGCCCTTCGGCGCGTCGAAGGTCTGGGTCTCGGGGCCGAGGGTGATCCGGTAGCGCCCCTCCTTGGCGTCGTCGACCTCGGCCACGGCCTGGAGCAGCGACAGCACGTCGTGCCACTGGATGTTGTGGCTCGTGGGGTGGGTGAACAGCTTGTCCACCGTCTTGCGGTGGTGCGCGTCGAGCTTGATCCCGTCGGTCATTCCGGCCTCCATCGTGTCGGCTGTCTGCCGGGGACCCATCGTAGGTGAGCCGGTGGGCGCCCTCGGGCCGCCCGGGCCGGCGCCGCGCCACGCGGACGCCGCCGCAGCGGTCGTGCGAACATTGGGCCCATGACCGACCCCTCGACCACCGACACCGCCGCGTCCGATCGGGCCCGGATCCAGGAGTTCTGGGCCACCCTCTACGCCCGGGACTGGGACGGGATCGCCGCGTTCTTCACGGCGGACAGCGAGTACACCGACGTGCCCTCCCCGGCCGACGACGTCGCCCGGGGGCCCGAACAGGTGGTGGCCCGGCTGAAGCTCGGACTGGAGAAGATCTCCGGGTACGAGCACGAGCTGCGCCTCATGGTCGCCGAGGGCGGCACCGTGGTCACCGAGCACGCCGAGACGTGGCGGTGGCACACCGGCGAGGAGGTCACCCTCCCGTTCGTGTCGGTCCAGGAGCTGTCGGGCGGGTCGATCGTCCGGTGGTGGGACTACTGGGACCTGTCGACCCTCATGAACGCGGCGCCGGCATGGTGGATCGAGGACATCGCCGCGGGCTACCTCTGAACGGCCCGCGCGTCACGTCCGGCGTCAGAGCACGACGACCGAGCGCAGCACCTCGCCCCGCTCCATCCGGTGGAAGGCCTCCTCGACGTCGTCGAGCCCGATGGTCTCGCTGACGAACCGGTCGAGGTCGAGGCGGCCCTGCAGGTAGAGGTCCACGAGCATCGGGAAGTCCCGGCCGGGCAGGCAGTCCCCGTACCAGGACGGCACGAGCCGGCCCCCCCGACCGAAGAAGTCGATCATGGGCAGGTCGATCCGCATGTCCGGGGTGGGCACGCCTACCTGCACCACGGTGCCGGCCAGGTCCCGCGCGTAGAACGCCTGCTCCAGCACCTCGGGCCTGCCCACCGCCTCGATGCAGACGTCCGCCCCGTACCCGCCGGTGTGCGCCCGCACCGCGGCCACCGCGTCCTCGACCGACGCGTCGACCAGGGCGGTGGCGCCGAACTGGCGGGCGAGTTCGAGCTTGCGGGGGTCCAGGTCCACGGCGACGACCGTCGAGGCCCCAGCCAGCACGGCACCGGCGACCGCGGCACAGCCCACCCCGCCGCAGCCGAAGACGGCCACCGAGTCCCCCGGGCCGACACCGCCGGTCAGCAGGGCCGACCCGAGTCCAGCCATCACGCCGCAGCCCAGCAGGCCGACGGCCTCGGGCCGGGCTGAGGGATCCACCCGGGTGCACTGCCCGGCGGCCACGAGGGTCTTGTCGGCGAACGCCCCGATCCCGAGTGCGGGGGAGAGCGGGGTCCCGTCGGCCAGGGTCATCCGCTGGGTGGCGTTGTGGGTGGCGAAGCAGTACTGGGGCCGGCCGCGCCGGCACGCGCGGCACTCGCCGCAGACGGCCCTCCAGTTGAGGACCACGAAGTCGCCCGGGGCGACGGTGGTCACATCGGGTCCCACCGACTCCACCACGCCGGCCGCCTCGTGACCGAGAAGGAAGGGGAAGTCATCGTTGATGCCGCCCTCGCGGTAGTGGAGATCGGTGTGGCACACGCCGCAGGCCTGTACCGCGACCACGGCCTCGCCCGGGCCCGGGTCGGGGACCACGACGGTCGTCACCCGGACGGGCGCACCCGCGGCTGTCGCCACCACACCTCGGACCTCCGATGTCATGTACCACTCCTGTCTGTCGCCGGGCCGGACCGGCCACAGTGTGGCACGGCGGGCCGTCCCGACGACCGTCCGCCGGCGGTCCGGACCCCGGGGGCGTCCTGCTGGTACCGTGAGACCGTGGGCGCCGGGGGGCGGACGGCGATCCCACCTCGGACACGCGGAAGGGCGGAGTTGGCGGTGAACGACGGCACGGCTGGGCGGGCAAACGACGGTCACGGCGACGACCGTCGCCAGGAATTGCTCCGGTCGGCCCTCGACGTGATCACCGAGCGCGGCTTCGCCGACACCCGGATCGCCGACGTCGCAGACCGTGCCGGCATCAGCCCGGCTCTGGTCATCTACTACTTCCAGACCAAGGACAACCTGCTCACCGAGGCGTTCCGCCTCGCCGAGGACCTCTGGTACGACTACGGGAACCGGCGCATGGCCGCCGTCACCGGTGCGACCGCCCGCCTCGAGGAGCTGATCGACACCCACTTCACCCCGCCCGCGGAGGTGGGCTTCCCCGACCTCGGGGCGCTGTGGATCGATCTGTGGGCCCGCTCGGTCCGTCACGCCGAGTTGGGCCGGGTCCGCGAGGAGTTCGACGCCCGCTGGCGCCGGGTGATCGCCGAGGCCGTCGCCGAGGGGCAGGCCGCGGGCGAGTTCGCCGACATCGACCCCCAGGAGTTCGCCACGGCGCTGTCGGCCCTGCTCGACGGGCTCAGCGTGCAGCTCGTCCTGGGCGACCCGGCGGTCGACCCGCCGACCGCCGTCCGCATCGCCCTGGGCTTCGCCGCCGACCGGCTGGGATTCGCCCGGGAGCCGGCGACCTCCGCGGTGGCCTGACGGCGGCCCGGACGACCGGTCCGCAGCTGGCCGGAGCCGGTCAGGCGGCGGTGGCCAGGATGTCGGCCACGAGCCCGAGGTCGGTGTCCGGGTGGAGGAGCGCCAGCCGCCCGACCGGCTCTCCCTCCCATGTGGTGTGCACCACGAAGCCGATCTGCTCGGCGAGCAGGCGGGCCGACCACGCCTCGTAGTCGGCCTTGCCCCATCCCCTCCGGCGGAACAGCACGACCGACAGCTCGGGTCGCCGGACGAGTTCGAGGTGCGGGGTGGCCTCGATCAGGTCGGCCACCTCCTGGGTCACGGCCAGGACCGTCTCGACCGCGTCCCGGTAGGCGTCCGTCCCGTTGACGGCCAGGGAGAACCACAGGGGCATGCCCCGGGCCCGCCGGGTGAGGTGGAAGGCGTAGTCACTCGGGTTCCACTCCTCGGGGGCGTCGGTGTGGAAGACCTCCAGGTACGAGGCGTCCTGGGAGTGGACGGCCTTGGCCAGGCGCGGTTCGCGGTAGAGGAGGGCGGCGCAGTCGAACGGGGCGAAGAGCCATTTGTGGGGATCGACGACGAAGGAGTCGACACGCTCGATCCCCCGGAACCGGTGCCGTGCCGACGGTGCGAACAGGGCGGCGGCTCCGTAGGCGCCGTCCACGTGGAACCAAAGCTTCCGTTCCTCGGCCACGTCGGCCACGCCCTCGAGGTCGTCGACGATCCCGGCGTTGGTGGTGCCACCGGTGGCGACCACGGCGATGACGTCGTCGCCCCGCGGGTGGGTCGCCAGCGCCGCCCGCAGCGAGCGGCCGGTCAGTCGGTGGTCGTCGACCGGCACCAGCAGCGGCTCGACGCCCAGAACGTGCAGGGCCTTGCCGACCGAGGAGTGGGCCTCCTCGCTGATGGCCACCACCGGGCGCTCCGGCACGAGGTCGCCCATCCGGTAGGCGGCAGTGTCCCGCCCGACCATCAGGCCGGACAGGTTGCCGGCCGATCCGCCGGCCACGAAGCAGCCACCTGCGCCCGCGGGCAGGCCGGCCAGGTCGGCGAGGACCCGGAGTGCCTGGTTCTCGGCGGCGACCGGGCCGGCCGCTTCGATCCACGAGGTTCCGTGGAGCGAGGAGCAGGCGACCACCATGTCGAACAGGAGGGCGGCCTTGGTGGGTGCGGCGGGGATGAACGCCAGGAACTTCGGGCTGTCACACGAGACGACGGCGGTGGCCAGGGTCGTGTCGAACAGCTCCATGACCACGGCCGGGTCGACCCCGCCCTCGGTCATGAGTCCCTCGAGGCGGGCGGCCAGCGACTCCTCCACCGCACCCCCGTAGTCGAGCGGGACCGGGTCGAGGGAGAGCCGCCACCTGCAGTAGTCGAAGATGAGGTCGGTCAACTTCTCGTCGTAGACGAACATCGGGTTGCGCATGGGGGTCCGTTCTGGTCGCGTCCGCATCCCATGATCGCAGACGCCGGCCGTGGGACACCCGGTCGCCGTCCGCCGGACGGGTCAGCCGGGCCGGCGGTGGACCGTGACGGCGTAGTCGCCGTCGGGGTCGTCGGGGGCGCCGGCCCATGTCGACCAGCGACCCTCCCGTTCGAGGCCGGCGTCCCGGCAGTCCTCGTCGTACTGCGCCCCGGTGTAGCCCCGGCCCAGCTGGAAGCCGGCCACCAGCCGACCGCCCGGTGCCAGGTGCCGGGCGCACCCGGCGACCAGCGCGCCCTGGCTCCCTTCGGGTGTGAACAGGGGAACGTTCCCGGCCATGACCACGAGGTCGAACGTCCGGCCCAGGTCGGCCGTGGCCACATCGGCAACGTGGAACTCGACGCCCGGGGCGAGGGCCCGGGCGGTGGCGACCATCGAGGGGTCGCGGTCGACGCCGACCACCTCGATCCCGCGGCGGTCGAGTTCGGCCGCCACCCGGCCGGTGCCGCATCCGGCGTCCAGGACGGAACGGGGATCGAAGCGCGCGACGAAGTCGGCCTCGCCGTGGACGTCGACCCCGGACGCGGCGAGCTCGTCGAAGCGGCGCTGGTAGGCCTCGCCGTCCCACCCGGTGGCTCCGGGCGGGCCGTCCGGTGCGGTGTCGTCCCCCGCGGTCAGGGTCCGGCCCCCGACGCATGTGCAGCGAGCCGCGCCCGTGCGTCGGGGTCGAGGAGCTCGCACACGTCGCGCACCGGGCCGGCGGCCGAGGTGACCGCACCCAGGGCCCGTCCCGGGCCGCTTCGGGCCGGCGGCACGTCGGTCGACAGGAGGACGAGGGGCCCGAGGTCGTCGCGATCCGGGTCGGCGGTCCGGGCCGAGTGCAGCACGGCGGCGATGCCCAGGGCCCGCCACAGGACGTCGGGTCGCCGGAGCCCCGGCCGCGTCGCCGAGTAGGCCCCCGACAGGAGGAACAGCCACGTGCCACCTCCGCCGTCCCGTGCCCGGTAGTCGACGGTCACGCCGAGGTCACCCAGCCCGACCCCGTGCTCGATGTCGGTGAACCCGGCACCGGCCAGTGCGCGCTCGGCGACGTCCCGTGCCTTGAGGCCGAGGGCGACCGGGTCGTCTCCGGTGGGGACGCGCGCGGAGCGACCGGGGGTCACGGTGACCCGACGCCCGACGTCGGGTGCCGCCCGCTCGACGGCGATGCGCCGCTCGGCGAGGGCCACGTACGCGGGGTCGGTGTCGAAGCCCACGTAGTGCCGCTCGGTGCGCAGCGCGGCGAGCGCCGTCGACCCCGACCCCATGAACGGGTCCAGCACCAGATCGCCCCGGTAGGTGTACAGCTCGATGAGCCGACGGGGCAGCTCCACCGGGAACGGGGCCGGGTGGCCCACCCGGGTGGCGGACTCCGGCGGCAGGTCCCAGACGTCCGTGGTGGCGTCGACGAACTCGTCCATGGTGATGGTGCCCTCGTTGGGCATGCCGGCCCGGGCGCGGTCCTCGGCGGGCACCGCCCGGTCGAAGCGGCCCTTCGAGGCCACGACGATCCGCTCGGACACGTCGCGGAGCACCGGGTTGCCGGGGCGCTGGTAGGTACCCCACGCACACGAACCACCGGCGGCGTGGCTCTTCTGCCAGACGATCTCGCCCCGCAGGAGATAGCCGAGTCCCTCGAGGATGCCGATGACGTCCCGGGCGAGCGAGCGGTACGGCTTCCGGCCGAGGTTCGCCACGTTGACGGCGATCCGACCGCCCGGTTCGAGCTTGGCGAAGCATTGTTCGAACACGTCGTGGAGCATGTCTAGGTAGGCGGCGAAGTCGACCGGGACGTGGCCCACGCCCATGGCCTGCTCGTACTCCTTGCCGGCGAAGTAGGGCGGCGACGTGACGACCAGGGCGACCGAGTCGTCGGCGACGTCGCCGTGCGCGTCCATGTCCCGGGCATCCCCGACCCACAGGGTGTCGAGGACGGCGGGCCGTCGGACGACGGCGTCGTCGGAGATCCGGGGTGGGGTGAACCGGGCGTAGAAGCCGGAGGCGTCGTGGCCCTCGCGCCGACCGACGCCGAAGGCCGATGTCGTCGTGGCACGTCGACGCACGGCCGGGCCGAACGCGGTGTCGGGACCGGTGTCGGCCGGACGGCCCGTCCGGGGGACGGCGGCGGGGCGTGCTCCCATCGACCGGAGGCTACCGGCGCGCCTGGCGGTGCCCGGGGATGGGAGCCCGGGGCCGGCGCGGGTCAGCCTGCGCCGAGGTGGGCGCTCACCGACTCGCCGACCATCACACAGGACGACAGCGACCGGCAGGACACGCCGGTCAGCGGCAGCGGGACACCGACCTCCGCGGCGCGACGCCACCTCGACGGCGACGCCCCGGGCGACCCGCCCAGGACGACGACACCGGCCTGCGGGGCGCTGGCCACCGTCGTGCCGACCGCGACGCACGGGCCGGCCCCGCACGACACCGCGAACAGGGCGGCGCTGGTCGCGGTCACGGGTGCCTGGGTCCACGTGGCCCCGCCGTCGACGGTGGTCAGCACCAGCCCCTGCCCGCTGCGGGTGGCGCCGGTGCCGGTGGCCGTGGTCCCGACCGCGGTGCAGTCGACGTGTGCCGCCGCAGCCGACGTCGTCGAGGTGTCCGGCACGGCCGGCCGCGTGCAGTCGATCCCCTCGAGCGCGCCGGTCCCGGACGGGACGGCCTGCAGGGCCCAGGAGGCCCCGCCGTCGGCGGTGCCGGCGACGGAACCGGCCACGTGACCCACGTCGACCGGGCTGAGGACGGTGGTCCAGCAGTGGCGGGCATCGGTGCAGGCCAGGGCGGTGGCCGACGCCACCGTGGCGGGCAGCGCCCCCCGGGCGACCCACGGCGCACCCGGCGCGCCCGGGTCCAGTGCGGTCACCCGGCCGGCGACGTCGGCCAGTGCCGAGCACGGGCCGGCGGGCAGGCAGTCCACCGCGGTCACGTCGGTGCTGCCAGTGGGCAGCGACTGCAGCACCCAGGTCGTTCCTGCGTTCGCCGTGGTGAGGATGGCCCCGGGACCCGCCCCGTCGGTCCCGACCTGCCCGACGGCGGTACAGGCCCTCGTGGTCGGGCACGCGATGCCCGCCAGGTAGCCGACGGTCGGGGGGATGGACTGGACCGTCCAGGACGCCCCACCGGTGGTGGTGGTGAGGACGGCTGCGGAGGCCGGCGCCCGGGCGGTTCCGAGGGTGGTGCCGACGGCCCAGCACCGGTTGGCGGACGGGCAGGCGACGCCCCGCAGCGACTGGATCCCGGCCGGAAGGGTCACCGTGGTCAGGGCGCCCTGGAACGGGGCCAGAGGCTGCGCAGTCGCCGCCGTGGCACCGCCCGACGACGAGGTGGCGCCCGATCCGCAGGCGGCCGTTCCCATCAGGACGCCGAGGAGCATCCCGGCGACGAGCCGTCGGCGGGTTGCTGCCGGTCCGCTCTGGGTTCGATCGACAGGCACTGCGCATCCCCCTCCGGCCCGTCGCGTGGACGCGTGCGCCGGTGGCGCGGCCCGGGTCCCGCAGATCTTGCCACGACGGGTGGCGGCCACCGGTGACCGCGGGCGGTGGTGATGGCAGATCCACGGCGGCGGACCCGATTACCGTGAGTCCGTGGCCGCCGCGCGCTCGAAGTACCGATCACCGCCGGCCGTCCGGGTCGCCCGGTGAACGTCGTCGACATCGTCCTGGTCGTCGTCGTCCTCCTGGCTGCCTACCAGGGGGCGCGGGTGGGCGCCCTGGTGCAGGTCTGCGCCATCCTCGGGTTCCTGGGCGGTCTCTACCTCGGTGCGCTGCTGGCCTCGGTGACGGTGCGGTGGGTGCAGACGCCGACGGCCCGTACGGCGGTGGCACTCGTCACCATGGTGGGTGTGGCGTTCGCCCTCGGCATGGTGGGCCGGCTCCTCGGAGCGATGCTCGAGGTCCGGATCCACCGCGGGTTGGCGCGGTCGGTCGACGCCGTCCTGGGCACGGTCGTCGCCGTGGCCGCCGCCCTGGTCACGTTCTGGCTGCTGGCCAGCACCCTGGTCAACAGCTCGTCGGTGGTCCTCGACACCGCCATCCTCCAGTCCCGGGTCATCAGCGCCCTCAACTCGGTCCTGCCGCCCGCGCCCTCGGTGTTCTCGCGCGCCCAGGGCTTCCTGACGGCCCAGGGGTTCCCGCCGGTGTTCGCCGCGCTGGCCCCGGCGTCGGCGCTCCCGGTGCCGCTGCCCACGGACGCGGAGCTCCGCCAGGCGGTCCTGGCCGCCCAGGCGTCGACGGTGAAGGTCGAGGGCTACGGGTGCGGCGTGATCCAGGAGGGCTCCGGCTTCGTGGCCGCACCCGGGCTCGTGGTGACCAACGCCCACGTGGTGGCCGGGATCGCCCAGCCGCTGGTGCAGGTCGGGACCAGCGTGAAGGCGACCAAGGTCGTCTACTTCGACCCATCGTTCGACCTCGCCGTCCTCCGCGTGTCCGGCCTCGACGCGCCGGTCCTCCGACTCGATCCGCAGACGGTCGACCGCGGCACGCGGGCCGCCGTGCTCGGCTATCCCGACGGTGGCCCGCTCACCGCCGACGGGGCCGGCATCATGGCCCTGTTCGAGGCCCAGGGCCGGGACATCTACGGCCAGGCGCTCACCCTCCGCAACGTCTACGAGATCAACGCGCTGGTGCGTCCGGGCAACTCCGGGGGCCCGCTGGTGCTGCCCGACGGACAGGTCGTGGGCGTCGTGTTCTCGCGCTCGACCACCGACGCCAACATCGGGTACGCCCTCACCTCGCCCGATGTGATCCCCCGGGTGGCGCAGGCCGAGCCGGTGACGGTCGCGGTCGGCACCGGCGCCTGCACGCCGTCCTGACCCGGCCCCGCCGGGGCCGGTAGCGGTCCCGGCGGGACGCGGGGGAGTAGAACTGGGGCATGGCGCTCCCCATCGAGGACTACGGGATCATCGGCGATCTCCACACGGTGGCGCTGGTCGGCCGCGACGGCTCGATCGACTGGCTCTGCCTCCCGCGCTTCGACTCCGGCGCCTGTTTCGCCAAACTGCTCGGGACCGAGGACCACGGTTCGTGGCGGCTGGCACCCAAGGGGGTTGAACGGGCGGTCCATCGGCACTACCGGGGGGACACCCTCGTGCTCGAGTCGGAGTTCGTCTCCGACGAGGGCACCGTCCGGATCGTCGACTGCATGCCCATCCGGGAGCGCCATCCCGAGGTGGTACGCCTCGTCGAAGGGGTGCGCGGCAAGGTGACCATGGAGATGCGGCTGACCATCCGGTACGGCTACGGGCAGGTGGTCCCGTGGGTGCGTCGGACCGACGGGACCCTCACGGCGGTCGCCGGACCCGACGCCCTGTCGCTGTGGACCACGGTGGAGACCGAGGGCAGCGATCTGTCGACCGTGGCCGAGTTCACCGTGTCGGAGGGCCAGACCGTCCCCTTCTCCCTGTCGTGGTACCCGGCCAACGAGTCCCCGCCCCGCCCGGTGGACGCCTCCTACGCCATCGAGGACACCCAGCAGTGGTGGGAGGAGTGGGTGTCCCAGTGCACCTACACCGGCGAGTACCGCGAGGCTGTCGTCCGGTCGTTGATCACCCTCAAGGCACTGACCTACGAGCCGACCGGCGGGATCGTCGCCGCCGCGACCACCTCGTTGCCCGAGGCACTCACCGGCGGCCGCAACTGGGACTACCGGTACTGCTGGCTGCGCGACGCCACGCTCACCCTCGAGTCCCTCATGCGCGGCGGCTTCTACCAGGAGGCGATGGCGTGGCGTGGCTGGTTGCTGCGGGCCGCCGCCGGGGACCCGTCGCAGCTGCAGATCATGTACGGGGCCGCCGGCGAGCGTCGCCTCGACGAGTGGGAGGTCGACTGGCTGCCGGGTTACGAGGGGGCCGGCCCGGTGCGGATCGGCAATGCCGCGGCCGGCCAGTTCCAGCTCGACGTCTACGGCGAGGTCCTGTCCGCCCTGTACGAGTCGGTGGGGCCCGGCGACCCCGACGGCGAGGCGTCGTGGGACCTGCAGCTGGCGCTGCTGGCGTTCCTGGAGGACGGGTGGCGGGAACCGGACGACGGGATCTGGGAGGTCCGGGGCCCGCGCCGTCACTTCACGCACTCCAAGGTCATGGCCTGGGTGGCCTTCGACCGCGCCATCCGGACGGTCGAGGACTTCCATCTGGAGGGGCCGGTCGACCGCTGGCGGGCCATCCGCCAGGAGATCCACGACCAGGTGTGCGACCGCGGGTTCAACTCCTCGAAGGGTTCGTTCACGCAGTACTTCGGCTCCGACCAGCTCGACGCCAGCCTCCTGATGATCCCGCTGGTCGGGTTCCTCCCCGCCACCGATCCGCGGGTGCGTGGGACGATCGAGGCCATCGAGCGGGAGCTGATGGAGGGGGACTTCGTCCTGCGCTACCGCACGGCCGACTCCGGCGAGGTCGACGGGCTCGCCGGCAGCGAGGGGGCGTTCCTCGCCTGCTCGTTCTGGCTCGCCGACTGCCTCGAGCTGCTGGGGCGGGACCACGACGCCCACCAGCTGCTCGAGCGGCTGCTGGCCCTGCGCAACGACCTCGGGCTCCTCTCCGAGGAGTACGACCCGGTCGCCGGGCGGCTCGTGGGCAACTTCCCCCAGGCGTTCTCGCACGTGTCTCTGGTCAACTCGGCCGCCAAGGTCACCGGGCACCACAAGCCGAGCACCGAGCACGTGTTCCGGGGCCTGGCGCGCCGGGCGATGACCGGGTCGCGGCCGACCGGCGTCGCCCAGCGTCACCTCGGTGCCGGCGCGGCCGGCTCCGGATTGCGCGAACTGGTGGGCAGGTTCGGCGGCGGCCGCGCTGGGGGTCCGGAGCGTTCCGCCACGGCCCGGCCGACGCGGAAGCGGTCGGTGAAGCACGAGGTCCCGAGGAAGGGACCCCGGTTGGAGGAGGGCGTGGCCGAAGCGTCGGCGTCGACGAAGGCGACCGCCAAGAATGCTGCCGCCAAGAAGGCCGCAGCGACGAAGAAGGCCGCAGCGACGAAGAAGGCCGCAGCGGCGAAGTCGACCACGAAGAAGGCCGCAGCGGCGAAGTCGACCACGAAGAAGGCCGCGACGAAGAAGGCGGCAGCCACGAAGTCGACCACGAAGAAGGCCGCGACGAAGAAGGCTGGCACGACCCGCGCCACCAAGCGTCGGAGCGGGTCGGTCCGTTGAGCGCCGGCCATCACCACGGCCCCGGAGCGCACGCCCACGACGCCGACGACCCGGTGCCGCCGCCGACCGGGAGCCGGATCGCCGAGGGCGTGCTCGAACTCGACACCCTCCTCGGCGGGTGGGAGCGGGTCACCGCCGGCTACCTCATCGAGGGCGACGCCCCGGTGCTGATCGAGACGGGCAGCCAGAGCTCCGTACCCTCCCTCCTCGCCCACCTCGACCGCCTGGGCCTGGGCCCCGGGGACCTGGCCGGTGTGGTGGTGACCCACATCCATCTGGACCACGCCGGCGGCGTCGGTGACGTGGCCCGCGCGTTCCCGAAGGCGACCGTCTACGTCCACCCCAAGGGGGCACGCCACCTGGCCGACCCGACCCGGCTGGTCGACTCCGCCGCCCGCGTCTACGGGCCCCTCCTCGACTCGCTCTACGGCAGGCTCGACCCGACCCCGCCCGAGCGCATCCACGTCCTGGAGGACGGCGAGGAGATCCGGGTCGGCGCCAACCGGTTCCTCACCGCCGTCGACTCGCCCGGTCACGCCAAGCACCACCTCGGCCTGCACGACAACTGGAGCGGCACGATGTTCGTCGGCGACGCCGTCGGGGTGAAGCTCCCCGACGGGGGCGTGCTGCGCCCGTCGACACCCCCGCCCGACTTCGACCTGGACCTCGCCCTGCAGTCGCTGGGCAAGTTCGCGGCACGGCGACCCACCGGGCTGGCGCTCGCCCACTACGGGCTGCTGACCGATCCGCTCGACGTGCTCGACGAAGCCGACGGCACGCTGCGCCGGTGGGCGGCGGTGGCCGAGGCCGCCTATCGGGACGGCGGCGACATCGCCGCCGCTCTGTCGGCGACGTTCGCGTCGGACCTCGACGGGGTGCCCGAGGAGCACCGCAAGAAGCTCGAGGTCATGAACGGGGTCCACTCCAACGCGGCGGGCCTGCACCGTTGGCTGGCCGGTCGCCCCGAGGCGACGGGTCCGGGTCCGGACGCCTCCTGACGGACATGCTCCGCTCCGTGGCCGGCACGACGTCACAAGGCCACGCCGCGCCGCGCTCGGGACTTTCGGCCCTAGTCCGGTACTGCAACGCGTTCTAGTCTTCGGACCGGGATCGGTGCGTCGAGGTGACGTCACACCGGGTTCGCGACAGGAGGCCCCATGACTTCGAAGACCGCCCGTCCGAGCTGCGAGTTCGACGTCCTCGACCGATCCTTCTACCGGGACCCCCACCCGGCCTACGCGCGGATCCGCGCCCAGTCGCCGATCTACTGGGACGGGGCCAACGAGCTGTGGGTGGTGTCGCGCCATGCGGACGTGACCTATGTCTCGACGCACGCCGACCTGTTCTGCTCGGGTCGGGGCGTCCGCCCCAAGGAGGAGGGGGCGAGCCTCTCGCTCATCGGGCTCGACGGCGAGCGCCACGTCCGCCAACGCCGGCTGCTCAACAAGGGATTCGCTCCGAGCGTGATCCGGGCAATGGAACCTCGGGTGCGCGAGGTGGTGACCGGCGTGCTCGACGGGATCGCCGGTCGTTCGTCGTGCGACTTCGTGACCGACGTCGCGGTCCCGGTACCGCTGGTCGTCATCGCAGAGCTCATGGGTCTTCCCGTGGAGGATCGGGTCCGACTGGGTCACTGGTCGGACCGAATGATGGGCGGCGAGGGCCGTGACGACGCGGACGACCCGACCATGGCCGACGCCATTGCCGCGTTCGGCGAGTACGTGGCCTACCTGACCGAGATGATCGATGAGCGTCGCCAGGCCCACCGGCGGGGGCGCGCGCTCCCCGACGACGCGGTAAGCATCCTCGTGGGTGCCGACGAGGACGGCGTGCTCGAGTCCAACGACGAGCTGGCCCACGACGAGCTCACGATGTTCCTGGTCATCCTCCTGGTGGCCGGCAACGAGACGACCCGCAATGCCATCTCGGGCGGCATGTGGGCGCTCAGTCGGTTCCCGGACCAGTGGGATCGGCTCCGTTCCGACCCCGCGTCCTTCGCCACGATGGCAGACGAGATCTGTCGCTATGTGAGCCCGGTCATCAGCTTCGCCAGGACGGCGACGCAGGACACGGAGCTGGCCGGCCAGCAGATCCGGGAAGGAGAGAAGGTCCTGATGCTGTACCAGTCGGCCAATCGGGACGAATCCGTCTTCGAGGACCCGGACACCCTCCGCGTCGACCGCAGCCCCAATCCGCACCTCGCCTTCGGCATCGGACCCCACGTGTGCATGGGGATCAACCTCGCCCGCCTGGAGATCCGGGTCCTGTTCGAGGAATTGACCAGGCGCTTCCCGGACATGGTGGTGCCGACCGGCAGCACGCCGACCTATGGCGACCACGCACTCGTCCACGCCGTCGACTCGCTCCCCGTCGAGTACTCGCCCGGACACGCGTGACGCGGGACGCCCCGGGCCGGCCGGGTGATCCGGACAGCCACCGACGGATGCCGTCGAACGTGCGCCCCGGGGGACTCGAACCACCCAACCTCCGGATTAAGGATCCGGTGCTCCACCGTTGAGCTAGGGGCGCTCCTGCAGCATAAGCCTCCGTCACCGTCGTACCCGACCCTCGCCGGCCACGTGGCCCGGAGCGACGAGGGCCCGGGCCGGAGCCGGGACCTCTCCTAAGATGGCGGCTCCGCGACGGGTTCCGTCACCGTCGGCGGGACCCCCGAGCGAGGAACCAGCCGTGACCAACGAGACCGACCCGCCGTCCGACGGCGCCCCGGCACCGACGATCGACGCCCTCGTCGCCGAACGGCGTCGCAAGCGCGAGGCCCTCGCCGACCAGGGGATCGACCCGTACCCGCCGAGGTTCGACCGGACGGCGCTGGCCGGTGGGCTGCACCGGCGCCACGAGGGACTCGAACCCGACACCCGCACCGGCGAGCACGTGCGCCTCGCCGGCCGGGTCACGGCGGTCCGCCGCCACGGCAAGCTCTCCTTTGCGACCCTGTCCGACACCACGGGATCGATCCAGCTCCTCCTCCAGGCCTCGGCGCTGTCGGACCAGGCGACCGCCGTCCTCGACTCCCTCGACCTCGGCGACTGGATCGGCGCCGAAGGTGAGGTGATCACCAGCCGGCGGGGCGAGCTCTCGGTCGACGCCACCGAGCTGTGGCTCCTGTCGAAGGCGCTGCGCCCGCTGCCCGACAAGTGGCACGGCCTGACCGAGACGGACACCCGGTACCGCCAACGAGAGGTCGACCTCCTGGCCAATCCCGACAGCCGGCGGGTCTTCGCCATCCGCTTCGCGGCGATCGCCGCCATGCGCCGGCACATGGAGGCCGAGCACTTCGTCGAGGTCGAGACACCCATCCTGCAGCCGCAGGCGGGTGGCGCCCTCGCCCGACCCTTCATGACCCACGCCAACGCGCTCGACATCGACCTCAGCCTCCGCATCGCCCCCGAGCTCTACCTGAAGCGCCTGGTCGTGGGCGGGTTCGAGCGCGTCTACGAGATCGCCCGCAACTTCCGCAACGAGGGCATCTCGACCCGGCACAGCCCCGAGTTCACCGCCCTCGAGGCCTACCAGGCCTTCGGCGACCTGACCGACGGCATGGCACTGACCGAGGCACTGGTGCTGGCCGCCGCGGAAGCGGCCACCGGGCGGACCACGTTCGCCGTCGGCGACGCCGGGATCGACCTCGCCGGACCCTGGCCGCGCCGCCAGCTGCTCGACCTGCTCGAGGAGCGCCTGGGCCGGCGCGTGCACCCGACGGACCCGGTCGACGAGCTGCGGGCCGTTTGCGAGGAGCACGGCGTCACGCCGCTGCCCGCATGGGGACCCGGCAAGCTCGTCTTCGAACTTTACGACCAGGTCCTCCTGCCCGACATGGTGCACCCGCAGTTCGTGATCGGGTTCCCGGTGGAGGTGTCGCCGCTGGCCCGCCACACGGCCGACGACCTGACGATGGCCGACCGGTTCGAGCTGTGCATCGCGGCAAAGGAGTTCGCCAACGGGTACAGCGAGCTCAACGTGCCCGAGGAGCAGGCAGCCCGCTTCGAGTTCAGCGCCGCGGCGAAGGCAGGCGGCGACGCGGAGGCTCACCCCGCCGACCAGGCCTTCGTGCGCGCCCTCGAGCACGGCCTCCCCCCGACCGCGGGAATCGGCATCGGCATCGACCGGCTGATCATGCTGCTCGCCGAAGTGGAGGCCATCCGCGACGTCATCCTCTTCCCCATGCTCCGGCCCGAGGCCGCCACCTGAGACCTCCGGCGGGGGTCGCGGATCCGGGACCGGACCGCTCGGGCGGACCGTCCGGCTGGAACGGGCGGGGGCGTCCGCGCCCGTCGGCCGACGGGGCCGTCGGCCACACGCTGTCGACCGCACGTCGACGAGCGGTCAAGAAGGGCGCGAGTTCCCCGGTGGACGGGGTTCACGGGGGTTCGCAGTGTCCGCGATGTCTCGCGACACCACAGTGGCGGAAGGGGGGGGATTCGAACCCCCGGAGGCTTGCACCTCACACGCTTTCGAGGCGTGCGCATTCGTCCGCTCTGCCACCCTTCCGCCGGCGAGTGTAACGGAGCGGGGGAGAGGCGCCGGACGGGACCGGGGCCGTCCCCGTCCGTGCCCGACCTGGCCCGAGGTCGGGAGTCGGGGCCGTCCCCTGCACGGGTGAGACGCGGAAACTACAAAGTCTCACCGAGGTCAACTCCGGGAGAGCGGTCCGCGACTGCGGGTGCCACCTGCCCTGACCGCCGCGCGTCCCGCGCGCTCCGTGCCACGATCTCCCAGCGTAGAAGGGGTCCGATGCCCGGACTGCGATTGGGGACTCGGAGAACCGGCATCGGGTGCCCTCGCGCAGTAGGGTCATGCATTCGGACAGAAGGCCCGGGATGTTGGGGGAATGATACAGCAGCCCGGGACGCGACAGCTTGGGGGAACGATGACCGGAACGTCCCGGAAGACGCGGTGGGCGGCGATGGGAGCGGTGCTCCTGATGGCCACCACGGCGATGGCCTGCAGCTCGACCAACTCGGCGTCGACCACGACGACCGCCGCCGGCGGCGCTTCGACCTCGTCGAAGATCCCGGCCAGTGCCTTCAGCGACCGCACCGGCATCACCGCCGACTCGGTCACGGTCGGAAACGTCTCCACGTTGTCGCTCGGCGGCCTGTTCAAGGGCGCCGACGTCGGCACCCAGGCATACGCCGACTACGTGAACTCGACCGGCGGCGTCAACGGTCGCAAGATCAAGGTGGACGGGGCCGACGACCAGTTCAGCGGGGCCACCAACAAGCAGGCCACACAGAACGCCATCAACAACGACTTCGCCCTCGTCGGCAGCTTCTCCCTGGAGGACAGCTACGGCGGCTCGCTCCTGGCCGCCAACCCCGGGATGCCCGACGTCTCCAACGTCCTCGACACCACCACCGGCTCGCTGCCCAACGTCTACAGCGCCGTGCCCCTCAACGGCGGATGGCAGGAAGGTCCGCTCCAGTACTTCCAGAAGAAGTTCCCGACCGACGTGAAGGCCGTCGGCGCCATGGTCGCCTCCCTGCCCTCCGCGCAGACCGACTGGAACGGCGAGAAGTACGTGATGGAGAAGGTGGGCTACAAGATCGCCTACACCGCCAACTACGGGGTGACCCAGACCGACTTCACCCCCAATGTCATCGCCATGAAGAACGCCGGGGTCAAGATCCTCTTCGTCGACTCCATGGCGGAGACGTACGCCGCGGCGCTGCTCAAGAACCTGGTCCAGCAGAACTTCCACCCGGTCGTCGTCCTGGGTGCAGCCACCTACACCCCGAAGCTGGTGCCCGACTCGGGCGGGCCCTCGGCCGTCGACGGCTCCTACTTCGAGATGGCCACCACCCTCTACCAGGGCCAGGACGCCGCCCAGGTGCCGTCGGTGGCGACCTTCCTGCACTGGGTCAACGTGGCCTCCCCCGGGTTCGCCCCCGACCTCTACACGCTCTACGGGTGGCTGTCGGCCCAGCTGTTCACCCAGGCGCTGCGGGCAGCGGGACCGAACCCGAGCCGCGGGTCGCTGCTCGCCCAGCTCGGCAAGATCACGTCGTTCGACGGCGACCACATCATCGGGCCGAACAACCCGGCGGCCAAGACGGTCGGGAATTGCTACATCATCGGTCAGGTGGTCACCGGGGACTTCGCCCGCCTCGACGACCCGCCGGTGAGCGGCAGCACCCACGGCTTCCGCTGCGACTACTCCTACGTCACGCCGCCGGCGAAGTAGACCGCGCCGCCGCCCGACCGGTGGGGAACCGGCCCGACCGGGGCCCGACCCCTACCGGTCGGCGGTGCGCACGCCGTAGTGCGCGGCATAGCCGGCGAACTCCTCGGCCAGACCGGCGTACGTCCAGCCGAAGTCGGCGGGGTCGTAGCCGTGGCGGCCGAAGGCGTCCTGTGGGCGCTGCTCCAGGAACGCCCGCATGCGGCGGGCGTGCAGGTCGCTGACCTCCTCGTCGAACGCCGCGTAGAGGCCGCGGACGGCCTCGACGGGGTCGGCCACGAGGTCGTCGTAGTGGAGGTGCCGGCACCAGCCCGGCCCCGAGCGCTCGTCGAAGGCGGTGGCCGACCCGATGGCGAAGGCGCACTTGCGCTTCCATTCCTCGGCGGTCGGGCCGGGGTCGGTCCGCGACGTCAGCGGTCGCTGGCCGGCGTTGGCCAGACTGGCGAGCGAGGTCACGACCGGCCCCGGGTCGCGGTGGGTCCAGACGATGCGGGCGTCGGGATAGGCGGCCAGCAGCGCGTCGAGGTCCCACAGGTGATTGGGCGTCTTGAGCACCCACCGGCCGGTCGGCTGCGCCCACTGCAGCGCCCGGAGTGCAGCGGTGTGCTGGGCGTAGGCAGGCGCCATGTCGGCCTGCTCCAACCAGCGCGCATAGCCGGGCACGTGGGCCTGGGTCTCGAGGGCCAGGGCGCGCACGTCGTACATGAAGAGGCTGACGCACTCCTGGGCCAGGGTGGCGCCGAAGGGGTGCATCACCCGCAGGGGCGGGTTGAGCTTCAACAGCCCCTCGAGCTCCTTGGCGGTGCGGGCGATCCGGGGGTCGGACGCCGCCTCCTCGAGGGTGGCCGGCGGGACGAGGTGGGCCGCCTCCCACTGCAGGAGGTTCCGGTTCATCGGGTCGAGCCCGAGGAGGTTGCTCAGCAGGCTCGTGCCGGTGCGCGGCAGGCCGACGATGACCCACGGGCCGGCGATGCGCTCGTCGGCCGCCTGCGGGTGCTCGCCCGACCACCGGTGCAGCTCGATCCGGTTGGCCAGCGCCGCGGTGAGCATCTTGGTGATGAGGATCCGCCCGAACGTGGTGAGCTCGGCCTCGTCGCGGCACGATGCCAGGAAGACCTCGAGCGGCTCGAGGTGGCTGTCGCTCCCGAAGTCCTCCGACCCGGCCGCCTTGACGGCCGCGTCCACGACCGCCGCGGGCGTGAGGGACGGGCGCGCGACGCCGTGCCGGGCGAGGCGGGCGCCGACGGCGTTGAGCGCACGCAGCGGTGGCGCGGTGAGCTCCGAGTCCCGCCACGTGTAGGTGGTGGGTCCGACGGGGGAACGGCCGGGCCGGCGCGTGCGACTCATCCGGCGGAGGCGATCTCGACAACGGTGCGACCGATCGAGCGGCGGGCACGGTGCTCCTCGAGCGCCCGGCCCGCGTCCTCCATGGCCACCCGTCGTCCGACGGCGGGACGGACGGTGCCCTCGGCCACGCGGCGGAGCAGGTCGGCGTGGATCCCGTCGGCCACGTCGCGGCCGAACGGGTTGAAGCCGAAGCGGCGCATGCCCGGGTCGACGTGGTCGGCCCAGGCGATCATCACGCCGACCAGGTCGATGTTGCCGATGCACGCCATGCGTAGGGGCCGGCCGGTCATGCCGTTCTCGTCGTCGTCGGCGAACCCGACGGCCAGGTAGCGACCGCCCCGGGCCGTGCACCGCCACGAGCGCTCGACGAAGTCGCCCCCGGCCAGGTCGTAGACGACGTCGGCACCCTCGTCGCCGGTCGCGGCCAGCACCGCCTCGACGAAGTCCTCGGTGGTGTGGTCGATGACCAGGTCGGCTCCCTGCGCCGTGCAGAACGCGCCCTTGTCGGGTCCGCCCGCCACGGCGATCACGCGTGCCCCGGCCGCCTTGCCCAACTGGATCCCGGCCGAGCCGAGCCCGCTGGCCGCCGAGTGGACGACCAGCGTCTCGCCGGGGGCCAGGCGCCCCCGGCGGAAGAGGGCCAGGTGCGACGCCTGGTAGGGCAGGATGAAGGCGGTCGCCTCGGCGTCGTCGAGGCCGTCCGGCGCGTCGAAGGTGGACACGGCGTCGGCCAGGGCGAATTCGGCGATGCCCCCGAGGGCGGTGGTGGTGATGGCCACCACACGGCGGCCGGACCAGGCCTCGGCGCCCGCTCCGGCCTCGACCACCGTGCCGCAGACGTCCATGCCCAGCGTGTAGGGCGGCGGCGTCGGCACCGAGACCAGCTTGCCGAGGCACCGGTCGATGTCGTTGAAGTTGAGGGAGGCGGCGCCCACCCGTACGAGGACCTGCCCCGGACCCGGCGTCGGCCGCTCCACCGTCCGCACGGCGAGCACCTCGGCCGGAGGGCCGTTCCTCGTCACCTGCAGTGCCTGGATGTCGGCCACGTCCGGACCCCCTTCGCTCGCCGCCCACGCCGTGCCCGACCCCTGTCGGACGGCTCCCCCGGAACCGGTTCGTGAGACAGTCTGACCTTAGTGTCTCACCGGTCGCCGATCAGGCCCCCGGGCCAGGTCGACGAACGCGGGGAGGAACCAGGAGGTGAGCTGCCGGCGGATCTCGTCGGTGCTGCGGCCCCCGTCGCCGGGCACGGCGGCAAAGGAGATCAGGATGCGGAGGATCCAGTCGACGAGGTCGGCGACGTCGTCCTCGGACAGGGTGCCGTCCGCCAGCGCCGGGGCCAGGAGCGGTCGGACCCCGGCGTCGCCGATGCGTCGGAGCGCCTCCTCCTGGAACGCCTTGCCGGCGGCCCACGCCGCCGAGTCGCCCCCGAAGACCGCGGCATGGACCGGCCGGCTCCGGATCTGGCCGATGCTGAACAGCATCCCCTCGATGACCCGTTCGGCCGGGTCTCCGACGGCGGCCAGGTGCTCGCTGGCCTCGGCCGCCATGGCCTCGGACTCGCGGGTGAGCACGGCGAGAAAGATGGACTCGTGGCTGCCGAAGCGGCGGTAGAGGGTGGCCCGTGAGAATCCGACCTCCCGGGCGATGTCGGCGGCCGTGGTCTTGGCCACGCCGAGTCGCAGGTAGCAGGTGGCGGCAGCATCGAGCGTGGCCTCCCGTTCGGCGTCGGTGGGCCGCGGTCGTTCCCCGCCCGGTCGGCCGGCCCCGGTCATCGCCCTCCCGCCCGCCGGTCCCCGAAGAAGTCGGTGAGCAGGCCGGCGGCCTCGTCGGCCCGGATCCCGGCCGAGACCGGCACCTCGTGGTTGAGCCGCGGGTCGGCACACAGGTTGTAGAGCGACCCGCACGCCCCGGCCTTCGGGTCGGCGGCGCCGAACACCAGACGCCCGACGCGGGCCGCCACCAGGGCTCCGGCACACATCGGACAGGGCTCGAGGGTCACGACGAGCGTGACCCGACCCAGTCGCCAGCTCCCGACGGCGGCCGCGGCGTCGACCAGGGCCAGGAGCTCGGCATGGGCCGTGGGGTCGCCGGTCCGCTCGCGTTCGTTGTGCCGGGAGGCGACGACCCGACCGTCCACCAGCGCCACCGCACCGACCGGTACGTCACCGTGCTCGACGGCCGCCGCCGCCTCGACCAGCGCCAGGCCCATGGCCGCGTCATCGGTCAGGCGGACGGGTGCGGTCGAGGATGCGTCGTTCGGCGATCCGCCGGCGGTGGCCATGGCGGGATGCTAACGAAGACCGTAGGCCGGCCCCGGCACCGGTCCGTCCCCGGTGCGCGAGGCTGACGTGGTGCCCGACCCGCGACGGACCGCCGGAACCGTCGGCCCGCTCGTCGGGATCGACGACCCGGACGACCCCAGGCTCGCCCCGTACCGGGACCTCAACGACCCGGCGGGTCGGCGCCGGACCGGGGCCGACGGGTCGATCTTCGTGGTGGAGGGCCGGCTCGCCGTCGAGCGGCTCCTGGCGTCGGGTTACGCGGCGGCCTCCCTCCTGGTCGACGACCGTCAGGTGACGGCGGCCGGCGGACTGGTCGCCGCCGTGCGGGCCCGGGGCGTACCCGTGTACGTCGCCACGCGATCCGTGGTGGCCGCCACGGTGGGGTTCGCCCTCCACCGCGGCGTGGTGGCGGTGGCGCACCGGCCGGTCCCGGCGGACGCAGCCGGGGTGCTGGCCGGTGCCGCGGCACGGCCCGTCGGTGGCGGTCCGCCCGTGGTGGCCGTCCTGGAGGGCCTCAACGACCACGAGAACATCGGCGCGCTGTTCCGGAACGCCGCCGCGTTCGGCGTGGCGGGCGTCCTCCTCGACCCGACGTGCGCCGACCCCCTGTACCGCCGGTCGGTCCGGGTGTCGATGGGACACGTCCTGCACGTGCCGTTCGCCCGCCTCGGGTCGTGGCCCGACGGGCTCGCGACGGTGCGGGATGCCGGCTTCGTCGTGGTCGCCCTGGCACCGCACCCGCCGTCGCGCGGAGGGCCTGCCTCCGTGCGCCTGTCCGAGCTGCGCGATGGCGTCGCCACCGGCCCGGGCGGGTGGAGGGAAATGGCCGGTGTGGCCCTGCTTCTCGGTGCCGAGGGTCCGGGTCTGACGGAGGGGGCGCTCGCCGCAGCCGATCGGGTGGCGTCGATTCCGATGGCCGACGGGGCCGACTCGCTCAACGTGGCCACCGCTGCCGCCATCGCCTTTCACGAACTCCGGTCGGACCGGTGGTGACGCCGTCCCGGTGTCCTGCGTCCGGCGCCCCTAACCGAGGAGCGACCGGGAGACGAGCGAGATGCCGCGTCCCCACGACGTGAGCTGCCCGGCGGGGAGGAACGAGGCGCCGCTGGCGGTGTGGTCGACCGAGGGGTCGGCCAGGTACCGCTCGTTGCCCGCCGGGTCGATGAAGTAGGTGACCGACGAGTGGATGATGTCCGCGTTCGGGTTCGGGGCCTGGACGGCGATCCCGTAGTTGGCCCAGACGGCCTGCAGGTCGGTCGTCGATCCGGTGAAGAAGTGCCAGTTCGGGATGGTGTCCAGCTGGTGCGCGTGGGAGAACGTGGCCACGTCGGCCACCGCGGCGTGGTACTGGTTGACGTTGACGGCGACGAACACGGTGCGCGATGCCGCCGGTCCGAGGTCGTGGTAGGCGTCGACGAACTCCTGGGAGACGATGGGGCAGATGTCGGTGCAGTGGGTGTCCATGAAGGACAGGACGACCGCGCTCCCCCGGAAGTCCGAAAGGGACATCGTGTGCCCGCTCTGGTCCACGAGCGTGAAGTCCGGTGCGGGCTTGGTGGGCACCGGGGCGAGGGCCATGAGCGCGGCGAGCGGGGTCGAGACGCTCGACGGGATCCCCGACACCCGAATGGCCTGGCTCGGCTGACTGTGGTGCCGGGCGGCGACCAAGGCGAAGCCCCCCGCCAGCAGCACCAGGACACCGAGGGCGACGAACAGCGCCGTGCCCGGGCCCTTCCGACCCCGGGCCTCCGGCGGCGTGGGCGGGGCGGCGTCGGTGGGGGGACGGTCCGCCCCCTGCGCCGGTCCGGTGCCCACCGGACCGACCGCGCCGGCGTCGCCTGCGGTCACGCCTCGGACGTCCTCGACATCACCCATGCACTGCCTCCTCGGGGAGGGGACCCGGCAGTCCCGTCTCCTCGGGGTCCCGGTCCGTCAGGACCCCGTGGCGGAGGCGGTGGGATTTGAACCCACGGTGAGTTTCCCCACACACGATTTCCAATCGTGCCGATTCGGCCGCTCTCGCACGCCTCCGTGTCGCGTACGCTCCCGGTCCACGGGCCGTCCACGGCCCCGACAGGCTACTCCGGCGGTCCGGCCGGTCCGCACCGGCCGGACCGGTCCGGCAGGTGGTGGGGCACCGGGGCGGTAGCATCGGAGTCTCCCCGGTGGTGGGTGCGACGGCTGGGTCCTGCGCAACGTCCTCCTGTGAATCGAGTCAGGGTCGGAAGGCAGCAGCTCTCAGCAGGCAAGGCCGTGTGCCGCAGCCAACCTGGCCGTCGCACCGACCACCGGGGTCCCGCCCCTCCGCCTCCACCGGCGGTCCCCCCGGGCCCGGCGCCACCCTCGGATGGGGACCGGGACGACCGGTAGGCTCCCGACCGTGGCCGACACGACCGAGGAAGTCCCCTACCAGTCCCTCTACCGGCGGTTCCGACCTTCCACGTTCGCCGAGGTGCGCGGTCAGGACCACGTCGTCCTGGCGCTGCGCAACGCCGTCCGCGACGGCCGGGTCGCACATGCCTACCTGTTTAGCGGCCCCCGCGGCACGGGCAAGACCTCGACCGCCCGGATCCTGGCCAAGGCGCTCAACTGCGTCGACCTCCATGACGGCGAGCCGTGCGGCACGTGCTCCTCGTGCGTGGAGATCACCCGTGGCACGTCGATGGACGTCCACGAGTTGGACGCCGCGTCCAACAACGGGGTCGACGCCATGCGCGACCTGGTGGCGCGTGCCGCGCTCGGCTCGCCGGGGCGTCAGAAGGTGTACATCGTCGACGAGGTCCACATGCTCTCGACCGCCGCCTCCAATGCCCTGCTGAAGACGCTCGAGGAGCCCCCGGCCCACGTGGTGTTCGTGCTCGCCACCACGGACCCGCAGAAGGTGCTGCCCACCATCCGCAGCCGGACCCAGCACTTCGAGTTCCGCCTGCTCGGCCCGGACACCCTGTCGGCCCTCCTCGCCCAGGTCCGTCACGACGCCCACCTGGAGGTGGGGGACGACGCGCTCGACCTCGCCGTCCGGCGCGGCCGGGGGTCGGCGCGCGACGCGCTCTCGATCCTCGACCAGGTGGCGGCGTCCGACACGGTCGACGACGACCTGCCCCAGCTCGACGAGGTCGTGGAGGCGCTCGCCGAGCGCGACGTCGGCCGGGCGCTCGTGGCCGTCGCCCTCCTGACCTCCGCCGGCTTCAGCCCCCAGCAGCTCACCGTCGACCTCGTCGACCATCTTCGCCAGGGGTTCCTGGCCCTGGTGGCCCCCGACCTGGTGACCGTGGCCGGGGCCGAGCGCGACGAGCTGGCGGCCCAGGCCGGCCGGGTGGGCCTCGCCACCCTGGTCCGGGCCATGGAGGATCTCGGCCGGGCCCAGATCGGCATGCGGGACGCCCCCGACCCGCGGGTGAACCTCGAGGTGGCCCTGGTGCGGCTGGTCCACCCCGAGGCCGACGACTCGCCCGCCGCCCTGCTGGCCCGTATCGAGCGGCTCGAGCAGTCCGGTGGCGCCGCCCTGCCGACAACCCCCACGGTGGCCGCCCCGTCGACCCCGGCACCGACCTCGACGGGGGCCGCCCTGGCGGCGCGGGCCGCCGCCGTCCCGGTCGCTGGCCCCGCACCCGGGGCGTCCCGGTCCGAGGAGTCCCCGGCCGACCCGGCGGCGCCCGCCGTCCCGGCACCGGGCCGGTCAGGACCGCGCCCGACGCTCGGCGCCCACCGTCGCAAGTCCGCTCCCGCAGCCGGGGCACCCGACGCCGAACCGCCCGCGCCGGTCGGCGCCACCACCGAGGACGCCGGGGTCGCGCCGCCGTCCGAGCCGGTCGCCCACCCCTCCGAGGTCGCCCCGCCGGCCGTGCCGGCGGCACCCTTCCCCTCCCGCGACCAGTTGGTGCAGGCGTGGGGTGACCAGGTCATCGGCCGGCTGCGGCCCAAGGCGAAGGCACTGTTCCAGGCCGGTCGGTTCCTCGGCGCGGACGGGTCCCGCGCCGAATTCGGCCTCCCGAACGAGATCCACCGGAACCGGTGCGAGGAGATGCGGGCCGAGGTGGAGGCCGCACTGGCCGACCAGTTCGGCCGTCCCGTCCCCCTGGTGCTGGTGGTCGACGGTCCGCCGGCCGCCCCGTCCGCCGGACCGGACCCGGCGGCCGACCGCGCCGGGGACGACCCCGCAGCCCCGGCACCTCCCGCGGCGACGCCCCCCGCCGGACCCGAGGGTGTCGAGGACGACCTGTCCGTCTTCGATGACGCCGACCTCGAGGTCGCGGAGATCGACAACTCGGCCGAGGCCCGCCTCCTCCAGGCGTTCCCCGGCGCCGAGGAGGTGGGCTAGATGGCGGTCTTCAGCGGGCCGCTGCAGGCACTCATCGACGAGATGGGCCGTCTGCCGGGCATCGGCCCGAAGTCCGCCCAGCGGATCACCTTCCACCTGCTGAAGGTGGCGCCCGAGGACGCCCTGCGCCTGGCCGAGGCCATCATCGCCGTCAAGGAGCGGATCACCCTCTGCACCCGGTGCTTCAACGTCGCCGAGGGCGGGCTGTGCGCCGTCTGCCTCGACGACCGGCGGGACGCCACGAAGGTCTGCGTGGTCGAAGACCCCCGGGACATCGCCTCGGTGGAGAAGACGGGGGAGTTCGCCGGTCGGTACCACGTGCTCCAGGGCTCGTTGAACCCGATCGAGGGGATCGGACCCGAGCAGCTGCGCATCCGCGAGCTCCTGCTCCGGCTCGACGGGGAGGGCATCACCGAGGTGATCCTCTGCACCAATCCGAACCTCGAGGGCGAGGCGACCGCGATGTACCTGGCCCGGCTGCTGAAGCCCATGGGCCTGCGCGTGACCCGTATCGCCAGCGGACTCCCGGTGGGTGGCGACCTCGAGTACGCCGACGAGCTCACCCTGGGCCGTGCGCTCGAGGGCCGCCGCGAGGTCGACGCCTGACGGAGCCGGAAGCCCCCGGCACGAACGCGGCCCGGGGGTCCATCGGGCACGATGGGGGGTATGGAGCAGGCATCCGACGTCCGCCACCTCTGGATCCTCCGCCATGCCAAGGCGGCACCCGAGGCGGCCTGGGACGGCACCGACCGGGACCGACCGCTGACCGGGCGGGGCCGCCGCGACGCCACCGCGCTCGGGCGCTGCCTGGCCGACGAGCAGCCGCCACTCGGCCTGGTCGGACTGGTCGCCCCGGAGCTCGCCCTGTGCTCGAGCGCCATCCGGACGGTCGAGACGGCCGACCTGGTGCTGGGCGCGAGCGAGGAACGTATCCCGCTCGACGTCTACTCCACGCTGTACCAGTCGACCCCGGAGACCGTCCTCACCTATCTGCGCGAGGTGGACGAACACGCCCGCTCGGTGCTGGTGGTCGGGCACAATCCGACCATGTACCTGCTGGCCTGGGAGCTGCTGGCGGAGGGGTCGGCGGACCGGGACACCCTGGAGCTCGGGGGCTTCCCGACGTGCGGGCTGGCCGTCCTGGAGCTGCAGGCGGGCGGTTGGGAGGACGTCGCTCCGGGGAGCGCCACCCTGCGCGGACTGTTCGCCCCTCCCTACTGAGGCCCCGACCGGCTAGGCCTGCATCCGCGCCCGAAGCCTGCGCAGTGGCGCCGTGGCCCGGAACCTCGCCATCGAGCGGACGCGCTGGAGCTCGCGTTCGACCGATCGGCGGGCCAACCGCTCGGTGAGGATGTCCTCGCCCCAGTCGGTCGTGGGCAACGGCTGCAGGTGGGGGAACGGGTCATGGACACCGTCGAGCTCGACGAGCCGGTCGACGGCGGCGTCCAGCTCCGGAACGGTCGTGCTGCGTTCGCCCTCCCCGGCCCGGACGAGGGAGGCGTTCACGACCGCCGCGGCGGACGATCGGTCCCAACCGCCCGCGGGCGCCGCGGCCCCGACATCGCTCAGCCAGCTGGCCAGGGCCGCAGCCGTGCCCGCAGGATCGGCCAACAGGCCGTCGTGGGAGACGACCCGGACCGGCAGTCCGGCCACACCGGCCAAGGCGTCGGCCGTCGAGCGCTCCCAGAGGGCCAGGGCTGCAGACCGCGTGGTCCCGTTCCTGCGGACCACGGAACGGGCCACCGCCTCCGGTCGTCGCCACACCAGCACGGCCGCTTGGGGTCGCGTGACGATGCGCCGCCAGTAGGGCAGCAGGTGACAGAGTCTCGGGTCCTTCCAGACCGGGGAGCCGGGGCCCGGAAACACCTCGGACAGGGTCGCCCGGGCCTCGTCGTCGAATGCGGCGACACGAGGTGCCTGATCCCAACCGGGCAGGAGTGGCATGGGCGCGTCCCACGTACACCCGGCGGCACACAGCAGCCGGTCGTTCAGCGCGAGCAGCGACCTGCTCTCGTAATGGTTCGGATTGTCGGGCTGGCCCGCGAGCAGGTCACCCTCGGGGGGAAGGGTCAGCCCGAGTGCACCGAGGAGGCCCGTGAGTGCCGAGGTCCCGCTGCGGTGCATGCCCACCACGTACACGAAGGTGGGCTCGGCCGCGGTCATGTGGCTCGACGTCGGATGCGGGGCGACGTCCGCTCCTCTCAGAGTGAGCGCAGGATGGCGGCGTCGCCCTGGCCGCCGCCGCCGCACAGGCTGACCGCGGCGGTGCCGCCGCCCCGGCGCCGGAGCTCGAGGAGCGAGGTGAGGGCCAGGCGGGTCCCGGACATGCCCACCGGGTGGCCCAGCGCGATGGCGCCGCCGTTGACGTTCACGACGTCGGCGCTGATGCCCAGGTCGTCGGAGGAGGTGAGCCCGACGGCGGCAAAGGCCTCGTTGATCTCGAAGAGGTCGATGTCGCCGATGCTGAGCCCGGCCTTCTTGAGGGCCACCTGGGTGGCGTGGCTGGGCTGGCTGAGCAGCGACGGGCTGGGTCCGGCGACCTGTCCGTAGCCGACGAGCTCGCCGAGCGGGTCCACGCCCAGCTGCTCGGCCCTGGCCCTGGACATCACGATCACGGCGGCCCCACCGTCGGAGATCTGGCTGGCATTGCCGGCGGTGATGGTGCCCTGCTTGTCGAAGGCCGGGCGCAGCTTGGACAGGGATTCTGCCGTGGTGTCGCCGCGGACACCCTCGTCGGTGTCGACGATCTTCGGGTCGCCCTTGCGCTGGGGCACCTCGACCGGGACGATCTCCTCGGCGAACTTGCCCGCCGCGATGGCGGCCCCGGCCCGCTGGTGGGACTGGGCGCTGAACTCGTCCTGGCGCTCCCGGGACACGCCGTCGGCGCCGTTGTAGCGCTCGGTCCCGAGGCCCATGGCGCACTCGTCGAAGGCGCAGAACAGACCGTCGTACATCATCGAGTCGACCAGCGCGGCGTCACCGATCCGGTAGCCGCCCCGGGCGCCGGGCAGCAGGTAGGGGGCCTGGGTCATCGACTCCATGCCGCCGGCCACCACGATGTCCGCCTCGCCGGCGTTGATCATCAGGTCGGCCAGGTAGATCGAGTTGAGGCCGGAGAGACAGACCTTGTTGACGGTCGTCGAGGCCACGTCCATCGGGATCCCGCCCTTGACCGCGGCCTGGCGGGCCGTGATCTGGCCGGCGCCGGCCTGGATTACCTGGCCCATGAACACGTAGTCGACCTGGTCGGGGGTGACCCCGGCCCGCTCCAGGGCGGCGGCGATGGCGAAGCCGCCGAGGTCGGTGGCCGAGAAACTGCCGAGGGCGCCCGACAGCTTGCCGATCGGGGTGCGTGCTCCAGCGACGATGACGGATCCGGACATGGGAACCTCCGCGGCCTGGTGGCCGATTCAGGCGGCGGTCCCCCCATGGGCCCACCACGACAACAGGACATGATACGGCCTGTCCGGACGCGTGCCATCCGGGACGGCTGCGTCGCCCTGGGAGCACGGGGGGCGACCGGGCTATCCTCCACCCCCATGCAGGAAATCCTCTCCGCCATCCTCGCCGGCGCGTCCGGCGAGGAGCTCGCCGCCCTGGCCATCCCCGAGACCTACCGCGCCGCCTACGTCCGTCGGGACGAGACGGGCATGTTCGACGGCATGGACTCCGACGACAAGGACCCCCGCACCTCGCTGCACGTCGGCGAGGTGGCGACCCCGGAACTCGCCCCCGACGAGGCGTACATCGCCGTCATGGCCAGCGCCATCAACTTCAACACGGTCTGGACCTCGATCTTCGAGCCGCTGCCCACCTTCGGCTTCCTCGACCGGCTCGGCCGCGAGGGCGTGTGGGGGGCACGGCACGCGCTCGACGTGCACGTGGTCGGCTCCGACGCCTCGGCCGTGGTCCTCCGGGTCGGCTCCGCGGTCCGCAACTGGAAGCCCGGGGACAAGGTCACCGTCCACTGCAACTACGTCGACGACCAGAGCCCCACGGCCCACGACGACTCGATGCTGGCGGACAACCAGCGGATCTGGGGCTTCGAGACGAACTTCGGTGGTCTGGCCGACCTGTCGGTCGTCAAGGCGAACCAGCTCATGCCGAAGCCGACCCACCTCTCCTGGGAGGAGGCGGCGGTCAACGCCCTGTGCAACTCCACCTCCTACCGGATGCTCGTGTCGAAGAACGGGGCCCCGGTCACCCAGGGCGACCGGGTCCTGGTGTGGGGCGCCTCCGGTGGCCTCGGTGCGTACGCCGTGCAGTACTGCCTGAACGGTGGGGCCACCCCGGTCGGCGTGGTCTCCTCGCAGTCCAAGGTCGACCTGCTCCACGAGCTCGGCGTCGAGGCGGTCATCGACCGCAAGGCGGCGGGCTACCGGTTCTGGAAGGACGAGTTCCACCAGGACGAGTCCGAGTGGCGCCGGCTGGGCAAGGACATCCGGGCGCTCGTGGGCGACGACGTGGACATCGTCTTCGAGCATCCCGGCCGGCAGACCATGGGGGCCTCGGTGTTCGCGGCCAAGCGGGGCGGCACCGTCGTCACCTGCGCGGCGACCTCGGGCTACATGATCGAATACGACAACCGGCACCTGTGGATGAAGCTCAAGACCATCAAGGGCTCGCACTTCGCCAACTACCGCGAGGCGTGGGACGCCAACCAGCTGGTGTGCGAGGGCAAGATCCTCCCGCCACTGTCGGCCGTCCACACGCTCGACGACGTGGGCGAGGCCGCCTACCAGGTGCACAAGAACCTCCACGAGGGCAAGATCGGCGTCCTGTGCCTGGCGCCCGAGGAGGGGCTCGGCATCGACGACCACGAGCTGCGGGCCCGGATCGGCGAGGACCGCCTCACGCTCTTTCGGAGGCACGGGGCATGACCGAGATGCTGCTGACCGAGATCGACCACGTGGCCATCGCCGTCCCCGATCTGGACGCCGCCGTCGCCTACTACGCCGACACGTTCGGGGCGACGGTGGCCCACCGCGAGCGCATCGACTCCGACGGCGTCGAGGAGGCGCTGCTCAAGGTGGCCGACAGCTACGTGCAGCTGCTCACGCCGACCAGTGACGAGTCGCCGGTGGCGAAGTACCTGGAGCGGAAGGGCCCCGGGATCCACCACGTGGGCTACCGGGTGGCGGACTGCGCCGCCGCCCTCCAGTCGGTCAAGGACCACGGCGGACAGGTCATCGACCAGGCCCCCCGCCCCGGGTCACGGGGCACCACCGTCGCCTTCGTCCACCCGAAGGGCGCCTTCGGCACCCTCATCGAGCTCGTCCAGGAGTAGGCGGCCGGGCGCATGGACACCTCCGCCCGGGCACCGGCCGCACCCGTCGTCCCCGAAGACGACCCGTGGGCCGGTCTGGCGGACCCCGGGTCGCCGTCGGTCCCGGCCCCGGGCGACGTGGTGCTGCCGGTCATGCCCTGGGACGCGCCCGGATCTCCCGACGGCACGGCCGCCCCCGAGCCGGACGACGGTCCGGTCGCCGGCGGACCCGCCGACGCTCCCGTAGTCCCCGCCCCCGTACCGTCGGTCGGGAGTGCCCCGCCGAGGCCGCAGCTGTCGGAGTCGGAGTCGGAGTCGGAGTCGGAGCCCGAGCCCGTGCCGACCGCCGTGGCCGCGTCGGCGTCGCGGGTCTCGTTCCCTCCCGGCGTGGCGGCCAAGCTCGGCGCCTACGTCTACCTCCTCGTCGATGCCCGCACCGGCCGTCCGTTCCACGTGGCCCGCGGCCGTGGCGACCGGTGCTTCCGGCACGTCGAAGCGGCCCGCCCGAGTGTCGCCGGGACCGGGCCGAACGGCGCGGCGGCGTCCCGGTTCCCCGCATTGGACCGCATCGGCGAGGCCGAGTCCGACGGGCGTCCCGTCCGCATAGAGATCCTCCGGTACGGGCTCACCGGCCCCGAGGCCGACCTGGTGGTCGCCGCGGTCGACGACGTGCTCGCCCTCGGGATCGACGCCCGCCTGGGCAGTCAACGCACCGCGGCCGTCGAACTGGGTGCGTCCCTGGCCAAGCGGGCCAAGATCAAGCGGGGCCACCAGGCGGTCCTGCTGCGGGTCGGCGTCCACGGGACGGACACGGCCTACGCCGGCGCCCGCCACGGCTGGCGGATCGGGCGGCGCTGGGTGGACACCGGATCGGTGCGTTCGCCGAAGTGGGCCCTGCTCGTCGCCGGCGACCTCGTCGACTCCGTCTACCGGATCGACGGGTGGGAGCCCGCGCCCGCCACCGGGGCCCCGGGGGCCGTCGAGCGCTGGTCGTTCACGGGCGAGCGGGACGCCGAGCTCGAGGCTCGCTACGTCGGGCGCAGCGTGGCCGCCTACCTGGGCGCCGGCACCCCCAGCCAGGTGACCTACGTCTGGTGCGGTCCCCACTGGGTCAACACCGCCCAGTAGCGACCGGACCCGGGGTGTCCGTCCCACCCGTCGAGGTCCCTCCGGGACGCCGGCGCCGGATCGAACCCCCGTGGCGGTTCCGATAGCCTCACCGTCCATGGATCACACGATGACCCAACGGCTCGAGGACCTCGAGGAGCGCCGGGAGCTCGCCCGCAACGCGGGCTCCGCCCGGGCGGTCGAGAAGCACCACGCCAAGGGGAAGATGACGGCCCGCGAGCGGATCGACTACCTGCTCGACGACGGGTCCTTCCAGGAGCTCGACATGCTGGCCCGCCACCGGGCCCACGGCATGGGACTGGAGGAGAACCGCCCCTACACGGACGGGGTGATCACCGGCTTCGGCACCATCGACGGCCGCCGGGTCTGCGTGTTCAGCCAGGACTTCACCGTCTTCGGTGGAGCGCTGGGCGAGGTGTTCGCGGAAAAGATCCACAAGGTCATGGACCTGGCCTCGTCCATCGGCGTCCCGATGATCGGCCTCAACGACGGCGCCGGCGCCCGGATCCAGGAGGGCGTGGTCTCGCTCCACTCCTACGGCGGCATCTTCCACCGCAACGCCCAGGCGTCCGGCGTGATCCCCCAGATCAGCGTCATCCTCGGCCCGTGCGCCGGGGGCGCCGTCTACAGCCCCGCAATGACCGACTTCATCTTCATGGTCCAGGAGACGAGCCACATGTTCATCACCGGGCCGGACGTGGTGAAGACGGTAACCGGTGAGGATGTCACCCTCGAGGAGCTGGGCGGCGCCATGAGCCACGCCACCAAGTCGGGCGTGGCCGCCTTCGTCGCCCCCGACGAGAAGGCCTGCCTCGACGACGTCCGCTACCTGCTCAGCTTCCTCCCCTCCAACAACCTGGAGGAGGCCCCGCTCGTGCTGTCGGGCGACGATCCCGAGCGCCGGACGCCCGAGCTCTCGGACCTGATGCCGGAGTCGCCCAACCAGCCCTACGACATGAAGAAGGTCATCGAGGCGGTCGTCGACGACGGCGAGTTCTTCGAGGTGAACCACCACTGGGCCATGAACCTGGTCTGCGGGTTCGCCCGGATCGACGGTCGGGCGGTCGGCATCGTCGGAAACCAGCCCCAGATGCTCGCGGGCGTCCTGAACATCGACGCCTCGGAGAAGGGGGCGCGCTTCGTCCGCACCTGCGACGCCTTCAACGTCCCCCTCATCACCTTCGTCGACGTGCCCGGGTTCATGCCCGGGACCGACCAGGAGTACGGCGGCATCATCCGCCACGGCGCCAAGCTCCTCTACGCCTACTGCGAGTCGACCGTCCCCCGGGTGCAGATCATCACCCGCAAGGCGTACGGCGGTGCGTACGTGGTGATGAACTCCAAGTCGATCGGCGCCGACCTGGCCTACGCCTGGCCGTCGGCCGAGCTCGCCGTCATGGGCCCCGAGGGGGCCGTCGAGATCGTCTACCGGCGTGACCTGGCCGAGGCCGACGACCCGGTGGGCCGGCGCAAGGAGCTGGTCGAGGAGTACACCGAGCGCTACGCCAATCCGTATGCGGCCGCCGAGCGCGGCTACGTCGACGACGTGATCGACCCCGCGGAGACCCGGCGCGTCCTGGTGCGCAGCCTGGCCCTGCTGGTGTCGAAGCGCGAGGATCTGCCCAAGCGCAAGCACGGGAACATGCCGCTGTGACCGGGCGCGAGCCCACCGACCCCGCGGTGCTGGCCGTCCTGGCCGCCGCCGTGGACCAGGTCTGGCCCCGCCCGGTGGCCGTGGTGCCCGAACCGGTGGCGGGCCCACCGGCCTGGCGGTTCAGCGGGCGGTGGTGGACCCGCCCGGCGACCACCCGGCGCGACCGCCCGTGGACGGGGGGCTGACCCGTGGTCCTGGTCGTGTTCCGCTCCCGCTACAAGGAGGGGGCCGACCTCGACGCCCACCAGGCGCTGTCCCTCGAGATGCACGAGCTGGTCCGAGCGCAGGACGGGTTCCTCTCGATCGAGACCTTCGACGCACCCGACGGGACCCGGGTGTCCCTCGTGTACTTCGCGACCGACGAGGCGGCCACGGCCTGGCGGGGTCATCCGGCCCACCGCGAGGCCCAGCGCCGGGGACGCGACGAGTTCTACTCCTGGTACTCGGTCCACACCGCCGAGGTCCTCCGCTCGCACGAGCTGAACCTGACGACGACGGCACCGGGCGCCCGGTAGCCGCCGGACCGGTCCGGGTGGGCCGGCACCGGCGCAGACCGGGCGTCCGGGGGAACCGTCGGGACGACGCGCCGCCGCCCCGGCCCACGAACGGGGCCGGGGCGGCGTCTGGTGCGAGCCGGACCCGTCGGTCAGATCTCCGCATCCTCCGGCGTGCGCCGCATGTGCACGAAACCGAGGATGGTGAAGACCAGCATCAGCGCGGCCAGGACGAAGCAGGCGATGGCGGCGAACAGGGCGATCTGCCCCATCTGCCAGAAGGCGTAGGCCTCGAGCAGGAGCCCCCGGAGCGTGGTGCCCTGGAACACGGTCTGCACCTTGGCCTCGGCCGCCGTGTACTCCGGCGAGCCCTTCGGCAGGGCCATGGCCTCGGACGACAGCTGCGAGTAGGTCTTGCCACCACCGATCTGGGCCAGGTGCACCCCGATGAAGTGGTCGGCGTAGATCTCGGCCTGCTTGCCGCTGAGCAGCTGCTGGCCGGCGTACTGCGACACGACCGGGATCATCTCGGGGGTGATCTCGCCGCCCGCCTTGGCATGCGCGAATGCGGACGCCGGCGGGAAGGTGATCTGCTGCTGGGCCAGCTGGTTGTGGACGTTCGAATTGGCGAAGTTGTATGCCCACAGGCCGAGGCTCCCGGCGACGATGAAGAAGATCGTCAGTCCGGCCCCGACGATGGTGAGGATGCCGTCGAATGTCTTGCGCTTCATGGGACTCGCCTCCTAGGGAGCGCTACCCGAGGGTCGGGACCGCTCCTTCGGCCAACCTACGGTTGCCACGGTCGTCCCCCTAGGGCCGAACGTCCCTGCTGGGAGGGCCAAACGTCCGGATCGGACTAGACAGGTGTCAATAAACGGCCGTGACGGGGGGACCGCTCACGTGGTGTCGGTGACGAAGTCGATCAGGCGTTCGACGGCGCCCACGAGCGCCGGTTCGAGATCGGCGTAGCTGGTCACCGAGGCCAGGATCCGCCGCCACGCCGCCGGCGGGTCCCCGAGCCCGAGTTCGGCGCACACCCCGGCCTTCCACTCCGTCCCCCTCGGGATCTCCGGCCATGCGGCGATCCCGACGACCACGGGGCGCACGGCCTGCCAGACGTCGACGAACGGGGTGCCCGTGATCAGCACGTCGGGCCGGTGCAGGTCCCCGGCGATGCGGGACTCCTTGCTGCCCGGCACCAGGTGGTCGACCAGCACCCCGAGCCGTCGGGCCGGGCCCGGCCGGAACGCACCGATCGCCCGGTCCAGGTTGTCGATGCCGTCGAGGCGCTCCACGACGACGCCCTCCACCCGCAGGTCGTCACCCCAGACCCGTTCGACCAGTTCGGCGTCGTGGACACCCTCCACCCAGATCCGCGCCGCCCTGGCCACCCGGGCGGGTGCGCCGGCGACGGCAACCGAGCCCGAGGCGGTCGTGCCCGTCGCCGACGGGCGCTCCGCCGGCGGGCGCACCAGGCTAACGGCCGTGCCGTCGACGGCGAACGCCCCGGGCACCAGGCGGAAGACCCGTTCCTGCCCGGTGCGGCCCCGTACTTCGGCGCCGCCGCCCTCGATCCGCACGAGCGTGCCCGAGAACCCGCTCGCCCGGTGCACGAGCGCCATGCCGGGCACGGCCGTCACCTGCGGGTAGACCGTCGCCAACCTTGCTTCGGGCGGTGCGTCGACGGGGCCGGACAGGATGCCCGACGATCGGCGCCTCGGGGGAACGGATCGGTCGGGCACGCCGGGAACCTACCCGACGGCTGCGGCCCGGTGGTGCTCCACCAGGTCGATCATGTCCTCCATCATCTGGCCGATCTCGAAGTCCTTCGGGGTGTAGACGCGGGCGACGCCCTTGCCTAGCAGGACGGTCTCGTCCTCCGGCGGGATGATCCCGCCCACCACCACCGGAGCCTCGACTCCGGCGGCCCGCAGGCGGTCCACCACCTCGGGGACGAGCTCGAGGTGGCTGCCGGACAGGATCGAGATGCCCACGATGTCGACGTCCTCGTCCCGGGCCGCGGCAGCGATCTCGGCGGGGGAGAGTCGGATGCCCTGGTAGACGACCTCGAACCCGGCGTCGCGGGCGGCCACGGCGATCTGCTCGGCTCCGTTGGAGTGGCCGTCGAGTCCGGGTTTGGCCACGAGCAGCCGGGGCGGCCCGCCGGCCCGGTCGGCCAGTGCCCGCGATCGGGCCAGCACGGCCTGGAACTCGGCACCGCGGTGGCCGACCCCCCCGCCGACCCCGGTCGGTGCCCGGTACTCCCCGAAGACCTCGCGCAGGGCGTTGGCCCACTCGCCGGTGGTGCCGCCGGCGTGGGCCAGGGCGATGGTGGCCGGCATCACGTTGTCCGTGCCCGCGGCCGCCCGCCTCAGGTCGTCGAGGGCGCGCCGCACGGCGGCCCCGTCGCGCCCCGCCCGCCACGCCTCGACGTCGGCCCGCAGCTGGGACTCGACAGCGGGGTCGACCCGCAGGATCGAGCCGCCGTCTCCGCCGCCGGCGGCGAGCGGCGATTCCGCCGTCTCGGTGAAGCAATTGACCCCCACGACCTGGAGCTCGCCCGTCTCGATGCGCCGGACCCGCTCGGCCTGGCTGCCGACCAGTCGGGACTTCAGCTCGTCGATGGCCTCGAACGCGCCGCCCAGGGCCAGCACGTCCTCGAGTTCGGCCCACGAGGCCTCGGCCACCTCCGCGGTCTTCCGTTCGATCACGACGGACCCGTCGAAGATGTCGTCGTACTCGAGCAGGTCGGATTCGAAGGCCAGGACCTGCTGGATCCGGAGCGACCACTGCTGGTCCCACGGCCGCGGCAGGCCGAGGGCCTCGTTCCAGGCCGGGAGCTGCAGGGCCCGGGCCCGGGCCTTCTTCGACAGCGTGACACCCAGTGCCTCGAGCACGATCCGCGGGACGTTGTTCTCGGGCTGGGCCTCGGTCAGGCCGAGCGAGTTGACCTGCACGCCGTAGCGCATGCGGCGGAGCTTGGGATCGGTGACGCCGTAGCGCTCCGCGCACACCCGGTCCCACAGCTGGGTGAAGGCCCGCATCTTGCACGTCTCCTCCACGAACCGGACCCCGGCGTTCACGAAGAACGAGATGCGCCCGACCACGGCCGGGAACTCGTCGTCGGGGATCTGGCCCGAGGCGCGCACGGCGTCGAGCACACCGATGGCGGTGGCGAGCGCGTAGGCGACCTCCTGGTGCGGCGTCGCACCGGCCTCCTGGAGGTGGTAGCTGCAGACGTTGATCGGGTTCCACTTCGGCACGTTGCGCACGGTGTATGCGATCGTGTCGACGGTGAGCCGACGGCTCGGGATCGGGGGGAAGATGAACGTCCCCCTCGACAGGTACTCCTTGACGATGTCGTTCTGGGTGGTGCCCGACAGGACCCGTGGGTCGACCCCCCGGTCCTCGGCGTTGGCGATGTAGAGAGCGAGCAGCCAGGCGGCCGTTGCGTTGATCGTCATCGACGTGTTCATCGACTCGACCGGGATCCCGTCGAGGAGCTCGCGCATGTGCCCGAGGTGGGTGACGGGGACGCCGACCTTGCCCACCTCGCCCGAGGCCGCAGGGTCGTCGGGGTCGTAGCCGATCTGGGTGGGCAGGTCGAAGGCGATCGAGAGGCCGGTCTGGCCCTTGGCCAGATTGGTCCGGTACAGCTCGTTGGAGGCCTTCGCCGTGGAGTGGCCGGAGTAGGTGCGCATCACCCAGGGCTTGTCGCGTGACGGGGCGGCCCCCGGTGCGCCGGTCACCTGCACTGCCTTGTCGACGTCGTCCATGCCCTCATTGTGGCCCGAACCGGGCCCCGAGCGGTAGGCCGGACGGCGGACCGGACCGGCGGCCGGGCGCGGGCCGCCCGGGGGACTACTTGCGGTAGTCGAGGAAGCCCCTGCCCGACTTGCGGCCGAGCTCCTCGGCGCTGACCATGCGGCGCAGCAGGGGCACGGCGGCGTAGTTCGGGTCCCGGAACTCCTCGTAGAGGGCGTCGAGGATGGCCAGCGAGGTGTCGAGGCCGACCAGGTCGAGCAGGGCGAAGGGGCCCATGGGGAACCCGCACCCGCCCTTCATGGCGGCGTCGATGTCCTCGATGGAGGCCACGCCGGACTCGTACAGCCGGATGGCGTTGTTGAGGTACGGGAACAGGAGGGCGTTCACGATGAACCCGGCCTGGTCCTTGACCTCGACCGGCGTCTTGCCGCAGGCCTCGGCGAACTGGCGGGCCGCGGCGATCGTCTCGTCCGAGGCGGTCAGGGGCCGGACGACCTCGACGAGCGACATCACCGGGGCGGGGTTGAAGAAGTGGATGCCGCACACCTTGTCGGGCCGGCCGGTCTTCATGGCCATCTCGATGACGGGCAGGGTCGACGTGTTGGTGGCCAGGATGGCGTGGTCGCCGGTGATCCGGGCCAGGTCGCTGAAGAGCTCCTTCTTGACGCCCAGGTCCTCGACGACCGACTCGATCACCAGGTCGCAGTCGGCCAGGGCGTCGAGCTCCGAGGTGCCGGTCACCCGGCCGAGGGCCTGGTCCCGCTCCACCTCGCTCCGCTTGCCTTTCTCCACCTGGCGGTTGAGCGACTTCTCGAGGGCGGCGAGGGTGGCATCGGCGGTCGACTGGCTCCGCGACCGGAGCACCACCTCGAACCCGCTGACGGCGGCCGTCTCGGCGATGCCCGACCCCATGATCCCCGAACCGACAATTCCCACGCGTGCGATCGACATGGGAGGGCATGCTAGCGGTGGCCGGACCGGGTCGCCGAACCGGGACGCGGCCCGATCGGGACCGCGGTCGCTTGCCTTCCCCACCGCACACCGACACGATGGGGCCGTGACCGAGACCGCCACAGACACCCCGACCGTCGCCGACGCCGGGGGACCGTCCCCGAGCCCGGGGGCCGGCCGCCCGTCCGGTCCCCGGGGACGCTTCGCCCGGCGGGCCCTCTACAGCCGCCGGCTGCGGGCCGCCGACGAGCAGTGGTCCCTACCGGGCAGGCTGCTCTCTGCCGCACTGGCCCGGCCGGAGCTGCTGCTCGCCCTCGCCGGCGACCGTGCCCCCGTCGAGCGCGACGGCCGGGTGCTCCACCGCGGCGTCCAGGCGCTCCTCGGGCTGACCGGCGCCCTCGACCGGGCCACCCGTCGGAGCGGCGGGACACCGGACCCGGTGGAGACCCGGGACGTGTTCACCGCCACGGCGCGGCAGGTGATGCCGGTCCGCACCGACGTCCACGTGTCCGGACGGACCGTCCCGGGCCCCGACGGCGCCCCCGACCTCCCGGTCCGGATCTACCGGCGCTTCGGAGTGGGGATCGGGCGCCCGGACCGGCGCCCGCCGGCCATCGCCTACTTCCACGGTGGCGGCTGGGTGGTCGGCGACCTCGACTCCCATGACGCCTCGTGCCGGCTCCTCGCCGCGGTCACCGGGTGCGTGGTCGTCGCCGTCGACTACCGCCTCGCCCCCGAGCACCCGTTTCCGGCCGCGGTCGAGGACTGCCTGGCCGCCTACGCCTGGATCCAGCGCAGCCACGGGGTGCTGGGTACGGCGCCGGGCGCGGTCGGGGTCATGGGGGACAGCGCGGGCGGCAACCTGGCCGCCGTGGTGGCGCAGGAGACCCGGCCCGGCCGCCGCTCCGCGGCGGCCGATGTGCCCCCGCCCGTGGCCCAGTGCCTGGTCTACCCGGCACTCGACGCCCGGTTCGTCACCGAGTCGTTCCGGGTGATGGGCGACCGCTTCTTCCTGACCCGCGAGGGGATGGAGGCCTACCGGGCCCACTACCTGCCCGACCCGGCCGACCACGAGGACGTCCGGGCCTCCCCGGTCCTGTGCCGGGACCTCGACGGTCTGGCGCCGGCCGTGATCGTCACCGCGGGCTTCGACCCGCTGCGCGACGAGGGAGCCGCCTATGCGGGGGCGCTGGCCGGTGCGGGGGTGTCCGTCGAGTACCGGTGCTACGACGACATGGTCCACGGCTTCTTCGGCATGGGCGTGGTTCCGGACTGTCTGGCGCTGGCCACCGAGGTCTGCGACGCCATGGGGTCGCTGGTGCGCCGGGCCACCCTGCGCCCGGGCAGGTGACGCCGGGACCCGCTCGCGGCGCGCTCTACACTCCGGGCATGGACGTGACTCCCGGAATCCTGGCCCTCGTCGGCGGAGGCGAGTGGCAGGAGGGCTGCACCTTCGATGCCGACTTCCTCGCCGCCTCGGGTGGCGACCGGGTCCTGGTCCTGCCCACGGCCGCCGCCTACGAGCACCCCGAGCGACTGGTGGCGCGGGCGGGCGCATGGTTCGAGGAGTTGGGCGGCACGGTCGAGGGACTCATGGTCCTGACCCGGGCCGACGCCGAGAACGACGGCGCGGCCGACATCGTGCGCCGGGCCCGTCTCGTCTACCTGGCCGGCAGTTCGCCGATGCACGTCCGCAGCGTGCTGAAGCATTCGGCCGTGTGGGACGCACTGGTGGCCGCCTGGCACGACGGCGCCGTCGTGGTCGGGTCGTCGGGGGCGGCCATGGCCCTGACCGATCCGATGGTCGACGCCCGGGGCGGCGGCCTCACGATCGGTCTCGGTCTGGTCACCGGGGTGGCCGTGGTGCCCCATTTCGGTGACACCCACGACGACGGGCACGGCGAGAAGATGCACCGGTCCGTGCTCCTGGCGCCCGCCGGTACGCCGGTCGTGGGCATTCCCGAGCGCACGGCGCTCGTCCGGGATCCGGACGGAACGTGGCGGTCCGTCGGCGGACGGCCGGTAACCGTCTACCTCGACGGCGCACCGGCCGCCGACGGGCTGTCCGCCCTGCCGCGCTGACCGGCTCAGTCGCCCTCGACGATGGTGACGGACTCGATGACGACGGGCTCGGACGGGTTGCCGGACCGGCTGCCGACCGACTCGATGGCCTTCACGGCGTCGAGGCCCTTCACCACCTTGCCGAACAGCGAGTAGCTCGGGGGGAGGCCGACGCCGTCGGGCCCGCTCACGATGAAGAACTGGCTGCCGTTGGTGTTCGGTCCGGCGTTGGCCATGGCGATGGAGCCGATCTCGTAGCGACCGGGGGCGGGCAGCTCGTCCTCGAACCGGTAGCCGGGACCACCACGCCCCGTGCCTTCGGGGTCGCCGCCCTGGCACATGAATCCGGGGATGATCCGGTGGAAGGTGACGCCGTCGTAGTAGTGCCAGCGCGCCAGGAACACGAAGTTGTTCACGGTCTTCGGGGCCGCGATCGGGTTGAGCGAGATGGTGAGCGCGCCCTTGCTGGTGAGCATCTCCGCCGTGTACGTCCTGGTGGGGTCGATGATCAGCGGGGGCGCGGCGTCGAAGTGCTGGGTCTTGGGGCTGGAGCCGTCTGCGGCGGGGATCTCGGTGGCCATGGTTCTGCTCCTCGGTGGTGTGGGGTCGATCGATCGGTCGGATGGGGACGGATCCGGGGGGTCCGGCGTCTAGGAGGCGGCCACCGTGACCGAGAGCATGCGGTGGATGACCGTGGGCGGGATGCCACTCTTGCTGCCGTCGGCGTTGATGGCCTGGACCACGTTCATGCCGGACGTGACCTGCCCGAACAGTGCGTACTGCGGCGGGAGGGACTCGCCCTGGGGACCGGCCACGATGAAGAACTGGTTGCTCGTCGTTCCGGCCGGCGACTGTCCGGTCTTGGCCATGGCGAACGATCCGAGGGGGTACTGGGGGGTCGCCGTCGCCGGCACCTCACCCGGCACCGTGTAGCCGACGCTCCCCGACGTGGTCCCCGTCGGGTCGCCGGTCTGGTTGACGAACTGCGGGATGACCCGGGCGAAGGTGTTGCAGTCGTAGTACTTGTGGTCGGCCAGGAAGACGAAACTGTTGACGGCCACCGGTGCGGTCTTGGCGTCGAGCGAGGCCACGATCGTCCCGAGGTCGGTCTTGATGGTCACCGTGTACGTCTTCGACGGGTCGACGGTCATCGGAGGTGCCTTGAACTGCGGGTTCGGGAGTGCGGCCGACGGGCTCGAGGGGCACCCCGCCGCTTTGGACGCGGCATCGGCCTTGGCCTGGGCCGTCGACGTCGGCGAGGTCGTCGAGGTGGTGGCGGTCGTCGTGGTGTGGTTCCACGGCCTGGTGATGAGGAGCGACAGCCCGATCACGACGGCCACCACGATGCCGATCGTCACCACGCGTCGGATGCTGCGGCGCCGCTTGGCCGCCTTCAGTTCCGCCTCGCGGCGGGCCTGTCGACCGGACTTCTGACGTTCTCGTTTCTCGGTACCCACGGTCCTGCAGGGTAGCCGTTCCGACCGGAGGCTCCGGAGCGGACCGGTGACCCGCCCGGCGGGGGGCCGGTCCTCGGCGGGTCGGCGTCGCGCCGGCCCGGCGGAACGCCGGGCCCCGGGTTGTAGCCTTGCGGACCATGCCTCTCGTGGTCCAGAAGTTCGGCGGCACGTCGGTCGGCGACGCCGATCGCATCCGTGCCGTGGCCGACCACGTGGCCCGGACCCGGCGGGACGGCAGCGACGTCGTGGTCGTGGTCAGCGCCATGGGCAAGACGACCGATGAACTGGTGCGGCTGGCCGCCGACGTGAGTTCGGTCCAGCCCGACCGCGAGATCGACATGCTCCTCAGCTCGGGCGAGCGGATCTCGATGTCCCTGCTGTGCATGGCGCTCGCCGAACTCGGGGTGGACGCCGTCTCGTTCACGGGGAGCCAGGCCGGGATGATCACCGACACCTCGCACACCCGGGCCAAGATCGTGGAGGTCCGGGGCGACCGGCTCCGCGAGACGCTCGCCGCAGGCGCCGTTCCCGTGGTCGCGGGCTTCCAGGGTGTGTCGACCGACCGGGAGGTCACCACGCTCGGTCGGGGCGGGTCGGACACGACCGCCGTGGCGCTGGCCGCCGCGCTCGGGGCCGACGCCTGCGAGATCTACACCGACGTGTCCGGGGTGTTCACCACCGATCCGCGCATCGTGCCCGAGGCCCGGAAGCTGGCCAGGGTCAGCTACGAGGAGATGCAGGAGATGGCCGCCACCGGCGGCCGGGTGCTCGCCCTGCGGTCGGTGGAGTTCGCCCGGAACCACGACGTCCCGCTGCACGTGCGGTCGAGCTTCACGTGGGAGCCCGGGACGTGGGTCGACAAGGAGGATGCATCCATGGAGCAGGCAGTCGTCACCGCGGTGACCCACGATCTGTCCGAGGCCAAGGTGACCGTCACCGGCGTGCCCGACAAGCCGGGCCTGGCCGCCCGGCTCTTCCGGGGGCTCGCCGACCGCAACATCAACGTGGACATGATCGTGCAGAACGTGTCGTTGCACGGCACGACCGACATCTCGTTCACCATCCCCGAGTCGGACCTGGCCGCCAGCACCGAGGTGTGCGAGGCCCTCGTCCCGGACCTGGGGGCCACGGGGGTCATCAGCGACGACGACGTGGCCCGGGTGTCGCTCATCGGCGTGGGCATGAAGACCCACCCCGGGGTCACCGCGCTCACGTTCGAGACACTGGCGGCCCTGGGGATCAACATCGAGATGATCTCGACGTCGTCGATCCGTATCTCCTGTCTGATCCGCGCCGAGCAGGCCGAGGAGGCCGTGCGCGCCCTCCACGCCGCCTTCGATCTGGCCTGACCGTTCGCGCCGTCAGGTGCCGGACGGGCAGCACCGGCCCGGCGGGGCCCGGCGACGGACGACCGTAGACTGACGCCCATGCGCATCGGAGTCGTCGGAGCAACCGGGCAGGTCGGGACCGTCATGCAGGCGATCCTGGTGGAGCGCGCCTTCCCGCTCGACGAGCTCCGCCTCTTCGCCTCCTCCCGCTCGGCCGGCCGCACCCTGGAGTTCCGGGGCGACGAGCTGGTCGTGGAGGACGCAGCCACGGCCGACGTCTCGGGGCTCGACATCGCCCTCTTCTCGAGCGGAGCCACCGCATCGCGCGAACTGGCCCCCCGCTTTGCCGCGGCAGGAGCGATCGTGATCGACAATTCGTCGGCCTGGCGCATGGACCCCGAGGTCCCGCTCGTCGTCCCCGAGGTGAACGAGGCGGCGCTCGGCTCCGTCCGTAAGGGGATCGTCGCCAACCCCAACTGCACGACCATGGTGGCGATGCCGGTCCTGAAGCCGCTGCACGACGCCGCCGGGCTGACCCGGCTGGTGGTCGCGACGTATCAGGCGGTGTCGGGCGCGGGGCTCGCCGGGGTGGCCGAGCTCGACGCGCAGTTGCGGGCCACGGTCGACGGAGCCGCCCGCCTGGCCTTCGACGGATCCGCGGTGTCGGGGCCGCCGCCCTCCGTCTTTCCGGGTGCGATCGCCCACAACGTGCTCTCGCTCGCCGGCTCGGTGGTGGCGGACGGCTCGGGGGAGACCAACGAGGAGCAGAAGTTCCGCGACGAGAGCCGCAAGATCCTCGACATCACCGGACTGCCGGTCACCTGCACCTGCGTGCGGGTCCCCGTGTTCACCGGCCACTCCCTGGCCATCGTGGCCGAATTCGGCGAGCCGCTGACGCCCGAGCACGCCACCGAGCTCCTGACCGGGGCTCCGGGGGTCGCCCTCAGCCCGATGCCCACGCCGCTGGCCGCGACGGGAACCGATCCGTCACTGGTCGGCCGGATCCGCTCCGCCGAGGGCGGCACCAACGGGCTGGCGCTGTTCGTCAGTGGCGACAACCTGCGCAAGGGTGCGGCCCTCAACGCCGTGCAGATCGCCGAGTCGCTGGTGCGGCTCGGCATCGTGGGCTGAGGGCGCGAGCGCCGGAACGGCGCGGCCGGGCCCCCGATCGGCGCCGGCCGCTCAGCCGCCGCTGGCGACGCCGGAGCGGGACAGCACCGCCACCCGCTTGGCCAGATTGACCGCGTGGTCCCCGAAGCGCTCGTAGAAGCGGGCCAGCAGCGCCAGCTCGACGGCCACCGGCAGCGGCATCGTGCCGGCCACGGCCTCCACCGTCAGGCTCACGTGCAGGTCGTCCATCTCGTCGTCGAGGTCGTCCACCAGCTCCCAACCCGTCGCCTGGCGCTCGGCGTAGGCGTCCGTGGTGGCCCGCCACATGTGGACGGCGACCTCGCCCATCCGTTCGAGCAGCCCCCGGCTCCGGGCCGACAGTTCGGCGCCGAGACCGCGCGCCGCGCGTCGGGCGACGTGCTCGGCCAGGTCCCCGTTCCGTTCCAGGTCGGGCAGCATCCGGATCACGGTGACCAGGTAGCGCAGCTGGTTGGGCGAGGTGATCCCGGCCACGGTGAGCTGCTGCAGCGTCAGTTCCTCGATGTCGTGGCACAGGGAGTCCACGATCTCGTCCCGGTCGGCGAGCGCCTTGGCCGCTTCGCGGTCGCCGGCCAGCAGGGCATGGGTGGCGCCCGAAACCGAGTCGCCGACCAGCGCGAAGAGCTGCATGACCGTACGGTCGATCTGTTCGAGCGCGGACTCCACGGGCCCACCGTACCGCCACGGCACCGGCGGGTCCGGGGCGCCCGGCACTCCGGTCCGTCGCCTTCCCTCCGGGCCGGTCACTCCCCTCCGGGCCGGTCCGGATCCGGGGCGTCGTCGTCGGGCCCCGGGACCCGCTCCTCGCTCACGATGATCCGGGGTCCGGATCCCCACGACAGGTAGCGCCACGACCAATTGACGAAGACCACGATCTTGTTCCGGAAGCCGATCAGGTAGACGAGGTGCAGCCCCAGCCAGGCGAGCCAACCGAGCGTTCCCCGGACGACCCGGCCGCTGCGGAACTGGGTGATGGCGGCCCGGCGCCCGATGGTCGCCATGATCCCCTTGTCCTTGTACCGGAACGGTCGCGTCTCCCTCCCCTCGATCCGACCCAGGATCCGACGGGCGGCATGGGCCCCCGACTGGATGGCCACCTGGGCGACCTGCGGGCACACGGCGGCCCCGCCGTCCGGTCCCCACAGCACGGCGGCGGCGTCGCCGACGGCGTAGACGTCGTCGTGCCCGTCGACGGTCAGATCGGGTCGGACCACGAGCCGTCCGTTGGGACCCGTCGCCAGGCCGAGCTCACCCGCCACCGTGTTCTCGACGGTGACACCGCCGGCCCACACCACGGTGCGGGTGGGGATCACCGCGCCGCCCTCCAGCTCGACGGAGTCGGCCCCGACGGACCGGACCCGCTGTCCGAGCCGGAGCTCGATCCCCCGCCCGGCCAGTGTGCTCGCGGCGTACTCGGCCGCCGACTCGCGGAAGGGCGTGAGCAACCGGTCGAGGGCGTCGACCAGGATGATGCGGCCGGCCGACCGGTCGAAGCGGAAGCCGTCGTGCTTCACGGCCACGTCGAGCAGCTCGGCCAGGGCTCCGGCCACCTCGACCCCGGTCGGACCGCCGCCCACCACCACGAAGGTGAGCACCCCGCGGGCGGCCGCCTCCTCGGGATGGGCGTCGACCTCCTCGAGCCTGCGCAGGATGTGGTCGCGCAGCCGGCGCGCGTCGGTGAGCGTGTAGAGGGGGAAGCTGTGCTCCGACGCCCCGGGGATCCCGAAGAACCGGGCCGTGGCGCCGCTGGCGACCACGAGCGAGTCGAACGGGAGCGACGCCGCCCCGTCGAGCAGCACCGCCCGCCGGTCCCAGTCGACGCCGACGACCCGGTCCATGCGGAACGACACGTTGTCCGCCTTCCCGAAGATGACCCGGATGGGATAGGCGACGTCGCCGGACTCGAGGCCGGCGGTCGCCACCTCGTAGAGCAGGGGTTGGAACGTGTGGAAGTTGCGCTGGTCCACCACCGTGACCTCCACCGGCCCGCCGATGAGGGCACGGGCTGTGGACAGGCCGGCGAACCCGGCTCCCACGACCACGACCCGGTGCATGCCCCATGCTCGCACAGGCCGGACCTCCCGCCCGTGGCCGGGACGGCGCCGGAGCGCGGACGGCTCCCCGAAGGGCGTCACACCCTCTCGGTACGCTTCGGCCCGACCTTGCCGGTCGCCCCGCTGGGTGGGGCGAGGGCCCCACCCGCCCGGGGTGGTGCCGAACCGGCAGTCGGGAGGATCCGCCATGCTCACCGGACTCGTGCTCGGACTCGCCGCCGGACTCGCCGCCGGGCTGTCCCTCGGGCTCCTGCTGCGCTCCGGTCAGGTCACCCGGGCCCGCACCGCCCGTGCCGCCGCCGAGGCCCGGTCGGCCTCGGTGGAGGAGGTCCGGCGCCAGATGACCGGGGAGTTCGCGCGGCTCTCGTCCGAGGCCCTCCAGCGCAACGCCGACCAGTTCCTGCAGCTGGCGGACACCCGGCTGGGCGAGTCCCGGACGGCGGCCGAGGGCGACCTGGCCCGCCGTCAGGAGGCGATCGAGCACCTGCTGGCGCCCATCGCCGAGCAGCTCGGACGGTACGACGAGGGGATGCAGCAGCTCGAGCGCGAGCGGGTGCGGTCCTATACGGCGCTGACCGAGCAGATGCAGCAGTTGGCCACGTCCCACGACCGGCTGCAGAAGGAGACCCGCAGCCTGGTGACGGCCCTGCGCAGCCCGCAGACCCGGGGACGGTGGGGTGAGCTGCAGCTCCGCCGGGTGGTGGAGATGGCCGGAATGCTCGAACGCTGCGACTTCACGGAGCAGGTGACCACCGACGGGGACGGCGGGCGACTCCGCCCGGACCTGGTGGTGCACCTGCCGGGCGGCAGGAACGTCGCCGTCGACGCCAAGGTCCCGATGCAGGCGTTCCTCGACGCCAACGAGGCCGAGGACGAGTCGACGCGCCGCCTCCACCTCGCCGGTCACGGTCGGCAGATGAAGGCCCATGTCGACGCACTGGCCAGGAAGGAGTACTGGAAGCGTGTGGATCCGTCCCCCGAGTTCGTGGTCGCCTTCATCCCGGGCGACCCCCTGCTGACCGCCGCCCTCGAACACGAGCCCGGACTGATGGAGTACGCCGTCGCCAACCACGTGCTGCTGGCCACGCCGACGTCGCTCATCGCCCTGCTGCGGGCGGTGGCCTATGGCTGGCAGCAGGAGGCGCTGACCGAGAACGCCCGCCAGGTCCAGGTGCTCGGTGCGCAGCTCTACGAGCGGATCTCGGTCCTCGGGGACCACATGGCCGGCGTCGGGCGCAGCCTGACCGGTGCGGTAGGCGCCTACAACAAGGCGGTCGGTTCGCTCGAGGGACGGGTCCTGGTCACCGCCCGCCGCTTCGTGGAGATGGGAGTCGTCGGGGCGGGGGGACGGCCGCTGCCGGAGCCCGAGCCGGTTGCGTCGGCCACCCGGCCGCTCCAGGCCGCCGAACTGGTGGGATCCGCGGTTCCGGACACCGATGTCGGCGTCGCCGCCGGGGCGCCCGACGGGGTCGTCGAACCGTCCGGGGCGCCGTCCACCTGAGCGTGGACGGGCACCTCGGACGGTCCGCGTGCGTCGGGGATTCGCCTCCGGTACCACCCGGGCATTACGTTCGCATGACGATTCTCAGGCAATTCCAAGGTGGGAGCGCTAGAAACTCAATGCCTGTGGCCGCCGCCGGACCACCATCCCGGACGGAGCGGGCACGGAATCGGGCAGATCTGGCCCCGGCTGAAAGGGACGACCGCGTGAACATCTTGGTACTCGGAGGCGACGGCTATCTGGGCTGGCCCACGGCGCTCTACCTGTCGCGCAAGGGGCACAAGGTCGGCGTCGTCGACAACTTCGCCCGGCGCGGGTACGACCTCGAGATGGGGGTGGACACCCTGGTGCCGATCGTCGGGCTCCAGCAGCGGGTCCGGCGCTGGAAGGAGCTCTCGGGCAACGAGATCGACGTGTTCGTGGGCGACCTGACCGACGCCGAGTTCGTGAGCGGAACGCTCGCCTCGTTCGAGCCGGACACCGTGGTCCACTTCGCCGAGCAGCGTTCGGCCCCGTACTCGATGATCGACCGCAAGCACGCCGTCTACACGCAGGTCAACAACGTGGTGGGCACGCTCAACCTGGTCTATGCCATCGCCGAGCAGAACCGCGACATCCACCTGGTGAAGCTCGGGACCATGGGCGAGTACGGGACGCCCAACATCGACATCGAAGAGGGCTACATCGAGATCACCCACCAGGGCCGGACCGACGTGCTGCCCTACCCGAAGCAGCCGGGCAGCTTCTACCACCTGTCCAAGGTGCACGACAGCCACAACATCATGTTCGCGTGCCGCATCTGGGGCATCCGGGCCACCGACCTCAACCAGGGGATCGTCTACGGCCACGAGACCGAGGAGACCAGCCTCCACCCGGACCTCGCCACCCGCTTCGACTACGACGGGGTGTTCGGCACGGTTCTCAACCGGTTCTGCGTGCAGGCCGTCACCGGCCATCCGCTCACCGTCTACGGGGCGGGGGGCCAGACCAGGGGGATGCTCAACATCCTGGACACCCTGGCGTGCGTGGAGCTGGCCTGCGAGAACCCGGCGGATCGCGGCGAGTTCCGGGTCTTCAACCAGTTCACCGAGTCGTTCTCGGTCCAGCAGATGGCCGACATGGTCGCCGCCGAGTACTCCGGCACCGTGACCATCGAACACCCGCCGACGCCCCGGGTGGAGAAGGAGGAGCACTACTACCGGGCGGCGCACACCAAGCTGCTCGACCTGGGACTGGTGCCCCACCTGCTCACCTCGTCGGTCATCCGGTCGCTGCTCGCCGTCTGCGAGCAGTACAAGGACGCGGTCGACCCCGCCGCCATCCTGCCCACCGTGGACTGGCGCAGCACGTCGTCGAGCCTGGTGACCGCCGGCGCCCACGGCGGTGCGGTCGAGGCGTCGGACGAGGCGTCCTCCGCCGAAGTCGGCTGACCACACACCGCTGACGGGTCCCGGCGACGGGGCCCGGCTCCGGGGTCGGCACTATCGTGCTCGGGATGCCCCGAGCCAGCCGTCGCCGTCGCCGCAGTCCCGGGCGCGGCCTCGGGAAGACGGTCCTGTTCGGGATCGCCGCCACGTTCACCGTGGTGCTGCTGGTCGGTTCCCTGCTGGCCATCCACACCCAGTCCCAGGGCTACCGTGACGCCACCACCCGCGGGTACGCCGCCCTGGCCGACCAGGTCGGGCAGGCCTCGGCCCGCACCGGGGCGCGGCTGTCGTCCCTCATGGCCGGGGCCGGAGCGCTCCCCGACCGGGCGTACCCGTACACGGCCCGGGGCGTGCTCCAGCAGGGGCTCGACTCGGCCGTGCGCGACACCTCGGACCAGGCCGTCCAGGCCGCCACCATCGCCTCCCCACCCGCTGTCGGGGACCTGTCGGACCGGTTCACCTCGGCGATCCGCCTGCGGGCGTCGGCCACCGTGCGGCTGCGGACCACCGTGGACCGGCTGCTCGGGATGCAGCCCCTCCCGGTGGCCGGCGCCCCGGCTCCGGCCGCCCCGGCAACGACCACCGCACCGGCCACCCTCATCTCGGTCGATCAGGCCGCCGCCGAGATGTCGGCGGAGGGCCTCGCGTTCGAGCAGTCCGACGCCGACCTCCGGGCCCTTCGTGCGGCGGCCGCCGCCCTGCGGGCGCCCTTCCACCTGCACCCTTCCGTCTGGGTGCCGGCCCCGGCGTCGACCGCGCCGCTCGGGTCGGCCGCGCTCGCAGCGACGGCGACGAGCCTCGCGTCGGCGAAAGCGCTCGTACCCGTCCACCGGCTGGTGGTCACCGCCGTGGGGCTCAACCCCCCGGCCGTCCCGACCGGCGGGACGGGGATCGTGGCCACCACGTGCGCCTCCCCGACGTCTGCGACCCCGGGTGCGACCCCGACCGTCGTGCCGCCGACCACCACGGTCGCCGCACTGGTCACGGTCACCAACTGCGGCACTGTGCCCGAGTCGGGGGTGAGCGTCACGGTCACCGTGAGCCCGGCGGACCCGCCGGGGACGGCGCCACCGCCTCCCGGCGAGTCCGGCGGCCGGAGCCGTGCCCGAGTGATGCTCGCCCCGGGAGCGTCTGTGGCTCCCGCGCTCGCCCCGCTGCCCGTGTCGTCGGCACACCGCTATACGGTGACGGTCTCGGTGTCGCTCCCGCCCGGCCAGACCGACCCTGCAGGTTCGACGCAGCAGTTCCTGGTCCAGGTCGTGGGCTGAGGGGTCCCGCCCCGGTGGTCAGGAGACGGGGGCCAGCATCTAGGATTGGTGCGACGACGAGGATACGAACCGAGCGAAGGGTTTGACGCGAGTGGCCGAGAGCATCACGATCACCGACAACCGCACGGGCCAGTCCCTGGAGATCCCGCTGGACAACGGGGGGGTCGCTGCGGCCGACTTTTCGAAGCTCCTTCCGGGCGTCTGGTTCTACGACCCCGGTCTGACGGCCACCGCCGTCTGCGAGAGCGCCGTCACCTACCTCGACGGCGACGCGGGGATCCTCCGCTACCGGGGCTACCCGATCGAGCAGCTGGCCGAGGACTCGACCTTCCTCGAGGTCGCCTACCTCCTGCTCAACGGCGAACTCCCCACCTCCGCCGAGTTCGACGTGTGGGAGCGGGAGATCACACTCCACACCTTCATCCACGAGAACGTACGCAAGCGCTTCCTCGAGGGCTTCCACTACGACGCACATCCCATGGGCATGCTCGTATCGGCCGTGGCCGCCCTCTCGACCTTCTACCTCGACGCCAAGGACATCTTCGATCCGGACTCCCGCGACAAGCAGATCATCCGACTCATCGCCAAGATGCCCACCCTTGCCGCCGCCGCCCACCGGTTCAGTGTGGGCATGCCGTTCGTGTATCCGGACAACTCCCTCCCCTTCACCTCGAACTTCCTCTCGATGATGTGGAAGATCGCCGAGCCCCGATTCGAGGCCGACCCCGTCCTCGCCCGTGCGCTCGACGTCCTGTTCATCCTCCACGCCGACCACGAGCAGAACTGCTCGACGACGGCCATGCGCGTCGTGGGCTCGTCCCACGCCGATCCCTACTCGGCCACGGCCGCCGCTGCCGCCGCCCTCTACGGTCCTCGCCACGGTGGCGCCAACGAGGCCGTCATCCGGATGCTCACCGAGATCGGGTCGATCGACAACGTCGAGCCCTTCATCGCCTCCGTCAAGTCCGGGTCGGGCGGGCGCCTCCAGGGCTTCGGCCACCGGGTGTACAAGAGCTACGACCCGCGGGCCAAGATCATCAAGCACACCGCGGACCAGGTCTTCTCCATCACGGGCAAGAACCCGCTCCTCGACATCGCGTTGAAGCTCGAGGAGATCGCACTGTCCGACGAGTACTTCACCTCGCGGAAGCTCTACCCGAACGTCGACTTCTACTCGGGCCTGATCTACCAGGCGATGGGGTTCCCGCTCGAGATGTTCCCGGTCCTGTTCGCCATCCCCCGCACCGCCGGCTGGCTGGCCCACTGGCAGGAGATGCTCAACCAGGACTCCAAGATCGCCCGGCCCCGGCAGCTCTACATCGGGGCGGACGAGCGCGACTACCGGCCCATCGGCGAGCGGTAGGGGATCGGGGCCCGTCCGGCCCCGCGCTCAACGGTCGGGTGCCGGCCTCACCAGGCGCATCAGGCCCTCCTGGACCATCGACACCACCAGCGAACCGTCGCGGGCGTACATGAAGCCCCGGGCGAGGCCCCGGGCGCCGTGGCTGGTCGGACTGTCCATGTCGTAGAGCAGCCACTCGTCGGCCCGGACCGGGCGGTGGAACCACATGCAGTGGTCCAGGCTGGCCCCCATGAAGTCCGGGTCGTCCCACCCCACGTCGTGGGGGGCGAGCATGGTGTCGAACAGGTACATGTCGGAGGCGTAGGTGGCGATGCACGTGTGCAGGAGCGGGTCGTCGGGAAGGACGCCATCCGCCCGCAGCCAGAGCCGCTGGACCGGCTCCGTGCTCCTGCGGTGCATCCACGGGAGCGGGCCGAGGTGGCGCTGGTCGATGGGGTGCGGACGGTCCAGCCAGTCCCCGACCTGGTCCTTGTACGGTTCGAGTCGCTCCTGCATGGTCGGTAGCGACTCGGGGTCCGGCACCTCGGGCATGGCCACCTGGAAGTCGAGGCCCGGTTCGTCGACGTGGAACGACGCCGACAGGTTGAAGATGGCCCGCCCGTGCTGGATGGCGACCACGCGGCGGGTGGTGAACGAGCGACCGTCCCGGATCCGGTCGACCTCGTAGAGCACGGGCACGTTGGGGTCGCCGGGCCGGAGGAAGTAGGCGTGCAGCGAGTGGGGTCGACCGGTCTCGACCGTTCGACCCGCCGCCATCAGCGCCTGTGCCGCCACCTGGCCTCCGAAGATCCGTTGGCGTTCCTCGTTCGGGTTGGACCCGCGGAAGATGTTCACTTCGATGGGCTCGAGATCGAGCAGTTCGACGAGGGACTCGAGGGCTTCGCTCACGGCTCACATCCTGACAGGTCGCCCGCCACACACGGCACGGCACGGCACGGCCGCGCGCCGGCCGCTACGGTGGCGCCGTGCCAGACATCTCGTTTCCCGAGTCGTTCCTGTGGGGGACGGCCACCGCCGCCCACCAGATCGAGGGCGGCAACGTCAACAACGACTGGTGGGCCATGGAGCACGACCCGGCCTCGGGGTGCGTGGACGTCAGTGGCGACGCCTGCGATTCGTTCAACCGCTACCCCGAGGACATCGCGCTCATCGCCGGCCTGGGCCTCGGCGCCTACCGGTTCTCCCTCGAGTGGAGCCGCATCGAGCCGGAGGAGGGAGAGTTCTCGACCGTCGCCCTCGACCACTACCGGCGGATGGCGGCGACGTGCCACGAGCACGGGGTGGTGCCGGTCGTCACGTTCCACCACTTCACCCACCCCCGTTGGCTGGCCGCGGCGGGGACCTGGGAGGCGCCGCACGCCCCGGACCGGTTCGCCCGGTTCTGCGAGCGGGCGACCGAGTACCTGGGCGACCTGATCGGGATCGCCTGCACCCTCAACGAGCCCAACGTGGTGGCGACGATGGGGTGGCGGTTCGGGATCTTCCCGCCCCGGGTCCGGGACCGGGGCCGCCGTGACGCCGTCAACGCCGCCATGGTCTCGGCCCACCGCAGGGCCGTCGACGCCATCCGCTCCGGACCGGGCGACTTCCCCGTCGGCATGACGGTCTCGATGACCGACTACCAGGTCCAACCGGGTGGCGATGCATGGGTGGAGCGCCTGCGCAGGCCGAACGAGGACGTGTTCCTCGAGGCCACCGGCGGCGACGACTTCGTCGGGGTCCAGACCTACACCCGCATGCGGGTGGGCCCCGACGGCGCACTCGGGGCCGAGGAGGGGGTGGGCACCACCCAGATGGGCTACGAGGTGTGGCCCGAGGCGCTGGGGGCCACCGTACGCCGGGCCGTCGACGTCACCGGTGGGCTCCCCGTCTACGTGACCGAGAACGGGATCGGCACCGATGATGACCCGCTGCGGATCGAGTACGTGACCCGGGCGCTGGCCGGGGTCCGGGAGTGCCTCGACGACGGCATCGACGTCCGGGGCTACTTCTACTGGAGCCTGCTCGACAACTTCGAGTGGGTCCTCGGGTACGGCCCGACGTTCGGACTGGTCGAGGTGGACCGGGCGACGTTCGAGCGCCGCCCCAAGCCCAGCGCCGCCTGGTTCGGCGGCGTGGCCCGGGCCAACGGCCTCACCGCCTGACCGGCGCCGCGGTGCGCTGGATCCGGGCCACCGCCGACCCCGACCGCCCCAATGTTACGGATCCATGACGGCTAGAGTCGGATCGATGCCGGACACCCCCACGAGCGCGAGCGTCGCCGACCGGTTGGTCCATCTGTGGGAGAAGCGGGACACCCCCGAGGCGAAGCACCTGGTGAAGTACGCGATGGTGTCGGTCATCTCCACGATCATGTCGTTCGGCGTGCTGTTCCTGGTGTTCGGCGTGCTGAAGCTGTGGGGCGAGATCGCCAGCACCGTCTTCGCCAACGCCGTGGCCACCCTGCCCTCGTACTACCTGAACCGGAAGTGGGTCTGGGGCAAGGGCGGCCGTTCCCACCTCACCAAGGAGATCATCCCCTTCTGGTCGCTGTCCGCCCTCGGCATCACCGTCTCGATCGGCGGTGCCGCCGTGGCGCGGCACATCGGCGCGGTCCACCACCTCAGCCACCTCGAACAGACCGCCCTGGTGCTGGCGGCCAACCTGATCTCGTTCGGCGTCTTCTGGGTGCTCAAGTTCATGATCTTCAACAGGATGTTCCACGTCCACCCCCTCGAGGAGCTCGACGAGCTCGTCGAGGCGGCCTGATCCCGACGGGCGGGTCGCGGTGATCGCCACCGCCACCCCCACGGGTGCGGCGGTACTGGCGACGGCGGTCTTCTTGGCGTGCGCGGTCGAGATGGTCGAGGCGCTCACCATCGTGCTGGCGGTCGGTGTCACCCGGGGTTGGCGCTCCACTGTCGAGGGGGTGGCCGCCGCGCTGGCGGCGCTCGTGGCGCTGGTCGTCGTCTTCGGCCCGGCCCTCGTGCACTGGGTCCCCCTGTCGTGGCTCCGACTGGTCGTCGGCGGACTCCTGCTCGTCTTCGGTCTGCAGTGGCTGCGCAAGGCGGTCCTGCGGGCGGCGGGGCTGAAGGCGAAGCACGACGAGGACGCCATCTTCGCCGAGCAGGTGGACGAACTGTCGGCCCTGCCGGCGTCGTCCGGTCGCGACGCCACCGCGTTCACCGTCGCGTTCAAGGGCGTGTTCCTCGAGGGCCTCGAGGTCGTCGTCATCGTGATCACCCTGGGCACGGCGTCGCGCCGACTGGGGCTGGCGGCACTGGCCGCCGCTGCCGCCGTCCTGGCGGTCGTCGTCGTGGGGCTCCTCGTGCACCGCCAGCTTTCGGGCGTCCCCGAAAACGCCATGAAGATGGGTGTCGGCCTGATGCTCGTCAGCTTCGGTACGTTCTGGTCCGCCGAGGGCGTCCACGCGTCGTGGCCGGGCTCGGACCTGGCGATCCCGGTACTGGTGGCCTTCTACGGGGCGGTGGCGTGGCTCCTGGTCGCCGGGCTCCGGCGCGGGGCGTGGCGGCCCGACGGCCGGACGTCGGCGGGTTCGGCCAATGCCTGAGCCGGGCCCGGACGACCCGCCGACCCCGGCCCGCTGGCCCACCGCCCTCGGCCGGTTCTGGTGGGAGTTCCTCATCGGCGACACGCCCGAGCTGTTCCTCGGCGTGGTGGCCGCGGTCGGCGTGCTCGCCGTCCTCTGCCTCCGACCGGGCCTGCGGACGGCGGCCGCGCTCCTCGCGCCACTGCTGGTGGCCGGCGTGCTGGCCGCCTCGGTCCGGCGTGCCGCCCGGCGGCGGTAGCCCGGGACCCGGAACCGGACGGTCGGCGACCGGACGGGTCGCCGAGGGTCAGTCGCGGAAGTTCTCGAACTGGAGCGGGATCCCGAAGTCCTCGGCCTTGAGCGCGGCGATGACGGCCTGGAGGTCGTCGCGCTTCTTGCCACTGACCCGCAGCTGGTCACCCTGGGTCTGGGAGGAGACGCCCTTCAGGTTGAGGTCCTTGATGAACCGGTTGATCTTCTTGGCGTGGTCGGACGAGATGCCGGCCTGGATCCCGAGACGTTGGCGGGCGGTGCCCTTCGAGGCCTCCTCGACCTTGCCCACGTCGAACGACTTGAGCGAGACCTCCCGCCGGACCATCTTCTCCTGGAGCACCTGGTAGAGGGCGCGCAGCCGGTCCTCGGTCGAGGAGGAGAGGACGAGCTCCGTGTCGCTCAGCTCGATGGCCGAGTCGGTGCCCTTGAAGTCGAACCGCGTGGTGGCCTCGCGGTTGGCCTGGTCGACGGCGTTGCGGACTTCCTGCATGTCGACTTCGGAGACGACGTCGAAGGTGGGCATGTCGAAACAGTAGCGCCGCGCGAAGCGGTATCCTTGCCCGCCTGCGGGTCGGTGCCCGAGCGGCCAAAGGGAGCAGACTGTAAATCTGCCGGTTCTGCCTACGAAGGTTCGAATCCTTCCCGGCCCACGCAGGAAGTGCCCCGGTCGGAGCGCGTACCCCGCCCTCCGGCCGGGGGCCGCGTCCGTCCCTGCCCGCCCGCGTGTGGGGAACGGGTGGTCAGACGCCCGCCGCGGTGGCGGCGAGCAGGGTCGGCCACGGAGCCTCGTCGAGCGCCGTCAGGGGCTGCCGGAGCGTGAAGATGTCGACGAACAGCGCGGCGGCGGCCGGGTCGTCGTCGATGGTGGTGCCCAAGCGCGCGAAGCGGAGCAGGCGGTCGAGGTCGTCCTCGGGGAAGTCGCCCCGGGTGCCGGGGGTCAGGATGTCGGAGCCGGCGGCGATCGCCCATGGGGCCCGCGTCGCCTCGAACGCCCGTGGGGCGAAGACCTCGGCCACGTCGTCGAGGGAGCCGCCGTACGAGGCCCGCTCCGTCAGCGCGTCGTCGAGCGCACGGGCCTGCAGTGCCGCCGACGACATGCCGTGGCCGTAGACGGGGTTGACCTGGCAGACCGCGTCCCCCAGCAGGACGAGTCCGCGGGGGAACCGCGGCATCCGCTCCACGTGCCGGCGGACGGAGCGGGGGAAACGGAAGGCGTGCGGTCCGTCGACCACCGTCGCCGTGGCCACGAGGTCGTGCCACATCGGCGACGCCAGGGTGGCGCCGAACGCCCGCCACGCAGGTTCCGGCGTCGGCGGGTAGTCGCCGAACCGGCCGCCGAGGCCGGCCATCCACAGGCCGTCCTCGATCGGGACGAGGTAGCCGGCGCGGGTCGGCGTGGCGCTCGCCGGGTCGGGTACGACCATGACCCCCGAACCCTCGAGCGCACGGGGGTCACGGGGCCGCACCACGGCGCTGGCGTAGGCGAAGTCGCACTGGATCACGGACTCCTCCGGTGGGTCGCAGCCCAGCGCCGGCAGCCAACCGAGGGACCGGGCCGCGCGTCCCGAGGTGTCCACCACGAGCCCGGCGGCGACGCGGGCGCCGTCCTCGAGCTCGACGCCGGTGACGGCGCCGCCGTCGACCACGGGAGCGTGGACGGCGTGGCCGCCGAGGACCGTCACCCCCGGGAACTCGGACAGTCGGCGCCGGACGACGTGTTCGAGGAGGCCCCGCGACATGGAGTAGGAACCGATCCCGGTCGCCAGGGGCTCCGGCCGGTACACGGCGGCGAGGTACGACCGGCCCTCGGGGCGGATCACGCACAGGTCCTGGCCGAACCGGGTCCGTACGGCACCCGCCTCGAGGAGGTCGTCGCCGAGCCCCGGGAAGTACCGCGACGCGATGTCGAACCCGCCGGGCAGCAGGGTGTGGAGGTGCCGGCCCTGGGGAATCCCCCGACGGCACATCGGTTCGTCGGGGAGCACGTCCCGGTCGAGGACGACCACCTCGCCGAAGTGGTCGGCCAGGACCCGGGCGGCCAGCAGCCCGGCCACGCCCGCTCCCATGACCACCGCCCGGTCGCCGCCGGCGACCCGCCCGCCCCGTGCATCCATTCGACCGCCACACTCCTCGCGTCGGGGGTGGGCGCGTCCCCGTCGACCGCCGGACCCCTCACCCACTCCATCGTCCGGGTGGCCGTCGAGCTTGAGCCGGGTGGCGGGGAGGCTCTGCGGCGGGGGAGGGCCCGCCGACCCCGGGCCCTCCCATTGGTTACAATGACGTTACGGATTGACTGTGTTCAGGGCCCGTCCCGGTGGGGCGGGACTGTCGGGGGACGTGCAGCCGCTCCGTGCAGGACCCCGCCGGCCACCCGCCGGCCTTGCCGGACCGGTCGATCCAGGAGAGTCCCAACCTCATGCCATCGGAACGCACAGCGGCGGCAGTGTCCGAGGACGAACGGCCCGTCCACGACGAGGTGTCCGGTGCCCGGAACCACGCCGTGGTCCGCTCGCTCCTGTCGTACGCCGACACGGTGCGCGACCGGCTCGGCGGCCCGACGGACGCGTTCGAGGTGACCGAGGAACCGGACGGGCCGATCGACACCCGCGGTCTGGTGTGGCGCCCCGCCCTGCTCGGCTTCGTGGCCGTCCTGGCCGTCGCCGTCGGCTCCTCGCTGCCCAGTTCGCCGTTCAAGCTCGAGATGCCCGGCGTCTGGTTCTTCGGCGAGCCCAGCACCAGTGCCCCCAGCCACTGGGGCGTCTACTTCTCGTTGGCCGCCGTATACGGCGGGCTCCTCCTGTTCATGCGGGTGTGGTGGGGCATGATCCGCCTCTACCGGAGCCGCCGGGGGGTCCCGATCCGGACGATGATGGGCGTCTTCGCCCTCTGGTCGGTGCCGGTCCTGGTGATCGCCCCGCTGTTCAGCCGGGACGCGTACTCCTACGCCGCCCAGGGCGAGATGGTCAGCCACCACATGAACCCGTACCTGTACGGCCCCTTCCAGCTCGGGAACAACGCATACACCGCGCCGGTCGATCCGCTGTGGGGGAACGCGCCGGCCCCCTACGGCCCGATGTTCCTCCAGATCGACGGCTTCTTCGCACGCATCACCTTCCACAACGAACTGGCCACCATCGTGCTGCTCCGGCTGCTCGAACTGGTCGGCGTGCTGCTGATCGCCGCCTGCGTCCCCCGCCTGGCCCGGCTGTACCACCGGGACGGGGCCGAGCTGTTCACCTTGATGGTCCTCAACCCGGTGACGATCTTCCACCTCATCGGGGGGGCCCACAACGACGCCCTCATGCTCGGACTCCTCGTCGCCGGCCTCACCCTGGCCAAGGAGAAGCGCCCGATCGTCGGGATCCTGCTGTGCGCGCTGGCCACGGCGGTGAAGGCGCCGGCCGCGCTGGGCGCGCTCTACATCGGATGGAGCTGGCTCGGGACCGGTGTGCCCGTCAAGGACCGGATCCGACCGGTGGTCACCGCCGGACTGATCGGACTCGGCGTGCTGGGCGTGTTCTCGTTCGTGAGCGGTCTCGGTTGGGGATGGATCTCGATCCTCGACACCCCCGGGGTGGTCCGGTCGTGGGCCTCACCGACCACCGGGGTCGCCTTCCTGGCCACCGGGATCGCCCACCTCGCCCACGTCGACGTGGGTGTCGGGGGCGTCCTGTCGGTCTGCCGGTTCCTCGGCATGGTGATCGCCGCCGCGTCCGGGGTGTGGCTCCTGCTCAACAGCGACCGGATCGGCACCCTCAAGGCGCTCGGGATCACGCTCCTGCTCTTCGTGCTGCTCGGCCCGGTCGTCCAACCCTGGTACCTGTCGTGGGGGCTGATCCTCCTCGCCCCGGTGGCGCTCGGCCAGCTGCGCTCGCTGGTCATCGGCCTCTCGATGGTCACGGCCTTCATCGAACTCCCCGGCGGGACCCAGCTGGTCACCACCCTCTTCCACGGGGACCCCCTGCTGATCGTCCTCACCCTGCTGTGGCTGCTGATCGTCCTGACCGTGCCGCTGTCGTCGTGGGACCGCAGATCGGCGGTCCCGGCCGGCGAGGCGGCGCCGGCGGTGGCCTCGGCCGTCGCCTGACCCGACCGCCCACGGTTCGGTCCCGTCCGGACTCAGTCGCCGAGGTCGAGACCGTCGCCGCCGAGCATCCGCTGCAGCACGGCCACGTCGAGCCACCGGTTGAACTTCCGGCCGATCTCCCGCTCCACCCCGACCTCCTCGAACCCGCAGGCCTGGTGGAGGGCGATCGAGGCGGTGTTGTCGCCCCCGATCCGGGCGATCATCGAGTGGAAGCCGTGGAGGGTGGCCAGGCGGACGAGCTCCTCCAACAGGGCCCGGCCCACCCCGTTGCCGCGGTGTGTGGTGTCCACGTAGACCGAGTCCTCGACGGTGGTCGCGTACGACGGGCGGTCCCGGTAGGTCGAGAGCGATCCGAAGCCGAGCACGCGGTCCTCGTCGTCCACGGCCACGACCACCGGATAGGTGCCCCGGTGGTCGTCCATCCAGGCGGCCTGCTCCTCCGGCGTGCGCGGCCGGAGGTCGAACGTGGCTGTCGAGCCCACCACCTCGGCGTTGTAGATCCGCCGGACGGACTCGGCGTCGCGGGGCTCGGCCAGGCGCACGTGCATCCGTGGATGGTAGACGGGAGGCCGTCTGTCCAGGTGCGGTGGATGTGGCTATGATGTACTGTCTTGCTGCTCGATCGAGCCGCACTGCCCCTGTAGCTCAGTGGTAGAGCACCGCCATGGTAAGGCGGGGGTCGTGGGTTCAATCCCCACCGGGGGCTCGCCCATGGCGGCGTAGCTCAGTTGGTTAGAGCACACGGCTCATAATCGTGGGGTCGCCGGTTCGAGTCCGGCCGCCGCTACCAGTTCACCGGACCCGGCCGGGCGGGGTCCTCGCAGCACCGGGTCCCCGGGGACGGGCACCCGGGGACGTCAGTTCCAGAGCAGCAATCACATCGGACCCGCCGCCGCCGGCGGCGGGAACATAGGGAGTCACCGTGGCAAAGAACGAGAAGCGCATCCAGGTCACGTTGGCCTGCGAGTCGTGCAAGCGGCGGAACTACATCACGACCAAGAACAAGATGAACGACCGTGAGCGGATCGAGATGAAGAAGTTCTGCTCGTGGGACCGGCGCCACACCCTCCACAAGGAGACCCGCTAGGCGCCGGGAGACCGGCGCACCCATCCCGGTCGCCGGGGTGTGGGCCTCGCCTGGGACTCGGGCCGCCCCTGGTGGTAGCCTGAGGAGCCGCCTCTGCGTTCGGGAGTCCGTTCGCGCCACGGCGGTCGACAGAGGGCAGTAGCTCAACTGGTAGAGCACCGGTCTCCAAAACCGAAGGTTGGGGGTTCAAGTCCCTCCTGCCCTGCTCTGCACCTGTGACAGTGGTCGAAGGAAACAGCACGTGAACCGAGAACAGAAGCGACAGATGCAGCGTCAGGGCCAGGACCCCGAAGGGGAGACCGCGCCCGCCCGCACCGCCACGCCTGCTCGCAAGCCGGTGAAGCGTGAGCCCTTCCGGATCGGCCAGTTCCTCCGCGAGGTACGCTCGGAACTCCGCCAGGTGGCCTGGCCCAACAGGTCGGAGGTCGTCAACTACACCACGGTGACCCTGGTGACCCTCCTGTCCCTGATGGTCCTCATCTTCGTCCTCAACTACGCCTTCGCAAAGGGCGTCCTCTGGCTGTTCAAGCCCTGATCGGTATGACTGTGACCCACGACGGAACCAACCCACCCCTGGGCGACGACCCGGACCTCGACCTGGTCGAGGACGCCATCGCGACCGACGTCGAGCCGGACGGCACCGGGGCGGACGACGCCGCGGACGCCCCCGCCGACGCCGAGGAGACCGAGAGCGACGTCGTCGACGACGTCGACGACGGAGACGACGGGGAGGACGACGAGCCCTTCGTGGTCAGCCCCTACGACCAGCCCGGGCGCTGGTACGTCGTCCACACCTACGCCGGCTATGAGAACAAGGTGAAGTCGAACCTCCACAGCCGGACGGCGTCCATGGGAATGGAGGACCGGATCTACGAGGTCGTCATCCCGATGGAGGACGTCACCGAGTTCAAGAACGGCAAGAAGGTCATCGTCCAGAAGAAGGTCTTCCCGGGCTACCTCCTGTGCCGCTGCGAGCTGGACGACGACAGCTGGGCGGTCATCCGCAACACGCCCGGGGTCACGGGCTTCGTCGGTCCCGGCACCAAGCCGACCCCCCTGTCCCGCCGTGAGGTCGAGGGCATCCTCCAGGTCAAGGTGGAGGGCGGCGAGACCCCGTCCAAGCGGACCCGTCCACGCCTCGAGCACGAGGTGGGCGAGACGGTGCGGGTCAAGGAGGGCCCGTTCGCGGACTTCTCGGGCCAGGTGGCCGAGATCAACGAGGACCAGCTGAAGCTCAAGGTGCTGGTCAACATCTTCGGCCGGGAGACCCCGGTCGAGCTCGAGTTCAGCCAGGTCGCGAAGCTCTAGGCCTCGCCGGCACGTCGTCAGTCCAGAGGAGACACACACCACCATGGCACCCAAGAAGAAGATCCTCGCGGTCGTCAAGATCCAGCTGCCCGCGGGCGGCGCCACGCCCGCCCCCCCGGTCGGCACGGCCCTCGGGCCGCACGGCGTCCAGACCATGGACTTCGTGAAGCAGTACAACGCCGCCACCGAGAAGCAGGCCGGATCGATCATCCCGGTCGAGATCTCGATCTACGAGGACCGGACGTTCTCGTTCGTCCTCAAGACCCCTCCTGCTGCCGCACTGCTGCGCCAGGCCGCCGGGATCGACAAGGGTGCCTCGACGGCCGGTCGCGAGCAGGTCGCCTCCGTCACCGACGCCCAGATCACCGAGATCGCCACCATCAAGCTGCCCGACCTGAACACGTCCGACATCGAGTCGGCGAAGAAGCAGGTCGCCGGCACCGCCCGCTCCATGGGGATCGCCGTCGCCGGCTGAGCCGGCAGACCGCCCGTACCCGTCAACACGAAAGAGACACGCCAATGTCCAGGGGAAAGAAGTACACCGCCAGCCTCGCCGGGATCGACCGCCAGCACCTCTACTCGGCGTCCGAGGCGGTCGACCTGGTGAAGTCCTCGGCCAAGGCCACCTTCGACGAGACCGTCGAGCTCGCCGTCCGCCTCGGGGTCGACCCCCGCAAGGCCGACCAGATCGTCCGGGGAACGCTCTCGCTCCCGGCCGGCACCGGCCGCACCGCACGGGTCGCCGTCTTCGCCGCCGGGGAGAAGGCCGCCGAGGCCCGCGCCGCCGGTGCCGACGTGGTCGGCACCGACGACCTGGTCGCCCGGGTGGCCAACGAGGGCTTCCTCGACTTCGACATCGCCATCGCCACGCCGGACCTGATGGGCCAGGTGGGCACGCTCGGCCGGGTCCTCGGGCCCCGGGGCCTGATGCCCAACCCCAAGACCGGGACCGTCACCGACGACGTCGAGCGTGCCGTCCTGGAGTTCAAGGGGGGGCGGGTGGAGTACCGCACCGACAAGGTCGGCAACGTCCACATCCGGGTGGGCAAGGCGTCCTTCGACAAGGCCAAGCTGCTCGAGAACATCCACGCCGTCATGGACGAGATCCATCGGGCCAAGCCGGCGTCGGCCAAGGGCCGCTACGTCCGGGCGGTGACGCTGTCGTCGACGATGGGCCCCGGCGTCCACATCGACCCGCTCCAGGCCCGCCACGCCGACGAGGAGCTGGCGGCGACGGCCTGATCCGGCCCCGGCCGCTGGCCCCGGCCGCTGGCCCCGGCCGGCACTTGTGGGCTAGCATCAGCTTTTACCGATCTACAGAACTGCCGTAGACCTCCGGTGTACCGGTCACCCGGTACCGAAGGGACCCCGACGGGTCCGCCTGATGAGGCGTTCCGCTCCGAGCACTGCGTGCCCGGGGCTGGCCACCCGCCGGTGTCTACGGCCCGACCAGAGCGATTCGCTCGGTGGAGGCACGATGGACAATCCGAGGGCCGAGAAGGTCGCCGTCGTCAACGAGGTGCGCGAACGGATGGAGGCCGCCGACGGCGCGCTCCTCACCGAGTACCGGGGTCTGACCGTCGCCGAGCTGGCCGAGCTGCGCCGTGAGCTGACCGCCGCCGGCGGCGACTACAAGGTCTACAAGAACACCCTCGTGCGTCTGGCCGTTGCCGACACGCCCCGTGAGGGCGTGAGGGACCTGCTCGCCGGCCCGACCGCCATCGCCTTCGTCCACGGCGACGTCAGTGCCGTGGCCAAGGCCCTGCGGGACTTCGCCCGGGCCAACCCCAACCTCGTCGTCAAGGGCGGGGTGGTGGGCACCGTGGTCATGTCGGCCGCCGACATCGACGTCCTGGCCGAGCTCCCGTCCCGCGAGACCCTTCTGGCCCAGTTCGCCGGTGCCCTGTCGGCCCCGCTCCAGCAGCTGGCCGGCCTGGTCCAGGCCCTGCCCCGCAACCTGGCCTACGGAATCGCCGCCCTGGTCGACCAGCGTCGGGCCGAGGGCGACGGCGACGTGGTCCCGCCCGAATCGGCCCCGGAGGCCGGAGCGGCGACCGCCGGGACCGCCACCGAGGAGGCAGCGGACGCCCCTGCAGCAGACGCCCCTGCTGCGGAGGCCGCCGACGAGGGAGCCGACGCGACCCCGGCCGACGGAGCCGACGAGGCACCGGACGCCGGCTAGCCGGCGCCACGACACACCGATCCACCGACCAATCAACGACACACAGGAACAAGGAGCAACGACGATGGCAGGAACCCTGACCAAGGACCAGATTCTGGACGGCATCGCTGAGCTGTCCGTGCTGGAGCTCAGCGAGCTCCTCAAGGAGTTCGAGGAGCGCTTCGGCGTCACCGCCGCCGCACCCGTGGCCGTGGCCGCCGCCGCACCCGCCGGGGGCGCCGCCGGCGGCGAGGCCGCCGCCGACGAGGAGAAGAGCGAATTCGACGTCATCCTCACCGCGGCCGGCGACAAGAAGATCCAGGTGATCAAGGAGGTGCGGGCGCTGACCAGCCTCGGCCTCAAGGAGGCCAAGGACCTCGTGGACGGTGCCCCCAAGCCCGTGCTCGAGAAGGCCAACAAGGAGGACGCCGAGAAGGCGAAGGCGCAGCTCGAGGGCGCCGGCGCCACCGTCGAGCTCAAGTAGTACCGCCCCGGGATCCCGGCCGTCACCTGGACGGTCGGGTCCCGGGCTGCAGGTGGTCGACGCAGCACGCCCGGGTGCTCCCGGGTGTGCGGTCCGACGGCCGGGATCCTTGACTGTTCCCCCCGGTTCTCGTACCTTGTGGGGGCCTGGCTCCGGGGTTCCCCCGTATGGGTTGTGATCTTGTGCGCTTCCGGTTATGCTTACTGGTTGCCGTGCCTGCCCCTGTCGCCTTCCTCAGCCGTTCGCGCTGAGTGACGCGCGCCCTCACGCCCCCGACGACTGCTCCGGCGGCGGTCGTCGAACCTGCAGACCCCGTCTAGACGTGCCGCTTCGAACCCCGCATCACCGCAGTACCCCGTCCTTGCCCCATTCGCCTTGCAACTGGGAGGAGTAGGCCGTTGCCTACACGGTCCAACAGCCCGGAACGTTTTTCGTTTGCCAACATCGACGAGGCGCTTCCGCTGCCCGATCTCGTCGCCATCCAACGGGACTCCTTCAAGTGGTTCCTGGACCGCGGCCTGGCGGAGACGTTCAACGACATCAGCCCGATCGAGGACTTCACCGGTCAGCTGAGCCTCGAACTGGAATTCGACCCGACCGACCCCGACCTGCGCCCGCCGCCCAAGTTCTCGGTGGAGGAGTGCAAGGAGAAGGACATGACCTACGCCGCGCCGGTTTTCGTGCGCGCCCGGTTCATGAACGCCGGGACCGGGGAGATCAAGGAGCAGACGGTCTTCATGGGGGACTTCCCCGTCATGACCGACAAGGGCACCTTCATCGTCAACGGCACCGAGCGCGTCGTCGTCAGCCAGCTGGTCCGGTCCCCGGGCGTCATCTTCCAGCCCGGACGCGACGCCAAGACGGTGTTCACGGGCACCATCCACCCCTACCGGGGTGAGTGGATCGAGTTCGACGTCGAGGCCAAGCCGGGCAAGGACGTCACCGCCGGCTGCCGGGTCGCCCGCAAGCGCCGGCTCTCGCTCTTCGTGCTGCTGCGCGCGCTGGGCTACGAGGACCAGGCATTCCTGGAGCGGTTCGTCCGCCACTTCGACTTCCTCGAGGGCCAGTGGGAGAAGGAGCAGAACCTCGCCCCCACCCGCGAGGAGGCGCTGCTCGAGATCTACAAGCGCGCCCGTCCCGGCGAGCCCCTCTCGGTCGAGGCCGCCCGCCAGTACTTCGAGAACGCGTTCTTCAACCCGAAGCGCTACGACCTCACCCGGGTGGGCCGCTACAAGCTCAACCGGAAGCTCGGGCCGGAGATCGAGCGCATCTCCGAGCTGCTCGACATCGACCTCGAGCGCCCCTCGCCGACCCAGGGCGTCCTCAGCCCGGCCGAGATCCTGGCGTCCTCGACCTACATGCTCCACCTGGCCAAGCACATGGCCGACGGCGAGTCGAACTACCGCATCGACGACCAGGACCACTTCGCCAACCGCCGGATCCGGTCGGTGGGCGAGCTCATCCAGAACCAGGTCCGCGTGGGCCTGTCGCGGATGGAGCGGGTGGTGCGCGAGCGGATGACCACCCAGGACGTCGAGGCCATCACGCCCCAGACCCTGATCAACATCCGTCCGGTGGTCGCTGCCGTCAAGGAGTTCTTCGGCACCAGCCAGCTCAGCCAGTTCATGGACCAGAACAACCCGCTCTCGGGCCTGGCCCACAAGCGTCGCCTGTCGGCCCTCGGCCCGGGCGGCCTGTCCCGCGAGCGGGCGGGTTTCGAGGTCCGTGACGTCCACACCTCGCACTACGGGCGCATGTGCCCGATCGAGACCCCCGAGGGCCCGAACATCGGCCTCATCGGCTCGCTCGCCACCTATGCCCGGGTCAACGAGTACGGCTTCATCGAGACCCCCTACCGCAAGGTCGTCGGCGGCCAGGTGACCGACGAGATCCTCTACCTCGCCGCCGACGAGGAGGAGGAGCACGTCATCGCCCAGGCCTCCGCCGCCCTCGACGCCAAGGGGCGGTTCACCGAGGAGAAGGTGCTCGTCCGCCGCGGCCCGCAGGGGACCGGTGTCCGGGTCGGCCTCGCCACCACCTCGTACGGCACCACCTCCGAGATCGACTTCGTGTCCCCGTCCGAGGTCGACCTCATGGACGTCTCGCCGAAGCAGATCGTGTCGGTCTCGACCGCGCTGATCCCCTTCGTCGAGCACGACGACGCCAACCGGGCCCTCATGGGTGCCAACATGCAGAAGCAGGCCGTGCCGCTGGTGGTCCCCGAGGCCCCCTACATCGGGACCGGCGTCGAGGCCCGTGCCGCCCGTGACGCGGGTGACGTGATCATGGCCGAGGGCGACGGCACCGTCGTCGAGGTCTCGGGCGACCAGATCACCGTGGAGTACAAGTCGGGCGCCAAGGACCGCAACGGCCACGTGCTGGGCAAGAAGGTCTACCGCCTGGCCAAGTTCCGCCGGTCGAACCAGAACACCGCCATCAACCAGAAGGTCATCGTCGACGAGGGCCAGAAGGTCTCGGCCGGCGACGTCCTGGCCGACGGCCCCGCCACCCACAACGGCGAGCTCGCCCTGGGCAAGAACCTGCTCGTGGCCTTCATGCCGTGGGAGGGCTACAACTACGAGGACGCCATCATCCTGTCGGAGCGCCTGGTGAAGGACGACGTCCTCACGTCGATCCACATCGAGGAGCACGAGGTGGACGCCCGGGACACGAAGCTGGGCGCCGAGGAGATCACCCGGGACATCCCGAACCTGTCCGAGGAGATCCTCGCCGACCTCGACGAGCGCGGCATCATCCGCATCGGTGCCGAGGTCGGCCCGGGTGACGTCCTGGTGGGCAAGGTCACGCCCAAGGGCGAGACCGAGCAGACTCCCGAGGAGCGCCTGCTGCGCGCCATCTTCGGCGAGAAGGCGCGCGAGGTGCGCGACACGTCCCTCAAGGTCCCCCACGGAGAGCAGGGCACGGTGATCGACGTGCGCGTCTTCTCCCGTGAGGACGCACACGAGCTGCCACCCGGCGTGGAGCAGCTGGTCCGGGTGTACGTGGCCCAGAAGCGCAAGATCTCCGAGGGCGACAAGCTCGCCGGCCGCCACGGCAACAAGGGCGTCATCTCGAAGATCCTCCCCATCGAGGACATGCCGTTCCAGGCCGACGGCACCCCGGTCGACATCGTGCTCAACCCCCTCGGGGTGCCGAGCCGGATGAACGTCGGCCAGGTGCTCGAGTCGCACCTCGGCTACGCCGCCCGCTGGGGCTGGGAGGGTGCCGGCGACGTCGCCAGCACCCCGCTCCGCGGCACCGAGACCAAGACCCGCCCGCGCACCGACCCCGCCGTGTGGGTCTCGACCCCGGTGTTCGACGGTGCCCACTGGGACGAGGAGGACCAGGCCGGCCGTCACCCGACGATCCAGCAGATCTTCCGCAAGCTCAACCCGGACGGCGAGGACGGCTCGATCCAGGTCAACGACGAAGGCAAGTCGCAGCTGTACAACGGTCGCACCGGCGAGCCCTACGACAACCCGGTCTCGGTCGGCTTCGTGTACATCCTGAAGCTCCACCACCTGGTGGACGACAAGATCCACGCCCGGTCGACCGGTCCGTACTCGATGATCACGCAGCAGCCGCTGGGCGGCAAGGCCCAGTTCGGCGGTCAGCGCTTCGGCGAAATGGAAGTGTGGGCCCTCGAGGCGTTCGGCGCCGCCTACGCGCTCCAGGAGCTCCTGACCATCAAGTCGGACGACGTGCTCGGCCGCGTGAAGGTCTACGAGGCCATCGTGAAGGGCGAGAACATCCCCGAGCCCGGCATCCCCGAGAGCTTCAAGGTGCTCATCAAGGAGATGCAGTCGTTGTGCCTGGACGTCGAGGTCCTGGCTCCCGGCGGCGAGGAGATCGAGATGAGGGAGCTGGACGAGGACGTGTTCCGTACAGCCGAGGAACTTGGTATCGACATCAGCCGACCCGAGCGCGGGTCGGACGAGGAAGATGCCCGTCGCGCTGCCGAAAGGGGTTTCTGATGTTGGATGTCAACGAGTTCGACCAGCTGCGGATCGGTCTGGCTACGGCCGACTCCATCCGGGGGTGGTCCAACGGCGAGGTCAAGAAGCCGGAGACCATCAACTACCGCACGCTCCGTCCGGAGAAGGACGGGCTCTTCTGCGAGAAGATCTTCGGCCCGACCAAGGACTGGGAGTGCTACTGCGGCAAGTACAAGCGGGTCCGCTTCCGGGGCATCATCTGCGAGCGCTGCGGCGTGGAGGTCACGCGCTCCAAGGTCCGGCGCGAGCGCATGGGCCACATCGAGCTGGCCGCACCCGTCGTCCACATCTGGTACCTGCGCGGCACCCGTAGCTGGCTGGCGTACCTGCTCATGGGCACCGAGGCCCGCGAGGAGCTGAAGGCCAAGCAGCTGGAGAAGGTCATCTACTTCGCCGCCAACCTGGTCACCTGGGTCGACGAGGCCAAGCGCCACGAGGACCTGCCCGAGCTCGAGGCGGAGCTGCGCGACGAGATCGCCGACATCGAGAAGAAGCGCGATCTCGACATCGACCGTCGCTTCAAGGACCTGGAGAAGGAGCTCTCCGACCTGGAGAAGGCCGGGGCCAAGGATGCCGAGACCAAGGCGCGCCAGCGGCTGGCCGACAAGGAGATCGCCGGGGTGCGCGAGCGCTACGACGACGAGACCGCCCTCGCCCAGCGGGCCTTCGACGAGTTCAAGAGCCTGCACTCCCGCAAGATCCTCGAAGACGAGCTCCTGTGGCGCGAGATGCGCATCCGCTACGAGGACTACTTCGAGGGCGGCATGGGTGCGGAGACCATCACCCGGCTCATCGACCGGATCGACCTCGACGCCGAGGAGATCAAGCTCCGCGAGATGATCGACGCCGCCGACGGGCGCAAGCCCCTGTCGGCCCAGCGCCGCCAGAAGGTCATCAAGCGCCTCAAGATCGTCACCGCCTTCAACCGCCGCGACGAGCAGGGCCGCCGGATCAACGACCCGCGGGCCATGATCCTCGACTCGGTGCCGGTCATCCCGCCCGACCTGCGTCCCATGGTGCAGCTCGACGGCGGCCGGTTCGCCACGTCCGACCTCAACGACCTCTACCGCCGGGTCATCAACCGGAACAACCGCCTCAAGCGGCTGCTCGACCTGGGCGCGCCGGAGATCATCATCAACAACGAGAAGCGGATGCTCCAGGAGGCGGTCGACGCGCTGTTCGACAACGGCCGCCGCGGACGCCCGGTCACCGGGCCGGGCAACCGCCCGCTCAAGAGCCTGTCGGACATGTTGAAGGGCAAGCAGGGCCGGTTCCGCCAGAACCTGCTCGGCAAGCGCGTCGACTATTCGGGCCGCTCGGTCATCGTGATCGGTCCGAACCTCCAGCTCCACCAGTGCGGCCTGCCCAAGCTGATGGCACTCGAGCTGTTCAAGCCGTTCGTCATGAAGCGGCTCGTCGACGCCGAGTACGCCCAGAACATCAAGTCGGCCAAGCGCATGGTCGAGCGCCGGCGCCCGCAGGTCTGGGACGTGCTGGAAGGGGTCATCAAGGAGCACCCGGTGCTGCTGAACCGTGCCCCGACCCTGCACCGCCTGGGCATCCAGGCCTTCGAACCCGTCCTGGTCGAGGGCAAGGCCATCCAGGTCCACCCGCTGGTCTGCACCGCGTTCAACGCCGACTTCGACGGCGACCAGATGGCCGTGCACCTGCCCCTGTCCGCCGAGGCCCAGGCCGAGGCGCGGGTCCTGATGCTGTCGTCCAACAACATCCTGTCCCCGGCGACCGGGCGTCCGATCACCGTGCCCACCCAGGACATGGTCTTCGGCATCTACTACCTCACGCTGGTCGAGGACGGGCTGAAGGGCGAGGGCCGGGTCTTCCGGCACGCCTACGAGGTCGAGACGGCGTTCGACGCCGGCGACATCGAGCTGCACGCCAAGATCGTGCTGCGCCCGGAGGCCGGCAGTGCCCTGGCCCACTCCATCGCGCTGACCAACGGCGCCGAGGTGGATGCCGACGGCAACCTGACCGGCCCTGCCGCCGACGAGCGGATCGAGCTGGAGACCACCGCCGGCCGGCTCTTCTTCAACACGGCGCTGCCGGACACGTACCGCTACATCAACGACATCGTCGGCAAGCGGAACACGGCCATCGGCACCATCGTGGAGGAGGTGGCGTCCGGGTTCCCGAAGCGGGAGGTGGCGGCCAGCCTCGACCGGATCAAGTCGCTGGGCTTCCGCTACGGCGCACAGTCCGGCCTGACCATCTCGATCAACGACGTCGTCACCCCGAAGGAGAAGGGCGCCATCCTCGACCGGTACGAGAAGGAGGCGGACAAGGCCGAGCAGCAGTTCAAGCGGGGCATCATCACCGACGACGAGCGTCGCCAGAAGGAGATCGAGATCTGGACCTCGGCCAACTCCGAGGTCGGGAAGGCCATGGAGAAGACCATGTCCGAGATCACCTTCAACCCGATCGACATGATGGTCGACTCCGGTGCCCGAGGGAACAGCCAGCAGATCCGTCAGATCGCGGGCATGAAGGGCCTCGTGTCCAACCCCCGCGGCGAGATGATCCCCCGGCCCATCAAGTCCTCGTTCCGAGAAGGCCTCTCCGTGCTCGAGTACTTCATCTCGACCCACGGTGCCCGCAAGGGCCTGGCCGACACCGCCCTCCGCACCGCCGACTCCGGTTACCTCACCCGCCGGCTCGTCGACGTCGCCCAGGAGCTCATCGTCCGCGAGGACGACTGCGGCTCGGTGCGCGGCATCTGGATCGAGGGGGTCGTGCCGGACAGCGCCGGTACCCGGTCGTACCTCGAGACCCGGGTGACCGGTCGCATCCTGTCGGAGCCGGTGACGCTGTCGGACAAGACCAAGCTGGAGGCCGGCACTGTGCTGACCGACGAGCTGGTCACCCGCCTGCGCGACGACGCCACCGTCGACCGCGTCCGCACCCGTTCGGTGCTGACGTGCGAAGCGGAGCAGGGGATCTGCGCGGCCTGCTACGGCCTGTCGCTCGCCACCGGCGAGATGATCGAGCTCGGCGAGGCCGTCGGCGTCATCGCCGCCCAGTCGATCGGCGAGCCCGGAACCCAGCTGACCATGCGGACGTTCCACACCGGTGGCATCGTCGGCGAGGACATCACCCACGGCCTGCCACGGGTCGTCGAGCTCTTCGAGGCCCGCACCCCGAAGGGTGCCGCCGTGCTCGCCCGCCACTCGGGCGTCGCCCGGGTCGAGGAGGACGAGTCCGGACGCCACATCACCGTGGTCGCCGACGACGGCGAGGAGCACACCGTGCTCCTGGCCCCGCGTGCCCACCTCGAGGTGGGAGACGGCGAGGAGGTCGCCGCCGGCGACGCACTGGTCGAAGGCCCGAAGGACCCGAAGGAGCTGCTCGAGGTCAAGGGCATCCGCGAGACCCAGCAGTACCTCGTGGAAGAGGTCCAGAAGGTCTACCGGGACCAGGGCGTGTCGATCCACGACAAGCACATCGAGCTGATCGTGCGCCAGATGCTGCGCCGGGTGCTCGTCGCCGAGCCGGGGGACGCCACGTTCCTGCCGGGTGAGCGCGTCGACAGCCGCATCTACGCCGAGGTCAACCGGGCGCTCGTCACCGACGGGAAGCGTCCGGCCGAGGGTCGCCCCGAGCTGATGGGCATCACCAAGGCGTCGCTGGCGACCGAGTCGTGGCTGTCGGCCGCCTCCTTCCAGGAGACGACCCGGGTGCTCACCGAGGCCGCCATCGAGGGCAAGTCGGACCAGCTCTTCGGCCTCAAGGAGAACATCATCATCGGCAAGCTGATCCCGGCGGGCTCCGGCATGGAGCGGTACCGGGACATCAAGCTGGAGATGCCGGGTGCCGAGGCCATGCCGGCCTGGGCCCTGGGCGGCATGGACACCGACACCGAGGACCTGGCCGCATGGCTGCGGGACACCGGTGGGGACGGCACGCTGGGCACGTTCAGCTCGGACATCGATGCCAGCTGGCTCGGTGCCGTGCCGTCGCCGGAGGACGTTGCCGGCGGGTCTCCCGATGTCGGCGGCACCGACCGTCCCGTCGAGGGCGGGACGCTCGAAGCCGGAGCCTGAGCATGCCGCAGCCCCACGGGCCCACCCGGCCCGCGGGGATGCGGTCCTGCACCCGCCCCGCACCCGCAGCGGGTGACGGGTCCCGCGGCCGCCCGGAGCCCGTCGCCGGTCCCGGGCGCACTTGCCCGGGGGGTGGCGATGCCGTAGCATGGAACCCTTGCGGCTGCATGCCGCGCGGTGCAGCCCGCCTGCGTGTTGGCGCAGAGGAGGCGTGCAGGTGGTCGGCCGGGAAGTCCCGGGCGGGTCCCCCCGCAGACCACCGGAGCAGTCCGTAGCAGTCCTGAAGCATCCCTGCAGTCCACAACCTAGAGGTCACGCGTGCCCACGATTTCCCAGCTCGTCCGCAAAGGCCGGGCCACCAAGCCGACCAAGTCGAAGACACCGGCCCTCCGCGGCGCCCCCCAGCGCCGCGGTGTGTGCACCCGCGTGTACACCCACACCCCGAAGAAGCCGAACTCCGCCCTCCGCAAGGTCGCCCGCGTGCGGCTCACCAGCGGTCTCGAGGTCACGGCGTACATCCCGGGCGAGGGCCACAACCTCCAGGAGCACTCGATCGTCCTGGTCCGCGGAGGCCGTGTGAAGGACCTCCCCGGGGTCCGCTACAAGGTGATCCGCGGCACCCTCGACGCCTCCGGCGTCCGGGAGCGGAACCAGGCCCGTAGCCGCTACGGCGCGAAGAAGGAGTCCTGACGTGCCCCGCAAAGGTCCCGCAGTCCGTCGTGAGCTCATGCCCGACCCCGTCTACCACTCGGTGCTGGTCACCCAGGTGGTCAACCGGGTCCTGAGCCGCGGCAAGCGCACGCTGGCCGAGCGGATCGTCTACGCCGCGCTGGCCGACGTCGCGGAGAAGACCGGCAACGACCCGGTCGCCGTCCTCAAGAAGGCCGTGGAGAACACCCGGCCCGAGCTCGAGGTCCGCAGCCGCCGGGTCGGCGGGGCCACCTACCAGGTCCCGGTCGAGGTCCGCCCCCGCCGGGCCACGACGCTGTCGATCCGCTGGCTGGTCGGCTACTCGCAGCAGCGTCGCGAAAAGACGATGGCCGAGCGCCTGTCGAACGAGATCCGCGACGCGGCCAACGGCATCGGCGCTGCCGCCAAGCGCCGCGAAGACCTCCACAAGATGGCCGAGTCCAACAAGGCGTTCGCCCACTACCGCTGGTAGTCGGCGGCCTGCCCGCCTCGCCTCCGCCACGAGCACGACCCGAGAGTTGACCCACCATGTCTGACAACATGACCCGCACCCACCCGCTGGCCAAGACCCGCAACATCGGCATCATGGCCCACATCGACGCGGGTAAGACCACGACGACCGAGCGGATCCTCTACTACACCGGCAAGAACTACAAGATCGGCGAGGTCCACGAGGGTGCCGCCACCATGGACTGGATGGTCCAGGAGCAGGAGCGCGGCATCACCATCACGTCGGCCGCCACCACCTGCATGTGGCACGACACGCTGATCAATATCATCGACACCCCCGGGCACGTGGACTTCACCGTCGAGGTGGAGCGGTCGCTGCGCGTGCTCGACGGCGCGGTCGCCGTGTTCGACGCCGTCGCCGGCGTGGAGCCCCAGACCGAGACGGTCTGGCGCCAGGCCAACAAGTACGAGGTCCCCCGGATCTGCTTCGTCAACAAGATGGACCGGACCGGCGCCAACTTCGAGATGTGCGTCGACATGATCAAGGACCGGCTCGACTGCACCGTCGCCGTCGTGCAGCTCCCCATCGGCGCCGAGGGCGGGTTCCGGGGCGTCGTCGACCTGGTCCACATGCGGGCCCTGGTGTGGGACGACGGCATGGGCGAGGACTGGGTGGAGGAGCCCATCCCGGACAGCCTGCGCGACGCCGCCGAGGCCGCCCACGCCGAGCTGATCGACGTGGTCTCCAACCACGACGACCTCATCATGGAGAAGTACCTGGGCGACGAGGAGATCCTCCCCGAGGACCTCACCCGCGCCCTGCGGACGGTCACCCTGGGCAACCACGCCGTGCCGATCCTGTGCGGCACCGCCTTCAAGAACAAGGGCGTCCAGCCCATGCTCGACGCGGTGGTCGACTACCTGCCGAGCCCGCTCGACATCCCGCCCACCATGGGCACGGTCCCCCGCAAGGAGGGCGTCGAGGTCGAGCGTCCCGCCGACGACTCGGCCCCCTTCAGCGCCCTGGCCTTCAAGATCATGACCGACCCGTACGTGGGCAAGCTCACCTACCTCCGGGTCTATTCCGGCACCCTGACCAAGGGTTCGGCGGTGGTCAACTCCACGAAGGACCGAAAGGAGCGCATCGGCCGCATCCTGCAGATGCACGCCAACACCCGCGAGGACCTCGACGCCATGTACGCGGGCGACATCGTCGCCGCGGTGGGCCTCAAGCAGACCACCACCGGGGACACGCTGTGCGACCCGGACGACCAGGTGATCCTGGAGTCCCTCACCTTCCCCGAGCCGGTCATCCACGTGGCCGTCGAGCCCAAGACCAAGGCCGACCAGGACAAGCTGTCCAAGGCCCTGTTCGCGCTGTCCGAGGAGGACCCGACCTTCCGGGTCCAGTCCGACGAGGAGACGGGCCAGACCGTGATCTCGGGCATGGGCGAGCTCCACCTCGAGGTCCTGGTCGACCGGATGCTCCGCGAGTTCAACGTGGATGCCAACGTGGGCAAGCCCCAGGTGGCGTACCGCGAGACGGTGCGGAAGTCCGCCGAGAAGGTCGAGATGAAGTACGTCCGCCAGACAGGCGGCAAGGGCCAGTACGGCCACGTGGTCATCACGCTCGAGCCCACGGGCCCCGGGGGCGGCTACGTCTTCGAGGACAAGATCACCGGCGGCGTGATCCCGAAGGAGTACATCCCCTCGGTCGACCAGGGCATCCGCGAGTCGATCACCTCGGGTGTGCTCGCCGGCTACCCGACGGTCGACATCAAGGTGGTCCTGACCTACGGCTCCTACCACGACGTGGACTCCTCGGAGATGGCGTTCAAGATCGCCGGCTCGATGGCCATCAAGAAGGCCGCGCAGCTGGCCGATCCCGTCCTCCTGGAGCCGGTGATGGCCGTCGAGGTCACCACCCCCGAGGACTACATGGGCGACGTCATCGGCGACCTGTCGTCCCGACGGGGCAAGGTCGAGGGCATGGAGCAGCGGGGCAACAGCCACATCGTCCGGGCGCAGGTACCGCTGAGCGATATGTTCGGCTACGCTACCGACCTGCGGTCGCGTACACAGGGGCGGGCCACGTACTCGATGCAGTTCGCCGCGTACAACGAGGTCCCCGAGTCCATCGCCAAGGAGATCATCGCCAAGGCGCGCGGCGAGTAGGCGGCACGGCACCGCTCACCGGCGCCGTGCGGCCCCGCACCGCACCACCTGTTTCACCAGCACCCGCAGCACCAGAAGCACCGCAGTCCACCGAACACGAGGAATGACGGAGGTGAACGCCTCCGTCGTGGCGGGCCCGAGGGGGCTACCGTCCGAGATCAGGGAGCATCACCCCAACTATGGCCAAGGCAAAGTTCGAGCGCACCAAGCCCCACGTGAACGTCGGGACGATGGGACACATCGACCATGGGAAGACCACGCTCACCGCGGCCATCACCAAGGTCCTCCACGACAACGACCCGACCACGTCGTTCACGCCCTTCGACCAGATCGACAAGGCCCCCGAGGAGCGCCAGCGGGGCATCACGATCTCCATCGCCCACGTCGAGTACGAGACGCCCAACCGGCACTATGCCCACGTCGACATGCCCGGCCACGCCGACTACATCAAGAACATGATCACCGGTGCCGCCCAGGTGGACGGCGCCATCCTGGTCGTGTCGGCCGCCGACGGCCCCATGCCCCAGACCCGTGAGCACGTGCTGCTCGCCCGTCAGGTCGGCGTGCCCTACATCGTGGTCGCCCTCAACAAGGCCGACACGGTGGACGACGAGGAGCTCCTGGACCTGGTCGAGCTCGAGGTGCGTGAGCTCCTGAACGAGTACGAGTTCCCCGGTGACGACACCCCCATCGTGCGGGTCAGCGCCCTCAAGGCGCTCGAGGGCGATCCCGAGTGGGCTGCGAAGATCACCGAGCTCATGGAGGCGGTCGACTCCTACATCCCCGAGCCCGAGCGCGATGTCGAGAAGCCCTTCCTCATGTCGGTCGAGGACGTCATGTCCATCACCGGCCGCGGCACCGTGGTGACCGGCAAGATCGAGCAGGGTGTCATCAAGGTGGGCGAGGAGGTCGAGATCGTCGGCCTGCGCGACACGCAGAAGACCACGGTCACCGGCATCGAGATGTTCCGCAAGCTGCTCGACGAGGGCCAGGCCGGCGACAATGTCGGCGCCCTGCTCCGCGGCACGAAGAAGGAGGAGGTGGAGCGCGGCCAGGTGCTGTGCAAGCCCGGCTCCATCACCCCCCACACCAAGTTCGAGGCGACCGTCTACGTGCTGAACAAGGACGAGGGTGGGCGTCACAAGCCGTTCTTCACCAACTACCGTCCGCAGTTCTACTTCCGCACCACGGACGTCACCGGCACCATCACCCTGCCCGAGGGCACCGAGATGGTCATGCCCGGCGACAACACGGACATGACGGTCGAGCTCGGGAAGCCGATCGCCATGGACGAGGGCCTGCGCTTCGCCATCCGCGAGGGTGGACGCACCGTGGCCTCGGGCCGGGTCACCAAGATCCTCGAGTAGTACCCGCCCGAGACCGCATACCACCGAGAGGACGCCGCAACCCATGGCCGCAGAGGGCCCCCGTCAGAAGATCCGCATCCGCCTGAAGGCGTACGACCACGAGATCCTCGATCAGTCGACCGAGAAGATCGTCCAGACGGTGCTGCGCACCCAGGCCAAGGTCCTGGGTCCGGTGCCGCTGCCCACCGAGAAGCACCGGTACACGGTGATCCGGTCCCCCCACAAGTACAAGGACAGCCGGGAGCACTTCGAGATGCGGGTCCACAAGCGCCTCGTGGACATCGTGGAGCACACGCCCAAGACTGTCGACTCGCTCCAGCGGCTCGACCTGCCGGCCGGCGTCGACATCGAGATCAAGATCCAGACCGTCTGACCCGGCGCCTCGTGCGGGCCGCCGGACCGCCCCCGTGGGCGCACCGGGCCGGCCTAGCGCGGTGGGGCCCGATGGTATAGAGTTTCCGGTCGGCCTGATTCCGGGTCGACCCATGCGAATGGGACGTGTTCGAGCGCCCGCCGTCCTGCGGCGGGGACCTCGGGCCAAACCAGGCGAGCGCTCCGCTCGGGATCCTCCGAGCGGAGCGTCTGCGTGCGAGCCGGTGCGTCCCGGCGGGCACGATGGCGGCCCGGTCTGACCGGGGGAGTACCACCGGGACCCCCCGGACGGGCGCCTGCCCGGTCGGGCGCCCATGACCGGCACGGGACCGGGCAGCACCAGCAGCACAGGATCGGCACCCACCGGTGCCGAGCAAGAGCGAAGAGTCGAGACGGAGAAGCTCCAGTGGCCAGCAAGGCGATCGTGGGCGAAAAGGTAGGAATGACACAGATCTGGGATGACCAGAACCGGGCCATCCCGGTGACGGTCCTGCGCGTCGCGCCGGTCCGGGTCGTGCAGGTCAAGACCCCCGAGCACGAGGGATATTCCGCGCTGCAGGTCACCTGGGGCCACCGGCGCCCCGCCACCCTCACCCGGCCCGAACAGGGGCACTACGACAAGGCCGGCGTCGACCCCGGCCGCCGCCTGGTGGAGCTGCGCCTCGACGACGCCTCCGAGTACGAGGTCGGCCAGGAGCTGACCGCCGACGTGCTCCAGGCCGGCGAACGGGTGGACGCCACCGCCGTGTCCAAGGGGAAGGGATTCGCCGGCGCCATGAAGCGCCACAACTTCAAGGGGCAGGGGGCCAGCCACGGCAACCACAAGAAGCACCGCTCGCCGGGTTCGATCGGCGCCTGCGCCACCCCGGCCCGTGTCTTCAAGGGGACGAAGATGGCCGGCCGCATGGGTGGACAGCAGGTGACCACGCTGAACCTCGAGATCGTCCAGTCCGATCCCGAGCGCGAGCTGGTGCTGGTCAAGGGCGCGGTCCCCGGTCCCCGCGGCGGCATGGTCGTGCTGCGCGACGCCGTGAAGGCCCCGGCCGGAAAGGGAGGCGGCAAGTGAGCACCGACACCATCGATTTCGAGACCGCCCGACCGTCCGAGATCCGGCGCTTCCTGCGTCCTGCCCCCGCCCGGCGGACGGTGACCCGCCGCGCCGTCGACGGCACCGATCTCGGTGAGGTCGAACTCGACCCCGAGATGTTCGGCATCGTGCCCAACCAGGCCGTCCTCCACCAGGTGGTGACCGCCCAATTGGCCGCCGCCCGTTCCGGCACCCAGTCCACCAAGACCCGTGCGGAGGTCCGCGGCGGCGGCGTCAAGCCCTTCCGTCAGAAGGGCACCGGCCGGGCCCGGGCCGGGTCCAGCCGGTCCCCGGTGTGGGTCGGCGGAGGCGTCGCCCTCGGGCCGAAGCCCCGCTCCTACGCCCAGAAGACCCCCAAGAAGATGAAGGCGCTGGCTCTCCGGTCCGCCCTGTCGGACCGGGCCGCCCTGGGACAGGTCGCCCTCGTCGACCAGTGGTCCTTCGAGGCGCCGAACACCAAGGCCGCCGTCGCCGCCCTGGGGGCCCTCGGCCTCGAGGGTCGGGTGCTGGTCGTGCTGGGTCTGGACGACTTCGTCGCCGACCGCTCCTTCGGGAACCTCCCCGAGGTCCAGACGCTGCTGGTCTCCGAGCTCAACGCCTACGACATCCTCGTCAACGACTGGGTCGTCTTCACCGACGAGACCCTCCCGGCTGCCGAGGTCGTCTCCGCCGTGGAGGTGGAGGTGGTCACCGACGCAGACGGCAACGTGGTCGAGATCGTCGAGACGGAGATCGACGTGGTGACCGACGCCACCGGTCGCGTGACCGAGGTCGCGGAGCACCGGGTCGACGAGGTCCTGGGCGACGAGGGCGATGTGGTGGCCGTCACCGAGACCGACGTCGACCTCGTGGTCGGCGCCCACGGTGACGTCACCGGCGTCACCACCGTCACCGAGTCCGAGGTCGTCGATCCCGCCGGCGACGACGAGGAGGAGCAGTCGTGAGGGATCCCCACAACGTCCTGATCCGGCCCGTCGTGTCGGAGAAGTCCTACAGCCTGATGGACAACAACGTCTACGTCTTCGTGGTCGACCCGTCGGCCACCAAGATCGACGTCCGTCACGCCGTCGAGCAGGCATTCGACGTGCGGGTCACGAACGTCAACACCCTGAACCGCAAGGGGAAGACCCGGCGGAACCGGCGGGGTGGCGGCCTGGGCCACCGCCCCGACACCAAGCGGGCCATCGTCACCCTCGCCCCGGGTGACTCGATCGACCTGTTCGAGAACTGAGAGACCGGGACACCTCATGGCACTGCGATCACGTAAACCCACGAGCGCCGGACGGCGCTTCCAGACCGTCTCGGACTTCGCCGAGCTCACCACCGACCGCCCCGAGAAGTCGCTGCTCGCCCCGAAGCCGCGCACCGGCGGCCGCAACAACCACGGCCGCAAGACGGCCCGTCACCGCGGCGGGGGCCACAAGCAGCAGTACCGGATCATCGACTTCAAGCGCGACAAGGACGGGATCCCGGCCAAGGTCGCCACGATCGAGTACGACCCGAACCGGAACGCGCGCATCGCCCTGCTGCACTACCTCGACGGGGAGAAGCGCTACATCCTGGCCCCGGCCGGCATCCAGGTCGGTGACCGCCTGCAGTCGGGGCAGGGCGCCGAGATCCGCACCGGAAACGCGCTGCCGATGCGCTACATCCCGGTCGGTTCGGTCATCCACAACGTCGAGCTCCGCGAGGGCCAGGGCGGCAAGATGGCCCGCGGCGCGGGCATGAGCGTTCAACTCGTGGCCAAGGAGGGCGCCTTCGCCACCCTGCGGCTCCCGAGCACGGAGATGCGCCGGGTGCCTATCGACTGCCGGGCCACCCTCGGCGTCGTGGGCAACTCCGAGGCCGAGCTGGTCAAGATCGGCAAGGCCGGCCGCAACCGCTGGAAGGGCGTCCGCCCGCAGACCCGCGGCGTCGCCATGAACCCTGTGGACCACCCGCTCGGCGGTGGCGAGGGCAAGACGTCCGGCGGTCGCCACCCGGTGTCCCCGTGGGGCCAGCCCGAGGGTCGCACCCGTGCCCGCAACAAGGACTCCGACAAGATGATCGTCCGCCGCCGCCGCAAGCGCGGCGCGCGCCGGTAGGGAAGACAGAGGGAACGACACACATGCCCCGCAGCCTCAAGAAGGGTCCGTTCGTCGACGACCACCTCCTCAAGAAGGTGGACGTCCTCAACGCGGCCGGCGACAAGAAGGTCATCAAGACCTGGTCCCGGCGCTCCACGATCATCCCCGACATGGTCGGCCACACCATCGCCGTCCACGACGGCCGCAAGCACATCCCGGTCTACGTGACCGAGTCCATGGTCGGCCACAAGCTCGGCGAGTTCGCACCCACCCGTACCTTCAAGTTCCATGCCGGCCAAGAGCGGGCGGGGAGGCGCTGACGTGGCCGGCGTGAAGACCAACGAGCGCGAGGGCACCCGTGCGGTGCTGCGCCACAGCCGGATGTCGGCCTCCAAGATCCGTCAGGTGCTCAACCTGATCCGTGGCCAGGACGTCGTGCTGGCCGCCGAGATCCTGGCCAACGGCGACCGCGAGGCCGCCGTCGTGGTGGGCAAGGTCCTGGCCTCGGCCGTGGCCAACGCCGTCCACAACGACGGGCTCGACGCCGAGGAGCTCTTCGTGTCGGCCTGCTACGCCGACGAGGGCAGCACGCTCAAGCGTTGGCGGCCCCGTGCCCGTGGCCGTGCCACCCGCATCCGCAAGCGCACGTCGCACATCACCATCATCGTCAGCCGGATGCCGGACGAGCGCATCGCCCGGCGCCGGGCAAAGCAGTCCGCCGCGGGCGCACAGCGCTCGCGCCGGGTGGCCGGCTCGCGCCGGAACCGCACGGAGGAGACGGCGGCGACCACGACCCCGTCGACAGAAGCGCACGACACGGGTGCCGAGGCGTGGCCCGAGGATGCCGTGCAGGCCGACGACGTGATCACCGAGACCGAAGCCGGTCCTCTCGAGGAGTCGGACCTGGAAGCAGAGGCCGCCGGGACCGACGAGGTCACGGACGAGGCCACCGACGGCGACTCCGCCGCCGACGAAGCCGGCGACACCGCCGAGGAGAAGGGCAAGTAGATGGGCCAGAAGGTAAACCCCTACGGGTTCCGGCTCGGCGTCACGACCGACTGGAAGTCGCGCTGGTTCGAGGAGCGCAACTACCAGAACTGCGTGATCGAGGACTGGGAGATCCGTGACTTCCTGATGTCGCAGCTCGAGTCCGCTGCCGTCAGCCGCATCGAGATCGAGCGAACCCGCGACCGCCTGCGGGTGGACATCCACACGGCGCGACCGGGCATCGTCATCGGGCGCCGCGGTGCCGAGGCCGACCGGCTGAAGAAGCGGATCGAGGAGATCACCGGCCTCAACAACCGGATCCAGCTCAACATCCAGGAGATCAAGCAGCCGGAACTCGACGCCGCCCTGATCGCCCAGGGCATCTGCGACCAGCTGGCCCGGCGGGTCGCGTTCCGACGTGCCATGAAGCGCTCGATCCAGACGGTCCAGAAGGCCGGCGCCCTCGGCGTCCGCGTCCAGTGCTCCGGCCGCCTCGGCGGCTCCGAGATGTCCCGCAAGGAGTCCTACCGCGAGGGCCGGGTGCCGCTGCACACGCTGCGTGCCGACATCGACTACGGCTTCCGCGAGGCCAAGACGACCTACGGTCGCATCGGCGTCAAGGTGTGGATCTACAAGGGCGACATCCTCCCGTACAAGATCTCCTCCGAGGAGAAGATCACCCGCGAGGCCGCCATGGCCGTGGGGGAGACCTCGGGGCAGGGCGGCGAGTCGGCACCGCGCCGCCTCATCACCGCGGGCGGCGGCCGGCGCCTCGCCGGCCAGGGCGCCCCGGGCAGCGTCGTCACCGTCGACTCCGACACCACCGAGACCGACGTCCCCCAGGGGCTCGCCGACCACAACCCGGCGGACATCGCCGCTCCGCCCGCCGTCCCCGACGAGCTCGAGCGCATCCTCACCGAGGACGAGGAGATCGAGCGTCGCACCCGCGAGCACCACGAGACCCCGCACTTCCGCAAGGAGGTGGACTGACATGCTGATGCCCCGCAAGGTCAAGCACCGCAAGCAGCAGCGCGGCCGGATGTCCGGTCAGGCCAAGGGTGGGAGCGAGGTCACCTTCGGCGACTTCGGGATCCAGGCCCTCGAGCCGGCCTGGATGACGGCCCGGCAGATCGAGGCCGCCCGTATCGCCATGACCCGCCACGTCAAGCGTGGTGGCAAGGTCTGGATCCGGGTGTTCCCGGACCGGCCGGTCACCAAGAAGCCGGCCGAGACCCGCATGGGCTCCGGCAAGGGCAACCCCGAGCACTGGGTCGCCGTCGTCAAGCCCGGGCGCATCCTGTTCGAGCTGGCCGGCGTGGAGCAGGACCTCGCCCGCGAAGCCATGAACCGTGCCATCCAGAAGCTGCCGTTCAAGGCCCGCTTCGTGGTCCGACCGGGTACCCACGGCACGCCGGAGGTGCAGGTCTGATGGCCACCGCAGCCGAGATCAGCGAGTACGACACCGAGGAGCTGGAGCGCCAGCTGGGCGAGACCCGCCGCGAGCTGTTCAACCTCCGGTTCCAGTTGGCCACCGGCCAGCTCGACAACGTCTCGCGCCTCAACCACGTGCGCAAGGACGTGGCCCGGATGCTGACCGAGCTCCGCAACCGGGAGATCGCCGAGGCCGAGGGTCTGGCCCTCGAGGACCTCCCGGCCCACCGGGCCGCCGCACGCCGCCGCGACGAGGACGCCGCCAAGGGCCGGGACAACACCACCGCATCGGAACGCCGGGCGGCAGCCCGGTCCGAGGCCGAGGAGCGGGAGGCCGCCGAGGCGCCCGCCGCCGAGCCCGAGGACGACGACGACGCTGCGGACGACGCAGAGGAGAAGGACTGATGGCCGACGAGCAGCGTGCCGAGGGCACGACCGAGGAGCGGACGAACGCCCGCAAGGTCCGTGAGGGCCTCGTGGTGTCCGACTCGATGGACGCGACCGTGGTCGTGGCCGTGATCGAGCGGGTCCGCCACCCCCGCTACGGCAAGACCGTGCAGCGGACCAAGAAGCTCTACGTCCACGACGGGGAGAACACCGCCAAGGTGGGCGACCGGGTACGGGTCGTCGAGACCCGCCCGCTGTCGAAGCTCAAGCGCTGGCGGCTGGGCGAAGTGCTGGAGCGTGCACGATGATCCAACAGGAATCGCGACTGCGGGTGGCCGACAACTCGGGTGCCAAGGAAGTGCTGTGCATCAAGGTGCTCGGCGGCTCGCGCCGCCGCTACGCCTCGATCGGCGACATCTTCGTGGCGACCGTCAAGGACGCCATCCCGGGTGCGGCCGTCAAGAAGGGCGACGTCGTGAAGTGCGTCGTCGTCCGCACGAAGAAGGAGAAGCGCCGTCCCGACGGCAGCTACATCCGCTTCGACGAGAACGCGGCCGTCCTCATCAACGACCAGCAGCAGCCCCGCGGCACCCGCATCTTCGGGCCCGTCGGCCGGGAGCTGCGCGACAAGCGCTTCATGCGGATCGTCTCGCTGGCGCCGGAGGTGCTCTAGATGCGAATCAGGAAGGGTGACAAGGTCCAGGTGCTCTCGGGCAAGGACCGCGGCAAGCAGGCCCACGTGGTCCGCGCCATGCCGGCCGAGGGACGGGTCATCGTGGAGGGCGTGCACGTGGCCAAGCGCCACGCCAAGCCCACCCGTGCCACGATGCAGGGCGGCGTGATCGACAAGTTCATGCCGATCGCCGTCTCGTCGGTGGCCATCGTGTGCAACTCGTGCGGGGTTCCCACCCGTGTCGGGATGCGCGTGGACGAGCAGGGTCGCAAGGTGCGGGTGTGCCGCAAGTGCGGGGCGGACCTGTGATGGCCTCCACCTCGGCACCCGAGCGCCCGCGGCTCAAGCGGCGCTACGACGAACAGGTGCGGGCCGAGCTCCAGGAGTCCCTGGGCCTGGCCAACATCATGGAGGTCCCGCGCCTCACCAAGATCGTGATCAACATGGGCGTCGGCCGTGCCACCCAGCAGAAGTCCCTCATCGAGGGCGCCCTGCGCGACCTGGAGATCATCGCCGGCCAGAAGCCGGTCGTGACCCGGGCCAAGAAGTCGATCGCCTCGTTCAAGCTCCGCGAGGGGCAGGAGATCGGCGCCAAGGTGACCCTGCGGGGCGACCGGGCCTGGGAGTTCTTCGACCGCCTGGTGTCCATGGCCATCCCCCGGATCCGGGACTTCCGCGGGCTGTCGCCCCGATCGTTCGACGGGCACGGCAACTACACCTTCGGGGTGACCGAGCAGCTGATCTTCCCCGAGATCGACTACGACAGGATCGACACCACCCGGGGCATGGACATCACCATCGCCACGACCGCACGAACCGATGACGAGGGCCGGGCACTGCTCGCCGCCTTCGGCTTCCCGTTCCGCAAGGAGAACCAGTAACCCCATGGCGAAGAAGGCTTTGATCGAGAAGCAGCAGCGCACCCCCAAGTTCAAGGTGCGCGGGTACACGCGGTGCCGCCGGTGCGGCCGGCCGAAGTCGGTGTACCGCAAGTTCGGCCTGTGCCGGATCTGCCTGCGGGTGATGGTCCACGCCGGGGAGATCCCCGGCGTGACGAAGGCCAGTTGGTGAGAGGAGGCGACGAACGATGACGATGACCGACCCGATTGCCGACATGCTGACCCGCATCCGGAACGCCAACACCGCCCACTTCGACACCGTGTCGATGCCCGGCTCCAAGCTCAAGGAGTCGCTGGCGGCCATCCTCGTGGAGGAGGGCTACATCGGCGGGTTCCAGGTGAGTGAGTCCCCGGGCAAGCCCGGCAAGACACTCCAGATCACCATGAAGTACGCGCCCGACCGTGCCCGGACCATCTCCGGGATCAAGCGGGTGTCCAAGCCCGGCCTGCGCATCTACGCCCGTGCCGACAAGATCCCGCGCGTGCTCGGCGGGCTCGGCGTGGCCGTCGTCTCGACCTCCAAGGGCCTGATGACCGATCGCGAGGCGCGCAAGCGCCGCATGGGCGGCGAGGTGCTCTGCTATGTCTGGTAGCCGCCCCGTGTCGCGGGCCACCCGTGTCGGGGGCCGCCCCTCGTCAGGAGGTATCCGCTGATGTCCCGAATCGGACGTTCGCCCATCGCCGTGCCGTCCGGGGTCACCGTCGCCGTCGACGACGACCACCGTGTCACGGTCCGCGGTCCTCAGGGCGAGCTGGCCCGCCAGGTGCCGGCCGCCATCAGCATCCGCCAGGACGGCGACGTGCTGATGGTGGAGCGCCCCGACGACCAGCGCCAGAACCGAGCGCTCCACGGACTGACCCGGTCCCTGGTGGCCAACATGGTCACCGGGGTGACCGAGGGCTTCTCCAAGGAGCTCGAGATCGTCGGTGTCGGCTACCGGGCCGTGCCCAAGGGCCCCTCGGCCCTCGAGCTGGCCCTCGGCTTCTCGCACCCGGTCAACGTCGCCGCCCCCGAGGGCGTGACCTTCGAGGTGCCGAGCGCCACCCGCATCATCATCAAGGGAATCGACAAGGAGAAGGTCGGACAGGTCGCCGCCGACATCCGCAAGCTGCGCAAGCCCGAGCCCTACAAGGGCAAGGGCATCCGCTATGCGGGAGAGCGCGTCGTCCGCAAGGCCGGGAAGGCAGCCAAGTAATGGCACGCACGGATCACAAGCTCGAGCTCCGCCGACGCCGCCACAAGCGCGTCCGCCGTCGGGTCGAGGGAACCGCCGAGCGCCCGCGCCTGGCCGTCTTCCGCTCGAACAAGCACATCTCCGCCCAGCTCATCGACGACCTCGCCGGCCGGACCCTCGCCTCGGCGTCGTCGGTGGAGGCCTCCCTGCGCGGTTCCCCGGGCGGCAACATCGACGCGGCCAAGGCCGTGGGCGCCCTCGTGGCCTCCCGCGCCAAGGACGCCGGGATCACCACCGTGGTCTTCGACCGCGGCGGTTTCGCCTACCACGGGCGGGTGGCCGCGCTGGCCGACGCCGCCCGTACCGAAGGACTGGAGTTCTGAGATGGCCGTGAACAGCAACGAGCTGCAATTCGAGGAGCGCACCATCCGGGTCAACCGGGTGTCCAAGGTCGTCAAGGGCGGCCGCCGCTTCTCCTTCGCCGCCCTGATGGTCGTCGGCGACGGCAACGGGCGGGTCGGGCTCGGCTACGGAAAGGCCAAGGAGGCCGGGCTCGCCGTGCAGAAGGGCATCGAAGAGGCCCGCAAGAACATGTTCGACGTCCCGCTGGCCGGCTCGACCATCACCCATCCCATCGTGGGGGAGAGCGGTGCCGGCCGGGTCATGCTCAAGCCCGCCGCTCCCGGTACCGGGGTCATCGCCGGCGGTGCCGCCCGGGCCATCCTCGAGATGGCGGGCATCCGCGACATCCTGGCCAAGTCGCTCGGATCGTCCAACGGCATCAACGTCGCCCATGCCACGATCGCCGGGCTGAAGGGCCTGAAGCGGCCCGACGAGATCGCCGCGCTGCGGGGCAAGCCGGTCGACGAGGTCGTGCCGGCCGCCATGCTGCGCGCCTACCGCGAACGCAAGCGCGAGGCAGACCTGTTCACGGAGGTGGGCTGACATGGCGTCCCCCACCGACACCCCGCTGTCGACGACGGGCTGGATCCGGGTCACCCAGGTCCGCTCGTCCATCGGAACCAAGCCCAAGCACCGCGGCACGCTGCGCGCCCTCGGTCTCCGGGGCATCGGACGCACCAACGTGCTGCCCGACCGGCCCGAGATCCGTGGGATGCTGGCACGCGTGCCGCACCTGGTGGACGTCGCGTCCGCCGGCGACGACGAGAAAGGCTGACCATGAAGGTCCATGAACTCCGCCCCCCGGCGGGCTCCAACCGCGCCCGCAAGCGGGTCGGCCGCGGCATCGGCGGCAAGGGCGGCAAGACCGCCGGCCGGGGCACCAAGGGCCAGGGCGCGCGGGACACGATCCCCATGGGGTTCGAGGGCGGCCAGCTGCCCCTGATGCAGCGGATCCCCAAGCTCCGCGGCTTCACGAACCCGTTCCGCGTGGCGTACACGCCGGTCAACGTCGGCGATCTGGGCGCCGTCCCCGGTGACGTCGCGGACCTCCCCGCCCTGGTGGCGGCCGGTCTGGCCCACAAGGGCGATCTGGTCAAGATCCTCGGCGGGGGCGAGCTGACCCGGGCCCTCCGGGTCGAGGCGCACGCCTTCTCGAAGTCCGCGGAGGCGGCCATCACCGCCGCCGGGGGATCCGTCGTGGCCGTGCCGCTACCGTTCGGCAACGACCGCCCGCCGGCCAAGGGCAACGCCCTCACCAACCGCTAGCATCTTCCGAACGCGGCGTCGAGGAGTCCCATGCTTGCCAGCTTGGCCAACATCTTCCGCATCCCCGACCTTCGCAAGAAGGTCATCTTCACGCTGACCATCATCGCCCTGTACCAGTTCGGGGCGAACGTGCCGGTCCCCTTCGTCAACTTCTCGAAGATCGCCCAGCTCGAGGCCCAGTCGAAGGCGTCCGGTGTGCTCGGGTTCCTCAACCTGTTCAGCGGCGGTGCCCTCACCCGCATGGCGGTGTTCGGGCTGGGCATCATGCCCTACATCACCTCGAGCATCATCATCCAGCTCCTGGCGACGGTCATCCCCAAGCTCGAGCAGTGGCGCGACCAGGGCGCGGTCGGCCAGAAGAAGCTGACGCAGACCACCCGCTACCTCACCGTGGCCCTCGCCCTCATGCAGTCGACCGGCCTCGTGTACCTGTTCCACAAGGGCGGGGGCGGCCTCTTCGGCTCGAGTCAGCAGCTCGACCTGATCCTGAACTACTCGATCTGGCGGGCCGGGTTCATCGTCCTGACCCTGACGGCCGGCACCGCGTTCGTCATGTGGCTGGCCGAGCTCATCACCCAGCGGGGCATCGGCCAGGGCATGTCGATCCTGATCTTCGCCAACGTCGTGGCCGGGATCCCCTCGGGCCTCAACACCGTCCTCCAGGAGGGGGGCAGGGTGAAGTTCGCCACCATCCTGCTGGTGTCGCTCGCCCTGCTGGTCGTCATCGTCTTCGTCGACCAGGGCCAGCGCCGGATCCCGGTGACCTTCGCCAAGCGGGTCGTCGGCCGGAAGATGTACGGCGGCTCCAACACCTACATCCCGCTGAAGGTCAACCAGGCGGGCGTGATCCCGATCATCTTCGCCAGCTCGGTGCTGTACATCCCGGTGCTGCTGTCCAACATCATCCCGTCGGCCGCCTTCCGCACCTGGGTGAACCACAACGTGCAGCCGACCAGCGTCTTCTACATCCTCACCTACTTCCTCTTCATCCTGCTCTTCACGTTCTTCTACGTCTACGTGGCGTTCGACCCCCACCAGCAGGCGGACATCATCCGCAAGCAGGGCGGGTACATCCCGGGCATCCGCCCGGGCCAGCCGACGGAGCGGTACCTCGCCCACATCCTCAACAGGATCACCTGGCCCGGCGCCATCTTCCTCGGGGCGGTGGCGGTCACGCCGTCGCTGCTCATGGCCGCGTGGAACATCACCAGCTATCCCTTCTACGGAACGACGCTCCTGATCGCCGTGGGTGTGGCTCTCGAGACGATGAAGCAGATCGACAGCCAGCTCATGATGCGAAACTACGAGGGCTTCCTCAAGTAGGTGGCAGCCGGCGCCAGGCTCGTCGTCCTCGGCAAACAGGGGGCGGGGAAGGGGACGCAGTGTCTGTCCCTCTCCCATCACTATGTCGTCACCCACGTCTCCACGGGTGACATGCTGCGCGAGGCCGTCAAGCAGGGCACGCCGCTCGGGCGCAAGGCCAAGGAACTGATGGACCGGGGTGAGCTGCTCGGCGACGACCTGATCATGGAGATGGTCTCGGGCCGCCTGGAGGAGAGCGACACCAAGGACCGCGGCTTCATCCTGGACGGCTGCCCCCGCACGGTCGAGCAGGCCAGGATGCTGGCCGACTACCTGGCCCCGGTCGACCTGGACCTGGTGATCGACATCGAGATCCCGACGTCCCAAGTTCTGCGCCGGCTGGCGTCGCGCCGGGTGTGCGTCGACTGCGGCGCCAACTACTCGCTGACGGCGCGGCCGTTGATCAACTGGACGTGCGACGTCTGCGGCGGCGAGGTGGTCCAGCGCGAGGACGACACCGAGGAGGCCATCTCCCGGCGGCTCGAGATCTACGAGGTCCAGACCGCCCCGCTCATCGACTGGTACCAGGCGCGGGGTCAGCTGGCCCAGGTGTCCGGAACCGGCTCGCCCGAGGCGGTGACCAAACGGATCGTCCGGGCCATCGAGGACCGACGGAACCGCAAGGGCGGCCGCTTCTCGTGACCCGGCCGTCCTGACCGGTCCCCTACGATGGCGGACATGTCGACCCCGAGCACGAAGACGGCGGGGACCCACCCATGAGGCGCAACGCCGACGAGCTGGCCAAGATGCGCAGGGCCGGCCGGGTGGTCGCCGAGATCCACGAGGCCACCCGTGCCGTGATCCGTCCCGGGGTCACCACCCTCGGCATCGACCGCGCCGCCCGCGACGTGCTGGACCGGCGCGGTGCGGGCTCCAACTTCCTCGGCTACCACGGGTTCCCGGCGGTGGTGTGCACCTCGCCGAACTCGATGATCGTCCACGGGATCCCGTCGGCCGACGTCGTCCTCGTCGAAGGCGACATCATCTCGGTCGACTGCGGGGCGATCGTCGAGGGCTACCACGGCGACGCCGCCTACACCGCGCCGGTCGGTGAGGTCTCGGCCGAGGCGACCCGCCTGATGGAGGTCACCGAGGCGAGCCTGTACGCGGGCATCGACCAGCTCACCCCGGGGAACCGACTGCACGAGGTCGGCCGGGCCGTGCAGCGGGTGGCCGAGGCCGCCGGATTCTCGGTCGTCCGCGAGTACGTCGGTCACGCCATCGGCACGGCCATGCACGAGGAGCCCCAGGTGCCGAACTACTGGCCCGGGACCCCGGGCCCGACCCTCAAGGCGGGCATGGTCTTCGCCGTCGAGCCCATGGTCAACGCCGGTGGCACGGGAACCGTGCTGCTCGACGACGGATGGAGCGTGGTGACGGCGGACGGGCGCCTGTCGGCGCACTTCGAGCACACGATCGCCGTGACCGAGGACGGACCGGAGGTCTTCACCGTCCTCTGAGGCTCTGACCTGGGGATTCGTCCACAACCGACGGACGGCGGGGCCACCACCGGGTCGGACTGGCAATTTGTGGCCGAAGGGCTAGACTGGTCATTCGGCTGGCCACGGGTGTGTGGTGGCGTGCCGATCCCGCTCCCGGTGGCGCTGCTCAGGCACGCCCCCGACTGCGGCAGTCCGGACGACGAACTCCGTGGTCCGAGGCGCACGTCGACCCCCGGGCCGACGACGGACGAGAACGACAGAGTAGTAGGAGATTCACCTGCCCAAGCCCAAGGAAGATGCCATCGTGCTGGAGGGGACGGTCGTCGAACCGCTCCCCAACGCCATGTTCCGCGTGGAGCTGGAGAATGGCCACAGCGTGCTGGCGCACAGCTCGGGAAAGATGCGGATGCACCGCATCCGCATCCTCCCCGGGGACAAGGTGCAAGTGGAGATCACCCCCTACGACCTGGCCCGTGGGCGGATCACCTACCGCTACAAGTGAGCCGGTCCGCCCCCGCCGGGGAGCGGGGCAGCGAGGAGCCGGCGGCCGTTTGGCCGTGCGGCACGAGGACTAAAGGACGACAACGTGAAGGTTCGACCCAGCGTCAAGCCGATGTGTGAGAAGTGCAAGGTGATCCGTCGGCATCGGCGGGTCCTCGTCATCTGTGACAACCCCCGCCACAAGCAGCGGCAGGGCTGACGCCGAACCGGCTCGAGTAGCGAGAGAAAGAAGAACACGTGGCCCGCATCTCCGGCGTGGACATCCCCCGCGAAAAGCGGTTGGAGATCTCCCTGACCTACATCTTCGGCATCGGCCGGACGACCGCGCAGCAGATCTGCGCGGCCACCGAGACCAGCCCCGACACCCGGGTCCGGGACCTGACCGACGAAGAGGTCACCCGCCTCCGCAACTACATCGACGCCAACCTGCAGGTCGAGGGCGACCTGCGCCGGGACATCTCCCAGGACATCAAGCGGAAGATGGAGATCGGCTGCTACCAGGGCATCCGCCACCGCAAGGGCCTTCCGGTCCACGGTCAGCGCACCCACACCAACGCCCGCACCCGCAAGGGTCCGAAGAAGACCGTCGCCGGAAAGAAGAAGGTTCGCAAGTAATGGCCAAGCCCACCAAGCCGGGAGCCGCCCGCCGGCCCCGCAAGCGCGAGCGGAAGAACATCACCTTCGGCGTCGCCCACATCAAGAGCTCGTTCAACAACACGATCGTGTCGATCGCCGACCCCGAGGGCAACGTCCTCGCCTGGGCGTCCGCCGGCAACGTGGGCTTCAAGGGCTCGCGCAAGTCGACGCCGTTCGCCGCCCAGCTGGCCGCCGAGCAGTGCGCCAAGCGGGCCATGGAGCACGGCGTGCGCCGCGTGGACGTGCTGGTGCGGGGTCCCGGCTCCGGCCGCGAGACCGCCATCCGCTCACTGGCCGCCGCCGGCATCGAGGTCGCCGGCATCAAGGACGTCACCCCCATCCCGCACAACGGCTGCCGCCCCAAGAAGCGGCGGCGGGTGTAGGGACGGGAACGAAGGGAACCAAGGACCACCATGGCTCGTTACACCGGACCCGTCTGCCGGCTCTGTCGCCGGGAGCGCACCAAGCTCTTCCTGAAGGGGGAGCGCTGCTACTCGATGAAATGCCCCGTATCCGAGGCGGTCACCGACCGTCACAGCCGCGCCTACCCGCCCGGCGAGCACGGGCGCGACCGCATGCGCCAGGGGTCCGAGTACCTCGGCCAGCTGCGCGAGAAGCAGAAGGCACGTCGCATCTACGGGCTGCTCGAGCGGCAGTTCCACAACCTCTACGTCGAGGCCTCCCGGGCCCCCGGCATCACCGGTGAGAACCTGCTGGTGATGCTCGAGCTCCGTCTCGACAACGTGGCGTTCCGGGCCGGCTGGGGGGCGAGCCGTTCCCAGTCCCGCCAGTTCGTCCGCCACGGGCACGTCCTCGTCAACGGCAAGCGGGTCACCATCCCCAGCTACCGGCTGCGCCAGGGCGACACCGTCGCCCTCAAGCCCTCGTCGCGCGAGCTCTTCCACGTGCGCCGCAACATGGACACGCTCGACCGTTCGCTGCCCCCGTGGCTCGAGACGGTGGGGGACCGCTTCGAGGTCCGGGTGTTCTCGCTGCCGCTGCGCGAGCACATCGACGAGCCGGTGCAGGAACAGCTGATCGTCGAGCTCTACTCCAAGTAGCCCGTCCGGCACCCGCCGGGCGACCGACCCCGCACCACCGACCGAACCGACCGAACCCGAACCTGCGCACCACCTGCCGAGGAGCCACACACGCATGCTCATCATCCAGCGACCCACCGTCGAGGCCATCGGCGAAGAAGAGGACAACCGCCAGAAGTTCGCGGTCGGACCGCTCGACCCCGGCTTCGGGCACACGCTCGGCAACTCGCTGCGGCGCACGCTCCTGTCGTCGATCCCGGGTGCCGCCATCACCCAGGTCCGGTTCGACGAGGCCCTCCACGAGTTCACGACCCTGCCGGGGGTGAAGGAGGACGTCACCGACGTCATCCTCAACCTGAAGGACCTCCTGTTCAAGGTGCACAGCGACGAGCCGGTGACCATCCGCCTCGACAAGCGCGGGCCCGGGGCGGTCACCGCCGCGGACCTGCAGCTCTCGTCCGACGTGGAGGTCCTGAGCCCGGACCAGCACATCGCCTCCCTCAACACGAAGGGCCACATCGCCGTGGACCTGACCGTCGAGCGGGGCCGTGGCTACCTGTCGGCGGACAAGAACAAGGGCACCGGCGGCATCGGTGTCATCCCCGTGGACGCCATCTTCTCACCCGTCCGGCGGGTCGCCTTCACGGTCGAGCCCGTCCGGGTCGAGCAGTCCACGGACTTCGACCGGTTGGTGATCGAGATCGAGACCGACGGATCCCTGACGCCCCGTGAGGCCCTGGCCTCGGCGGGGGACACGCTCCGCACCCTGGTCGGGCTGGTGGCGGACCTCGAGGAGGAGCCCATGGGCCTCGAGCTCGGCGAGTACGGCACCGTGACCACCGGCTCGCCCGACCTCGACCTGCGCATCGAGGACCTCGACCTCACCGAGCGTCCCCGCAACTGCCTCAAGCGGGCCCAGATCAACACCATCGGCGAGCTGGTCGACCGGACCCTCGACGATCTCCTCAACATCACCAACTTCGGGCAGAAGTCGCTCGACGAGGTGCTCCAGAAGCTCGACGAGCGGGGCCTGTCCCTGCGCGTGAAGGACTGAGGTCCCCCCATGCTCGGCACTCCGAAGAAGGGCCGCCGGTTCGGCGGCAGCTCTGCACACCAGAAGGCGATGATGGGCAACCTCGTCGCCTCGCTGATCGCCGCGGAGTACCTGGTGACCACCGAGGCCAAGGCCAAGGCCCTGCGTCCGGTGGCCGAGAAGGTCATCACCGCGGCCTCCAAGGGCGGCGTCGCCCGCCAGCGGAACGTCGTGGCGTTCATCCGGGACAAGGACATGGCCCACAAGCTGTTCGACGAGATCGGTCCCCGCTATGCGGACCGGCCGGGCGGCTACACGCGCATCCTCAAGCTGGGCAACCGCCAGGGCGACAACGCCCCGATGGCCCGCATCGAACTGGTGTGAGCACGCCCCCCGACCCCGGGGGGAGTGACACCGGCGGCCACGGCGATCGCCCGGACGGAACCGTCCGGTGGCGCCTCCGGGTCGCCTACGACGGCTCGGGCTTCCACGGGTTCGCCGACCAGGAGGGCCTCCCCACCGTGGCCGGGACGCTCGCCGCGGCGCTGTCCCGGGTCGCCCGGACCCCGGTGACCCTCACCTGCGCCGGCCGCACCGACGCCGGCGTGCACGCCCTGGACCAGATGGTCCACTTCGACGTCCCCGCCGACGCGTCCGCCGCCCTCGAGCCGGGCGCTCTGGTCCGCTCCTGCAACAGCCAGACGGGTCCGTCCATCGTGGTCCGCTCCGCCGAGATCGCCCCCCCGGGCTTCGACGCCCGCCACTCCGCCACCGCCCGGCGCTACCGCTACCTGGTGGTGAACGCCCCGGTCGGCGATCCGCTGCTCGCCGGACTGACCTGGCACGTCGCCGAGCCCCTGGACCTCCGGGCAATGGTCGCGGCGGCCGACGCCCTGCTGGGCGAACACGACTTCCGCGCCTTCTGCCGCCGCGTGCCGGGCACATCGGCCGGTGCCGCCATCCCGCGCCGGATCCTCGACGCCCGGTGGACCCGACTGGACGGCCGACCCACCGGGGCCCGGACGGCCGGCACCTCCGACCTGGCCGGGCACGACGCCTCGACCGGACCGTCCCTGGCGCCGGCGGTGGGCGACCTCCTCGCGTTCGAGGTGGAGGCCAACGCCTTCTGCCACCAGATGGTCCGTTCCCTGGTCGGGACCCTGGTCGACGTCGGCCGGGGCCGCAGGCGCCCCTCGGACATCCTCCACATCCTCCGTTCCGCGGACCGGGCCCAGGCGGGCCAGCCGGCGCCGCCCCAGGGCCTCACCCTCATGACGGTCCGCTACTGACGGGCGGCTTGCCCACAGACCCTCTACCGACCTAGTGTGGGAGGTCGCCGGGTCGGGCCCCGGCCGGTTCCGGGAGTGTGACCCCCGCCGGTCCCCCACTCCCGAGGCCCCGCACCCGCAGGTGTCCGGACACCCAGCACCATCGAACAAGGAACCCCGTTGCGCACGTACACACCCAAGCCCGCCGACCTCACCCGCGCCTGGCACATCGTCGACGCCGACGGCCTGGTGCTCGGCCGCCTCGCCACCGAGGTGGCCTCCGTCCTGCGGGGCAAGCACAAGCCGACGTTCGCGCCCCACGTCGACACCGGCGACCACGTGATCGTGGTCAACGCCGACAAGGTCGTCCTCACCTCGGGCAAGGCCGACCGCAAGATCGCCTACCGCCACTCCGGCTACCCGGGCGGCCTGACGGCCACCACCTACGCCGATCTGATGGTCGACCGGGCCGACGACGTCGTGCGCGACGCCATCCGGGGCATGCTGCCGAAGAACCGGCTCGGCCGGCAGATGGCCACCAAGCTCAAGGTCTACCGGGGGGAGGACCACCCCCACGCAGCCCAGTCCCCCGTCCCCCTCGAGATCCCCGGGGCGCGCCGCACGGCGTCCGCCCGCAGCGGCGCGTAGCCGGCGCCCCGGACCGATCACCACCACGCGACCACGCACCGAGCGAAGGAACCACCAGTGACTGCCCCCATCTGCCAGACCACCGGACGCCGCAAGCAGGCCGTCGCGCGGGTCCGCTTCCGCCCCGGCCAGGGTGCCATCACCTGCAACGGGCACACGTTCGAGGAGTACTTCACCTCGGCCACCCACCGGATGATCGTCACCGAGCCGCTCCGGCTCACCGAGACGACCGAGTCGTGGGACATCGACGTGACCATCGACGGCGGCGGCGTCTCCGGCCAGGCCGGCGCCTTCCGCCTCGGGATCGCCCGGGCACTGTGCGAGCTCGACCCCGAGCTGCGCGGCACGCTCAAGAAGGCCGGCTTCCTCACCCGTGACGCACGGGAGAAGGAGTCCAAGAAGTACGGCCTGAAGAAGGCCCGCAAGGCACCCCAGTACTCGAAGCGGTAGGCCCGGTGCCCCGAACCTGGTTCGGCACCGACGGCGTACGGGGCAATGCCAACACCGAGCTCACCCCGGAGTTGGCGCTGGCACTCGGCCGTGCCGTGGCGCGCACCATCACCGCCACCGCCTTCCTGATGGGCCGGGACACCCGCAGGTCCGGACCCATGCTGCAGGCCGCCCTGGCGGCGGGACTGGCCAGCGAGGGCGCCGACGTGGTCGACGTGGGCGTCCTGCCCACGCCGGCCCTCGCCTGGCTGTCGGTCCGGCGCGACCTGCCCGCGGTCGTCATCTCCGCCTCGCACAATCCGTTCCCGGACAACGGCATCAAACTGTTCGGGGCGGGGGGCACGAAACTCAGCGAGGTGGTCGAGCGTGCCATCGAGGACGAGCTCCACCGTGTGCTCGACCCGTCGGTGAAGGGACCCCGCCCGCTCGAGGGACACGGGGTGGGAACGGTGCGGGCCGAGCCCGGCGTGGGCGACGCCTACGTCCGGCACCTGCTCGGTGCGCTGGACGGGCGCACCCTGGACGGCCTGCGGATCGTCGTCGACAGCGCCAACGGCAGCGCGTCCGGCCTCGCCGCCCAGCTGTTCGAAGATGCGGGCGCCGAGGTCCTCGCCATCGGCTGCGAGCCCGACGGCACCAACATCAACGCCGGGTGCGGCTCGACCGCCACCGAGCGCGTGTCCAGCGCGGTGGTGGAGCACGGCGCCCACGTGGGTCTGGCGCTCGACGGCGACGCCGACCGACTGCTGGCGGTGGACGGGACCGGTGCGCTGGTCGACGGGGACGCGCTGCTGGCGCTGTTCGCCCGGGACCTGGCCGACCGCGGCCAGCTGGCGGGCAACACGGTGGTCGTGACGGTCATGACCAACCTCGGCTTCCGCCGGGCCATGGACGGGCGCGGGATCCACGTCAAGGAGACCGACGTCGGCGACCGGCACGTCCTGGCCGCCATCGACCAGGAGGGCTTCTCGCTCGGAGGTGAGCAGTCCGGCCACATCATCTTCCGGCGCCTGGCGACGACGGGCGACGGCCTGCTGACCGGCCTCATGCTCGCCGACCTGCTGGCCCGGACCGGCGGCACCCTGGTCGAGCTCCTCGACGGACTGATCGAACCGGTACCCCAGACGCTGGTCAACGTCACCGGCGTCGACACCTCGCTGTTCGGCTCGGTCGAGGCCATCGGCATGGCCGTCGAGCAGGAGCGGGCGGCGATGGGGGACACCGGACGGGTCCTGGTCCGCCCGAGCGGGACCGAGCCGGTCGTGCGGGTGATGGTGGAGTGCACCGAGCCGGGCGTGGCCGAGGCCACCGCCGCGCGCCTGCACGCACTCATCGAGCACGAGCTGGTGGCCGCCGCCGCGGACCGCGACGCCGAGGTGCTGGCGGCTGCCGCCCTGGGGTCCGACAGCGGCACCTGATCCCCGGGGCGAGCCCGGGGTCCCTCCCGACGGGACGCTGCAGACGGGGGCGGGACGGGTAGCGTGGACGTCCATGTGCGGCATCATCGGCATCACCAGGGGGTCGACGCCGGAGGCCGGCGACCGGCAGGTCCTCGACATCCTGACCGGAGGGCTCGACCGCCTCGAGTACCGGGGCTACGACTCCGCCGGGCTCGCACTCGTGGGCCCGACCTCCGACGACGGCATGTGGCGGGCACGGGCGGCCAACGGCACGCGTTCGCTCGATGACCTGGTCAAGCGCACCGAGGATGCGCCGAGGCGGCCGTCCGCGGGTATCGGCCATACCCGGTGGGCCACCCACGGCCGTCCGAGCGAGGAGAACGCCCACCCCCACGCCGACTGCACGGGCCGGATGGCGCTCGTCCACAACGGCATCATCGAGAACCACCTCGAGCTGTCCGACGCGCTCATCGCCGACGGCCACCGCCTCGAGTCCGAGACCGACACCGAGGTCCTCGCCCACCTGATCGAGTCCCACCTCGCCGCCTACCCGGACGAGGGGCTGGTGGGTGCGGTGCGGGCCGCACTGCTCCGGGTGCGGGGTGCGTTCGCCCTCGCCGTGGTCCACGCCGACGACCCCGAGGCGATCGTCGCCGCCCGCCGGGTCTCGCCACTGATCATGGGCGTGGCCGACGGCATCGCCTTCCTGGCGTCGGACATCCCGGCCATCCTCGGCCTCACCCACGACTTCTTCATCCTCGACGACGACTGCATCGCCGAGCTGCGGCCCGGTGCGATCGCCGTCACCGATCTCGACGGCGGGACCGTCGAGCCCGTACCCCTGCACGTCGACTGGGACCTCGACGCCGCCCGCAAGGACGGCTTCGACGACTACATGTCCAAGGAGATGCACGAGCAGCCCAAGGCGGTCGCCGACACCCTGCTCGACCGCCTCCTGCCCGACGGGACGCTCGTGCTCGACGAGGTGCGGATCACCGACGAGGCGATCCGGGGCATCACGAAGGTCTTCGTCGTGGCGTGCGGCACCAGCTACCACGCCGGGCTGATGGCCAAGTACGCCATCGAACACTGGGCCCGGCTGCCCGTCGAGATCGACATCGCCAGCGAGTTCCGCTACCGGAACCCGGTGCTCGACGAGCACACGCTGGTCGTCGGGGTGAGCCAGTCCGGCGAGACCGTCGACACCTTCCAGGCCGTGCGGGAGGCCAAGGCGCTGGGTGCACGGGTGCTCGTCATCTCCAACGTGGTCGACTCGTCGATGGCCCGCGAGGCCGACGCCGTCCTCTACACCCGGGCCGGCCCCGAGATCGGCGTGGCCGCCACCAAGACCCACCTGGCCCAGATCGTCGCCCTCGAGGTCCTCGCCCTCTACCTGGCCCAGGTCCGGGGGACCCGGACGCCGGCCGACGCCCGCGACCTCCTGGCGGCCATGGGCTCGCTTCCCGACAAGGTGGCGACCGCCGTCGGCCGCTCGGCCGAGGTGCACGAGGTGGCCCTGCGGTTCCGGGACTCGCCGTCGTTCATCTTCCTGGGCCGCCACGTCGGGTACCCGGTGGCGCTCGAGGGCGCGCTGAAGCTGAAGGAGATCTCCTACCTGCGGGCGGAGGGGTTCCCGGCCGGCGAGCTGAAGCACGGCCCCATCGCCCTGGTCGAGCCGGGCACGGTGGTGGTCGGCGTGGCCACCCGCACCCCCGTCTGGGAGAAGATGATCGCCAACGTCGCCGAGGTGAGGAGCCGCGGCGCGTCCGTGGTCCTGGTCGCCAACGACGGCGACGACGAGACGGCGCGCCACGCGGACGCCGTGCTGTGGGTCCCGTCCACCGAGCACCTGTTCTCGCCGATCATCGACGTGGTGCCGTTGCAGCTGTTCGCCTACTCGCTGGCCCGCCTCCACGGCCTCGACGTCGACCGGCCCCGCAACCTGGCGAAGACGGTCACCGTCGAGTGACGGCCCGTCCCGTCGCCGACCGGGCCTCCGAGGCGGCACGGGACCTGACGGCCCGGCTGGCGGGGACGTCCCCCGGAGCAGGGACGGCGGCTCCGCGGGGCGGCAACGTGACGACCGGGCTCGTGGGCGTGGGCATCGACGCCGTGGACCTCGACCGGTTCCGCACCGTGCTCGGGCGCCGGTCCCGGCTGGCGTGGCGGCTGTTCACCCCCGGCGAGCTGGACTATGCCGCCCTCGCCCCCGACCCCGTGCCGCGCCTCGCCACCCGCTTCGCGGCAAAGGAGGCGGTCATGAAGGCGCTCGGTGTCGGACTCTGGTCGTTCCGGCTCACCGATGTCGAGGTGGTCCGGGACGGGCTCGACGCACCGACCCTGGCGCTCCACGACGGGGCCGCCGACCTGGCCGCCGTCCGCGGCGTGGCCCGCTGGCACCTCTCCCTCACCCACACCGACACGGTGGCGCTGGCCGTGGCGGTGGCCGAACGGGACGGCGTCCCCGTGGCAGGGGACCGGGGCGCCTAGGCATGCAGCCGGTCCTGACCGTGGCCGAGATGCAGGCCGTGGACGCGGCCGCCGCCGCCACCACGTCCCTCGACGTCCTGGTGGAACGGGCCGGCACCGCGGTGGCGGGGTCCGCGCTCGGGCTCCTGGGGGGTGCCTACGGGCGCCGGGTGGTGCTCGTGTGCGGCGGGGGGAACAACGGGGCCGACGGTCGGGTGGCCGCCCGGCTGCTCGCCCGTCGCGGCGCCCGGGTGCGGGTCGTCGCCCCCGGCGAGCTCGGCTCGATCGGCGACACCGGACCGCGTGTCGACCTCGTCGTCGACGCCGCCTACGGCACCGGCTTCCGTGGCGACTACGACGCGCCGACCGTCGCCCCGGGGGTTCCCGTCCTCGCCGTCGACATCCCCTCGGGTGTGGCCGGCGACACCGGCACCGCCGGGGGTCGGGTGCTCGCCGCCGTCCGCACCGTCACCTTCGTCGCCGCCAAGCCCGGCCTCCTGCAGGGCGACGGCGCCCGCCTGGCGGGCGAGGTCGAGGTCGTCGACATCGGCCTGCCGGTCGACGCCCACCGCATCGACCGGATGGAGGACGCAGACGTGGCCGGGCTGCTGCCCGGGCGCGACCCGTGGGGCAACAAGTGGTCGGCCGCCGTCGCCGTGGTGGCCGGCTCACCGGGAATGACCGGAGCGGCGGCGCTGTGTGCGCGCGCCGCCTACCGGGCGGGGGCCGGCATGGTCCGCCTGGGGGTGCCGGGCGGGGACACGGCCCACCTGCCCGCCACCGAGGCCGTCGGGGTGGAGCTGCCCGGCGCGGGCTGGGCGGAGGCGGCACGGATGGCCGCCGACCGGTGCCGGGCGGTGGTCGTGGGCCCCGGACTGGGGCGGGCCGACGGTACCGGGGACGAGGTGCGGCGCCTGATCGCCGGGTCCCCCGTCCCGGTGGTGGTCGATGCCGACGGCCTGCACGGGCTGGGCCGGGTCGACGGCGTGCTCGACGCAGGCGTCCCCGTCGTGCTGACCCCCCACGACGGGGAGTACGAGCGGCTCCTGGGCGCACCCCCGGGGGCCGACCGGATCGACGCCGCCCGGCGCCTGGCCGCCGTCTCCGGCGCGGTGACGCTGCTGAAGGGACCGACGACGGCGGTCGCCGATCCGTCGGGACGGGTGCTGCTGGCGTGCGCCGGCACCTCGGCCCTGGCCTCGGCGGGCACCGGCGACGTGCTGTCCGGGGTGATCGGCGCCTTCTTGGCCCGCGGGGTCCCGCCACTCGAGGCCGCGGCGCTCGGCGCCCACGTCCACGGCCGGGCGGGGGCGCTCGGCCACCGGGCCGGCCTGGTGGCCGGCGACCTGCCCGGCCTGGTGGCCCGGGTCCTGGACGCCCTCGGCTGATTCCCGGAGGCACCGCCGCAGTCGGGACGGGCCGACGGGACCGGGCGGTACCATGCGCCCCGTGGCACCGGGATCCCGACTCGCCGAGCTGGCCGACCTCGCCGCCGGGTGCACCCGGTGTCCGCTGGCGGCCACCCGCACCCAGGTCGTCTTCGGCGTCGGCGATCCCGATGCCGACCTGATGTTCGTGGGTGAGGCGCCGGGACGCGAGGAGGACCTCCGGGGGGAGCCGTTCGTGGGCCGCTCGGGCCGGCTGCTCGACCGGCTCCTGGCCGAAGAGCTCGGGATCGACCGCAGCGCGGTGTACATCGCCAACGTGGTCAAGTGCCGGCCACCCGACAACCGGGACCCCCGACCCGACGAGATCGCCGCCTGCCGGCCCTACCTCGCGGCACAGGTCGACCTCATCGCCCCGAAGGTGGTCGTGACCCTCGGCAACTTCGCCACCCGGCTGCTGCTCGAGACCGACCGGGGCATCACCTCCGTCCGGGGGGCGGCCTACCCGATGGGGGACGTCCTGTGCGTCCCGACCTTCCACCCGGCCGCCGCCCTGCGCGGCGGGGGCGTCGTCCTGGCCCAGATGCGTGCCGACTTCGTACGGGCCAAGCAGCTGATCGGCGCCGCCGCATGAACGCCGGCCTCGTGCTGGCCACCGCCTCGGCGGGGGACACCCGGGACCTGGCCGCCACCGTGGCCGCCCGGTGCGTTCCGGGCGACGTCCTGCTGCTGTCCGGGGACCTCGGGGCCGGCAAGACGACCTTCGCCCAGGGGTTCGGGCGGGCTCTCGGCATCGCGGAGCCGATCACCAGCCCCACCTTCACGCTGGTGCGCCAGTACGAGGTCGCCGACGGCCCCGGGGGGATCCGGGTGCTGTTGCACGCCGACGTCTACCGCCTCGAGCACCTCGCCGAGGTGGCCGACCTGGGCCTCGGCCAGCTCGTCGAGGATGCCGGCGTGGCCCTGGTCGAATGGGGCGAGGCGGCCGAGCCGGTGCTGGGCGACGGGGCGCTGTCGATCCGGCTCGAGGCCGACGGGACCGACGACGACCGCCGCACGGTCACGGTGTCGGCCGACGGGGCGGCCTGGACGGACCGCTGGCCCGACCTGGCGGCGGCGCTCGCGCCCTGGGAGGTCGGTGCCGGCGCCGTCCGTGACGGGCACGCGGGCTCGTGACCCTCCTCGCCATCGAGTCGGCCACCGACCTGGTCGGTGCCGCGTTGCTCCGCGACGACGGCGCCCTGGCCGAGCGGACCCATGTCGGCGGCCGGGCCCACGCCGAGCTGCTGGCCCCGGCCATCGAGGAGGTGTGCGCCCTCTCGGGGTGCACCCTCGCGGAGGTCGACGCGCTCGCCGTCGACGTCGGTCCCGGGCTGTTCACCGGACTGCGGGTCGGCGTGGCCACGGCCAAGGCGCTCGGCCAGTCCCTCGGACTGGCCGTCCTCGGTGTCACCAGCCTCGACATCCTGGCCGCCGGTGCCCTCGAGGCGGCCGGGCCGGAACGTGCCGCCCGGGTGGTGGCGGTCGTCGACGCACGGCGCCGTGAGGTCTTCGCCGCCGCCTACGGCTTCGCCGGCGGGGACGCAGGGGGTGGCGTCGTCGACCCGGCCGACGTCCGTCGCGACCGGGCCGAGGCCCTTGGACCCGGCGCGCTCGCGGGCTGGATGGAGGAGTTGGCCGCCGGGGGCCCCGTCCTCGTCGTGGGCGACGGTGCCGTCCGCTACCTCGAGGTGCTCGCGCCCCGTCCCGGCGCCGACCTGGGCCTCGCCGGTGTGGTGGCGGCCCCGTCGCCGGCGACGTTGGCCCGGCTCGCCGCACGGCGGCTGGCGGCGGGCGTGGCGCCGACGGCCGCCGTGGACCTCGTCCCCGACTACCGACGGCACCCGGACGCCCGGATCAACTGGGAGGAGCGGGCACCGCAGCGGACGCCGCCCGCCGCCGACCGGTCGTGACGGTCCCCCCCGGTGACCCCGGTGGGCCGCTCCCCGTGGTCGTGGCCCCCCTGCGCGGCCGCGACCTGAAGGCGGTCCTGCGCATCGAGGACGCCGTCTTCGACGAGCCGTGGTCGAAACGCCTGTTCGAGGAGGAGCTCGCCCAGCGGACGTCGCGGGCGTACCGGGCGGCCTGGGTCGGGAACGAACTGGTCGGCTACGCCGGCCAGATGTCGATCGACGACGAGGCCCACGTGAACAACATCGCGGTGCACCCGGCCTGGCAGGGGCGGCGCCTCGGCACCGTGCTCCTGTGCGACCTGGTACGCGTGGCGCTCGCCCGCGGGTCGGCCCACCTCACGCTCGAGGTCCTCGTGGGCAACGAGCCGGCCATCGCCCTCTACCGGCGCTTCGGGCTGGCTCCGGTCGGTGTCCGTCCGGGCTACTACCCGAACGGTGGCGACGCACTGATCATGTGGGTGCGCGACATCGACTCCGGGGCGTACGCCGAGCGACTGGCGGACATCGAGGCGTCGCTCGCGCCCGACGTCACCGTCGAGCGGCGGGCGTAGGGTCGCTAGGGTCGGGGACGTGACCGGCGACGCCACCACCGCGGACGCGGAGCGCCCGATCGTCCGTGTCCTCGGCATCGAGACGTCGTGCGACGAGACCGCCGCCGCCGTCGTCGACCACGGCACCACCATCGTGTCCTCGGTCGTCAGCAGCCAGATCGACCTGCACGCCCGCTACGGCGGGGTCGTGCCGGAGCTGGCCGGCCGGGCCCACGTCGAGCTCCTGACCCCGGTCCTGGCCGATGCCCTCGAGCGGGCCGGCTCGGACCACACGGGCCGGGGAATCGACGGGATCGCCGTCACCCACGGGCCCGGCCTCATCGGGTCGCTCCTGGTGGGCGTGGCCGAGGCCAAGGCCCTGGCGATGGCCTGGGGGGTGCCCCTGGTGGGCGTGAACCACCTGGAGGCCCACCTGTTCGCCTCGCTGCTGGAGCAGCCCGACCTGGGCTGGCCGCTGGTCGTCCTCCTGGTGTCCGGCGGTCACACGATGCTCATCGAGGTCGCCGCGCCCGGCGAGTACCGCCTCCTCGGGGGGACCATCGACGACGCCGCCGGCGAGGCGTTCGACAAGGTGGCCCGGTTCATCGGCCTCGGCTACCCGGGCGGGCCGGCCATCGACCGGATCTCGGGGGAGGGCGATCCGCGGGCCTACGCATTCCCCCGCTCCCTCCCCGGCGACGGATTCGACTTCTCGTTCAGCGGGCTGAAGACCTCGGTCGTCAACCGGGTCCGCAAGGAGCCCGGCGCGTCGACCGCCGACGTGGCCGCCTCCTTCCAGGAGGCGGTCGTCGACGTGCTCGTCACCCGGGCCCGTGCCGCCGCCGCCGCCGTGGGCGCCCGTGCGCTCTGCCTGGCCGGCGGGGTCGCCGCCAACTCGCTGCTCCGGACCCGGGTGCAGCAGGCCTGCGCCGAGGACGGCATCGGGGCGTTCCTGCCCAGCCGCGCCCTGTGCACCGACAACGCCGCCATGGTGGCCGCCGCAGGTCACTGGCGGCTCCTCCACGGGGACCGCAGCCGCCTGGACCTCGGAGCCGACCCCAACCTGCGCCTGGTGTCGACGGTCTGAACCCGGCCGCCGCCGTCCCGCCGGGCGGCCGCCGGCCCGTCGGGCGCGGCCCGGGGCTGGCACTCTCGCCCCGCGGTTGCCAAACGGTTCCGGGCCGGTTACCATTAGCACTCTCAACCTTCGACTGCTAGACGTGCCACAGGAGGCCCGAACCATGAGTCTGCACCCCCTCGACGACCGCATCGTCGTCCAGCCCGGCGAGTCCGAGGAGACCACCGCTTCCGGTCTGGTCATCCCCGACACCGCCAAGGAGAAGCCCCAGCAGGGTGAGGTCCTCGCCGTCGGCCCCGGCCGCCGCTCGGAGACCACCGGCGAGCTCATCCCCCTCGACATCGCGGTCGGCGACACCGTCGTCTACTCCAAGTACGGCGGCACCGAGATCAGTGCCGACGGCAAGGATCTCCTGATCCTCTCGAGCCGCGACATCCTCGCCAAGGTGACCAAGTAATGCCCAAGATCCTCAAGTTCGACGAGTCCGCCCGCCGCGGGCTCGAGGCCGGCGTCAACAAGCTCGCCGACGTGGTCAAGGTGACGCTCGGCCCGAAGGGCCGCAACGTCGTCATCGAGAAGAAGTTCGGGGCCCCCACCATCACGAACGACGGCGTGTCCATCGCCCGTGAGGTGGAGCTCGAGGACGTGTTCGAGAACATGGGCGCCCAGCTGGTCAAGGAGGTCGCCACCAAGACGAACGACGTCGCGGGTGACGGCACCACCACCGCCACCGTGCTGGCCCAGGCCCTGATCCGCCAGGGACTGCGCAACGTGGCCGCCGGTGCCAACCCGCTCGGCCTCCGCAAGGGGATCGACAAGGCCGTCGCCGCCTCGGTGGAGTCGATCCGGAAGCAGGCCAAGGAGATCGACTCGAAGACGGAGATCGCCCAGGTGGCCTCCATCTCGGCGGCCGACACCGCCATCGGCGAGGTCCTGGCCGACGCAATCGACCGCGTGGGCAAGGACGGCACCGTCACGGTGGAGGAGTCCAACACCTTCGGCATCGAGCTCGAGTTCACCGAGGGCATGCAGTTCGACAAGGGCTACCTGTCGCCGTACTTCGTGACCGACGCCGAGCGCCAAGAGGCGGTTCTGGACGACCCGCTGATCCTCTTCGCCAACTCGAAGATCAGCGCGGTGCACGACCTCGTACCCGTGCTCGAGAAGGTCATGCAGACGGGCAAGCCGCTGTTGATCATCGCCGAGGACGTCGAGGGCGAGGCCCTCGCCACCCTCGTCGTCAACAAGATCCGCGGCACGTTCACCTCGGTGGCCGTCAAGGCCCCCGGCTTCGGTGAGCGCCGCAAGGCGATGCTCCAGGACATGGCCGTCCTGTCCGGTGCCCAGGTGATCTCCGAGGAGATCGGCCTGAAGCTCGAGACGACGACCGTGGACCTGCTGGGCACGGCCCGTCGGGTCATCGTCACCAAGGACGACACCACCATCGTCGACGGTGGTGGCTCCGAGGACGACGTCAAGGGACGCATCGCCCAGCTCAAGCGCGAGATCGACGAGACCGACTCCGACTGGGACCGCGAGAAGCTGCAGGAGCGGCTGGCCAAGCTGGCCGGCGGCGTGGCCGTGGTCAAGGTCGGCGCGGCCACCGAGGTGGAGCTGAAGGAGAAGAAGCACCGCATCGAGGATGCGCTCTCCGCCACCCGTGCCGCCGTCGAGGAGGGCATCGTCGCCGGGGGAGGCACCGCACTGGTCCGCTCCCGTGCCGCCGTCCAGACCGTGGTCGACTCCCTCAGCGGGGACGAGGCGACCGGCGCCACCATCGTGCTGAAGGCGCTGGCCGCGCCGTTGGAGGCCATCGCCAACAACGCCGGCCTCGAGGGTTCGGTCTACGTCAAGGAGGTGGAGGGCAAGAAGGGCCACATCGGTCTCAATGCCGCCACCGGCGAGCTCGAGGACCTGGTGAAGGCCGGAGTCATCGACCCGGCCAAGGTGACCCGCTCCGCGCTGCAGAACGCCGCGTCCATCGCCGGCCTCCTGCTCACCACCGAGGCGCTCGTGGCCGACAAGCCCGAGAAGGCCGACCCGGCCGCCGCCGCGGCCGCCGCCGCCGCCATGGGCGGGGGCATGGGCGGCATGGGCGGGATGGGCGGGATGATGTAGCGACCCTGCCGGCCGTGACCTGGCCGGCACGCTGCGCCACGCAGCACGCCGTCGTAGACAGGAGCCGGGCCCACGGGCCCGGCTCCTGTCGTTCCCGAGGTCGTCGGCGACCGACGGTCCGGACGCCGTGGCGCAGCGGGGCGAGCCTCAGCCGGACTGCTCGGGCACGTAGTGGCGCTCGCCGGCCCGATCGGTCCAGACGCGCATGGTCCGTCCCGTGCCCGGGTCCTTGAAGACCTCGTCGGTCGGGGTCCACCCCGCCGCCGGCTGGTCGGTCTCGCCGTGGCGGCGCACGAATGGGCTGATGACCACGGCCGCGACCGTCGGATCCCGGTCGGGGACGCCGACGGCGGCCCCTAGTCTCGGGACGATGCCGACCACCGAACCCCGCCACCGGTCCGGGCCCCAGGTCATCCCCCGGCCGCCCGTGCACCGACCGGGCGA
>DATLRE010000015.1:0-26407 GCA_035534835.1 Acidimicrobiales bacterium
ATCCGGAATCGCGGTCGCTCCCGTGTCCACCGGCATCCACCTCGTCGGGGACCGCGAGACCCTGTGGTCGGTGGCCGACCACCGTCTGGGATCGCCCCGGCGCTGGAGGGAGATCGCCGCGCTGAATTACGACCGGCCGCAGCCGGACGGCGGCCGACTGACGACGGACCATTGGATCCGACCGGGATGGCAGTTGCTGCTGCCGCCTTCCGCCATCGACCGGTCGGGACCGGTCCCCGGTTCCGAGCCCGACCCATGGAGCGGTGGCCGGGAAGGCAAGACGGTACCCCCGCCAACCCCGCCACCCCGGGCGGCAACGCCGTCAACCACCACGACGACGACCGATCAGGGCTCCGAGCGGGGAGCAGTTCCGGGCGGTCGAGGTTTCCCGTCCCGTCCCCGGACCCCGGGTGTGCCCGTCATCCCGGTGGGCGCCGGGATCGTGGGCGTCGGCGTGTCCGATCTGGTCGACCGCCTCCGGCGTGTGCAGCAGCGACACCGCGAGCCGGGTGCCCGGATCCGCCTTCCCGATCCCATCCTCCGTCAGTTCGAGCAGCGGCTCCGGTTGGGCGACGGGGCCGACGTGCTCCGCTCGGTCGAGGAGGCGGTGTCCCGGTACTTCGGCCACGGTGACAGCCCCGTCCCGAGCGGCGTCGTCCTCGGCGTCAAGGTGTCCGGGGCCGACGTGGAACTGGTGATCGACGGAGGTGACACCTCGGCCGAACCACCTCGTGGCTTCCGTCGGGTGCCCGGGACGTCGTCCCTGGCCATCGACCGCAGTTCGCTCGGGACGTGGCCGGGATCCGTCGCGCCGCGAGTTCCGCGTCCGGGCCGACCGCGGTCGTTCCCCCTGCCGACGCTCGTGACGATCGGGCGGTCCGAGGACTGCGTCGTACTGGTGAACCTCGAGGGACTCGGTTCGCTGGTCGTCGACGGGGACCTGCGGGATGCCGAGGGCATCGCCCGGGCAACGGCCCTGGAGCTCGCCACGTCCCGGTGGTCGTCCCGGTTCGACCTCGTCCTGGTCGGATTCGGCGTGGACCTCGAGCGGCTGGACCGGGTGGCGGTCACGAGCGCGACCGGTCCCCTCGCCTCCGACCTGTCGTGGCGGCGGCTGCGGGACGCGGTCCGGCTCGAGGACCGCGGGTTCGCGTCGGTCACCGAGGCACGGAGCCGCGATCACGGCGAACCCTGGGACCCCGTCGTCGTCATCTGCGGACCCGGCGTGCCTCCCGATGACCTCGAGGCGCTCCTGGCGCTCGGGGGTGGGGGGACCGACGGGATCGCCGTCCTCGCCGTGGCCCAGGGCACGGGCGACCTCGGATCCGTCCGGTGCGTCCGGGCCCGCCCCGGTGGCGGGGCGCCGTCGCTCGAGGTCCTGGGCGAGCTCCTGGAACCCCAGCGGGTGTCCGCCGAGGAGGTCGAAAGCGTCGTCCGGCTCCTGGAGGTGGCCGCTCCGGCCACCCGGACGGGCGACGCCGACACCCACGGTCACGGTCATGCCTCCGCCCCCGACGTTCCGGGCGACGGCCCGGACGACGGCCCGGACGACGGCCCGGGCGACGGCCCCGGTCATCCACGTTGCGAGGTGCCCGTACCCACGTCCAGCCCGACCCATGCATCCGTCGAACCCGTTCCGGAGGGTCCGGGCCCGGGCCCCGCCGTCCCGGCGTTCCTCGAGCGGGGAACGAGGGCATCCCTCCCGGTCGGATCCGAGGTCGACCGTCCGGAGCGACCGGCGGTCGGCCCAGACCCGGCCGTGCGGGTCACGCATCCCCGGGGTGCCGATGCCGATCCTCCGGCAATAGGTCCGTCTCCAGCCGAGGCCGAGGTCGAGATCGCCGTGCTCGGACCGGTCGATATCCGGGGTGCGGCACGGGAGTTCACCCGGGCCTGGTCCAGGGAACTGGTCGTCTACCTGGCCCTGCACCCCGACGGCGCGTCCAACGACGTCTGGGCCACGGCGCTGTGGCCGGAGCGGGTGATGGCGCCGTCGAGCCTCCACTCGACGGCCTCCGTCGCCCGCCGATCCCTCGGCAAGGCGCGGGACGGTAGCGACCACCTGCCCCGGTCGCACGGGCGACTGGCGCTCGGTCCCTCCGTGGGAACCGACTGGGACCGGTTCGTCGCCCTGGCGGGACAGGACGACCCCCGGGCCTGGACCGAGGCACTCGGTCTCGTCCGTGGCCGACCGTTCGACGGCCTCCGCTCGACGGACTGGACCGTGCTCGACGGGACGGCGCCCACCATCGAATCCTCGATCGTCGACCTGAGCGGACGCCTGGCCGGCGCATGCCTGCGGTCCGGGGACCCGAGGGGAGCGGAGTGGGCCGCCCGGCGGGGTCTCGTCGTGAGCCCGTATGACGAGCGCCTCTATCGGATGCTCCTGCGGGCGGCCGATGCCGCCGGGAACCCGGGAGGGGTCGAATCGGTGATGGCGGAACTGGTGCGCGTGGTGGCGGACGAGATCGAACCACTCGAATCTGTCCACCCGAGCACGCTCGAGCTGTACCGGTCGTTGAGCCGGCGGCGGGTGACGGCGGTCTGACCCGCCGAGGGGGCGTCCTCCCGTGGGACGATCGGGAGGCACGCCTGCGGACGGCCCTGGAGTCCAGCCCCCGCCCCGGTCCCTGCCGAGTCCGGTCCGGCCCGGCCCCCGCCCGGTCCCGGCCACCGCCCGGCAACGGCCCCGGCCAGCGTTCCCGCCCGTGCGCGCCTGCCCGCCCGTGGCCTACAGGGCCAGCTCGGCGATGGTCCGGAGCGTGTTCACGTCTCCCGACACCAGGAGCGATGTGGCCATCGATTCGCGCCACCGCTCGATGTCGTCCCGGATCTTCTCCTTCGGGCCGATGAGCGCGGTGTCCTCGATCAGCTTGGTCGGGACGGCGGCCGCGGCCTCGTCCTTCCTCCCGGCGAGGTAGAGCTCCTGGATCTTGGTCGCCTCGGCCTCGTAGCCCATGCGCGAGAACACGTCGAAGTGGAAGTTCATCGATTTGGCACCCATGCCCCCGATGTAGAGGGCGAGCGAGGGCCGCATGAAGTCGGCCGCCTGCTCGATGTCGTCGTGCAGGATCGTGGCGGCAAAGGCGATGACCTCGAAGTCCTCGGCGGTGTGCCGGGCCCCCGGTCGGGCGAACCCCTCCGCGAGGTAGGGCTGGTAGGCGTCGACGGCGCCGGGCGAGAAGAAGATGGGGAACCAACCCTCGGCGATCTCGGCCGCCAGCGCGATGTTCTTCGGACCCTCGGCGCCCATGACGATCGGGACCTCGTTGCGCAGCGGGTGGGTGATGGGCTTCAGCGGCTTGCCGAGGCCGGTGCCGCCCGGGTAGGGGAGGGGGTAGTGCGGGCCCTCGCTCGAGACGACGCCCTCGCGGGCGATCACCTGGCGCACGATGTCGATGTACTCGCGGGTGCGGGCCAGCGGCTTCTCGAAGCTCTGCCCGTACCAGCCCTCGACGACCTGGGGTCCGGACACGCCGAGCCCGAGCACGAACCGGCCACCGGACAGGTGGTCCAGGGTGAGTGCGGCCATGCCCATGGCCGTGGGGGTGCGGGCCGACAGCTGGCACAGCGCGGTGCCGAGACGGACCCGTTCGGTCCGTGACCCCCACCACGCCAGCGGGGTGAGGGCGTCGGACCCGTAGGCCTCGGCCGTCCAGATCGAGTCGTAGCCCAGACGCTCGGCCTCGGCCACCAGCTCTACGGCGTTGGGAGGTGGACCGGAGCCCCAGTAACCCAGCTGCAGCCCGATCTTGAGATCCTTCATTGGTTCCTCCCCGGAGACGTGATGCGGCAACCCTACCAATCGTGATTCTCGGGCAACGAGGCCGGATCGGGGCGCCGGACGCCCCGGAGCGGCCCCGTCCCGGTCCCGTCCCGGCCCCGTCCCGGTCCCGTCCCGGTCCCGTCCCGGTCCCGTCCCGTCCCGGCCTACCGCAGCGGCGGGATGTACTCCTCGGCGTAGCGCTCGCACTGGTCGAGGCGCTTGGCCCGGAGGGTCTCGGGGGTGTCGCCGTCCTCGGCCTCGGCCAGCATCCACGGTGCGCACAGGAGGTCGGTGACACCGGCGTCCTCGAGACGCTTGTACAGGTCGAGATCGGGGAAGGCCTTGACGGCCAGGTACATGGCGAAGTCGTCCGTGGACCGGCCGGCCCGGTGCAGTGCCTCCCGGACCGTGGCGACCTGGGCGAAGGCCTCGTCGGGGAACGCGGCCCCGGTGTTGATCCATCCGTCGCACAGCGAGGCGGCCCGCCGCAGGGCCGGCTCCGAGTCGCCCCCTCCGAGGATCGGGACCTGCTCGGTGGGCGCCGGGTTCATCTGGCACTCGGGGACGTCGTAGTGGGTCCCGTGGTACTCGACCCACCCACCCTGCCAGAGGGCCCGCAGGGCGGGGATCATGTCGTCGAGGCGTCGGCCCCGGTTGTGGAACTCCTGCCCCGTCTGGACGTATTCCTCCTTGCACCAGCCGACACCCACGCCGAGACGGACCCGGTTGTCGGACAGGACGGCGGCCGTGCCCACCGACTTGGCCACGGTGATGAGGTCACGCACCGGAGCGATGTAGATCCCGGTGGTGAAGGTCACGTCCGTGGTGACGGCGGCGAGCGACGAGATCAGGCACATCGGGTCGGGCCACTCGGTCTCCTTCTCCCAGAAGGGTGAACCGTCCGGCGCCTTCGAGTACGTGTACTTGGACTCGAGCTCGCGGGGATTGAACAGGTGGTCGGACAGGTAGACGCCGTCGTAGCCCAGCCGGTCGGCGGCGAGCGTCAGTGCACGTACGTCCTCGAGGGGGAGGAACTGGACTGCTTGGTGGAAACGCATGGGCCTCGGCTTTCAGGAGTGGTGGGAGGGGATCCGCCGCGCCGCAGGGTGAGGACCCGGTCGGCGTCGGCTTCGGAACAGGGAGGGGTGCGCTCAGCCGACCTTGGCGGACGGGGCGAACGCCACCGGGATGTGCTTGACGCCGTTGATGAAGTTGGAGCGCAGGCGCTGGACGTCGCCGTCGAGGTGGATGTCGGGCGTGCGGTCGAGCAGTCGGTCGAACATCACCCGGATCTCCATGCGGGCCAGGTTGGCCCCCAGGCAGAAGTGGGGACCACCACCGCCGAAGGCCATGTGGTTGTTGGGCGCGCGCCCGATGTCGAACCGGTCGGGATCGGCGAAGACCGTCTCGTCCCGGTTGGCCGAGATGTGCCAGAACACGACCTTGTCCCCCTCGGACACCCGCTGGTCCCCGATCACCACGTCGGTCGTGGCCTGGCGGCGGAAGTGCATCACCGGAGAGACGAACCGCAGCATCTCCTCGATGGCCGAGGGGAGCAGCGACCGATCGGCCCGCAGCCGCTCCCACTGGTCGGGGTGGTCGAAGAAGGCCACCATGGCGCCCGAGATGAGGTTCCGGGTCGTCTCGTTTCCGGCCACCGACAGCAACAGAAAGAAGAGGTCCAGTTCGAGCTCGCTCAGGCGGTCACCCTCGATCTCGGCCTGGGTCAGCACGCTGAACAGGTCGGTGTGGGGGTCGAGCCGCTTCTGCTCGCACAGCTGGTCGGCGTAGGCGTACAGCTCCATCGCCGCCTGTCCGCTGGCCTCGGCGGTGATCTGGTACTCGGGGTCGTCCGCGCCCACCATGCGGTTGGACCAGTCGAAGACCAGGTGGCGGTCCTCCTGCGGGACGCCCATCAGTTCGGCGATCACCTGGAGGGGGAGCTCGGCCGAGATCTGCTCGACGAAGTCGGCCGTGCCCTGCTCGCACACGGCGTCGAGGATGCTGTCGGTCGACGCCACGACCTTCTCCTCGAGGTCGCGGATCATCCGCGGCGTGAACCCCTTGTTGACCAGGCGCCGGTAGCGGGTGTGCAGCGGCGGGTCCATGTTGAGCATCATCATCCGCTGCTGCTCGAGGACCTCGTCGTCGAAGTCGTGGAACAGGGTGGCCTGGCGGGCCGAGGAGAAGTGCTCGTAGTCGCGGTTCACCCCGACGCAGTCGTCGAAGCGGGTGACGGCCCAGAACCCGTCGGCCTTGCCCTCGGGGTCCGGGTGCCAGAACACGGGGGACTCGCGCCGCAGTTGGGCGAACCAGTCGTGGGGGACGCCGGCGACGAAGTTCCCCGGGTCGCAGAGGTCGATGTCGGCCAGATCCATGTGGTTCCCCCCTGGGTGGAACGCCCGTCCGCCCGTGCCGGTGCCGGTCCCGGGGGCGCGGGCGGCCTGCCGGGACGGCAGTGACGTTTCTAGAACGTGTATCAGTTAGCATAGGACAGCTGCACCCGGGCCTCCAGCGGTACGGAGCCCGGTGGTACGCCGAACGACGGCCCGGACGAGCCGGTTGCGAGGGGGCACGGGACGGGGACGTGACCGTGGCAGGCCCTCCCGCACCGGCACCCCGACGGAACCGGGCGGGCGGCGTCACCGACCAGACGTCGACCGAACACCCGAGCACGCGCCGTCCGGCTGCGGGCGCAGCGGGTGCCGAGTGGAGGGAACCCACGCCATGCACCTCGAAGAGACGCCGGGACAGCTGGCCCTCCGGGCCGAGCTCCGGGCCTACTTCGCCGAGCTCCTCACCCCCGAGGTCCGCCATGCCCTCGACTTCGAACCCGAAGGGGGCGAGACGTTCCGCAGGGTCGTCCGCCGGATGGGCACGGACGGTTGGCTGGGCATCGGCTGGCCCGTCGAGTATGGCGGTCAGGGTCGGCCCGCCACCGACCAGTTCATCTTCTTCACCGAGGTCCAGCGGGCCCGGGCGCCGTTCCCCTTCGTGACGCTGTCCACCGTCGGCCCGATGATCATCAACCACGGCACCGAGGAACAGAAGAAGTTCTTCCTCTCGGGGATCCTCGCCGGCGAGATCAACTGCGCCATCGGCTACACCGAGCCCGGGTCCGGCACCGACCTGGCCTCGCTGCGGACCCGGGCCGAGCTCGACGGCGACGAGTGGGTCGTCAACGGCAACAAGATCTTCACGAGCGGCGCCGACCAGGCCGACTACATCTGGCTCGCCTGCCGTACCGACCCCGACGCCCCGAAGCACAAGGGCATCTCCATCCTCCTGGTGCCCACCGCCACGCCGGGATTCTCGTGCACCCCGATCGTCACGGTCGGCGGCGTGTCCACCACGGCCTCGTACTACGACGACGTGCGGGTGCCGAAGGACGCGCTGATCGGCGAGCTCCACGGTGGGTGGCGGCTCATCACCGGGCAGCTGAACCACGAGCGGGTGGGCCTGGCCGCCGTGAGCGCCCTCGCCTTCCGGCTGTGGGACGAGACGGCGGCGTGGGTGGAGGAGCGGGGGCTGGCCGACGTGGGCTGGATCCAGGCGGACCTGGCCTACACCTACGCGCTCCTCGAGGCCCAGAAGCTGCTGACGTGGCGGATGACCGCGGCCGTTGCCTCGGGCACCCTGGGTGCGGCCGACTCGTCGTCGGTCAAGGTGTTCGGCACCGAGTCGACGGTCGACATCTACCACAAGCTCCTCGGGATCGTGGGGTCGGCCGGCTACCTCAGCCCGGGCTCGCCGGGGGCCGCGCTCCAAGGCGAGCTCGAGCGTGCCGGCCGCCAGGCGCAGATCAACACGTTCGGCGGCGGCGTCAACGAGATCCAACGGGAGATCCTGGCCACCGCGGGCCTCGGCATGAAGCGGGGTGCCCGATGAGCGGGTCGCCGTCGCTGGACGACAAGCTGCAGGCCCTCGTGGGCCAGGTCTCCGGGCCGGCCACCCGTGGGTCCCAACCCGTCAACGAGCCGATGATCGAGCACTGGGTGGAGGCGATGGGAGACTTCAACCCGGTCTACGTCGACCCCGACGCAGCCCGGGCCGCCGGGTTCCCCGGCGTGATCGCGCCGCCGACCATGCTGCAGGCCTGGGTCATGCGGGGGCTGCGGGCCTCCCTCGACGAAGACGCCGCCCGCGACGCCGGCCGGGAGTCGGCGGGCACGCCCAACGACCAGGTCACGGCCCTCCTCAACGGGGCCGGGTTCACCTCGGTCGTGGCCACCAATTGCGACCAGCACTACGAGCGTCCGCTGGTGCCCGGGGACCGGCTCGAGATGACGTCGGTGATCGACTCGATCTCGGGGGAGAAGCAGACCGGGCTGGGCATCGGCCACTTCGTCACCAACCGGACGGAGTACCGGGACCAGGACGGTGCGCTGGTCGCCACGATGCTGTTCCGGATCCTCCGCTTCAAGCCGGGCACCGGCACCGCGGCCAAGGGGGCGACCGGGGCCGCGCCCGCCGGCGCGGAGGCTCCGGCACCGCGCCCGCTGCGACCCCGTCCGGCGCTCACCCAGGACAACTCGTTCTTCTTCGAGGGGGCGAAGCAGCACAAGCTGCTCATCCAGAAGTGCTCGGCCTGCGGCGCGCTGCGCCACCCGCCCCGCCCGTCGTGCGCGCGCTGCCGCAGCTTCGAGTGGGAGCCGCTCGAGGCCTCGGGGAGGGGGACCATCTTCAGCTTCGTGGTCAACCACTACCCGCAGGTCCCGGCCTTCGACTACCCGCTGGTCGTCGCCCTGGTCGAGCTGGAGGAGGGGACCCGCCTCGTCGCCAACGTGTCGGGCATCACCCCCGAGACCGCCGCCATCGGGATGGCCGTCGAGGCGGGCTTCGAGGACTTCGACGACGAGCTGTCCCTCCCCGTGTTCCACCCCGCCACCCCCGGCACCGCCACCGCCGGAGCCACCGCCGGAGCCACCGCCGCCGCAGACGAGACGAGGACGAACTGATGGACTTCACCTTCAACGACGAGCAGACCGCGGTCCGTGAGGCGGCCGAGGGCATCCTGTCCGGGCTGGTCGACCCCGACCGGGTCCAGGAGGTCGAGGCCACCGAGGACCGGATGGACCGGGCCCTGTGGGCCGAGCTGGCCAAGGCCGACCTGCTGGGCCTGGCCGTCCCCGTCGCCGACGGCGGAGCGGGTTACGGGATGGTGGAGCTCTGCCTGCTGCTCGAGGCCCAGGGCCGGGTCGTAGCGCCGGTGCCGCTGTGGGCCACCCTGGTGCTGGGTGCGCTTCCCGTCGCCGAGTTCGGGTCCGACGCGCTGCGGACCGCGCTGCTGCCCGGTGTCACTGCCGGCTCGACGATCCTGTCCGCCGCGCTGGCGGACGTGGCCGACGACATCGCCGTCGGAGGCCCGGGGCGCCCGCCCGTGAGCGCCGTCGTCGCCGGCGACGGCGGTCTGACCGTGACCGGGACGGCCCACGCCGTCCCCTTCGCGCACGTGGCCGACCGGGTGCTGGTGCCGGTGGCCACGACCGACGGCACCGTCGTCGCGGTCGTCGACCCGCGCGCTCCCGGCGTGACCGTCGAGCGGGCGGTCACCACCAACCGCGAGGTCCATCCCCACCTCCACCTCGACTCGGTCGCCGTCGGCCCCGACGACGTGCTGGCCGGCGGTGACGCCGCCCGGGGCGACGAGGTGCTGCGATGGATGCTCGAGCGGGCGTGGACCGGGCTCTGCGCCCTGCAGGTCGGGGTCACCGAGTCGGCCGTCCGGCAGACCGCCGACTACCTGAACACCCGCGAGCAGTTCGGCGTGCCGCTGGCCACCTTCCAGGCCACGAAGATGCGTGTGGCCGACGCCGCCATCGACACCGAGGCCATCCGGGTGACCACGTGGCAGGCGGCGTGGCGTCTCGACAACGGCCTCGACGCAGCCCGGGCGACCAACGTGGCCGCCTGGTTCGCCTCGGAGTCGGGCCAGCGGGCGGTGTTCGCCACCCAGCACCTCCACGGGGGTATGGGCGCCGACGTCTCGTACCCGATACACCGTTACTTCCTGTGGGGCAAACAGATCGAGCTGCTGCTCGGCTCGCCGAGCGCGCAGCTGGCCCGCCTGGGCCGCCAGGTGGCTGCCGACCTCCCCGACACCGGCGCAGGCACCGGTGCAGACACCGGCGCAGGCAGCGGTGCAGGCACCCGCGCCGGCGCAGGCGATGGCGAGGGAGGCCGCACCGGCAACGGCGCCGACGCGAACGCCCGGGCGGTGCCGGCATGAGCGACGCCATCATCGCCCGGACCTTCCGGCCCACCACCCGCACCCTCGACGAGGTGACCGTGGGGGAGGAGCTCCCCGCGCTGGGGATCCCTCTCACCCGGACGCTCATCATCTCGTCCGCCCTGGCGTCCCGGGACTACCAGGACGTGCACCACGACCCCGTGCTCGCCGTGGAGCGCGGCTCGAAGGACATCTTCATGAACATCCTCTCCACCAATGGTCTGGTCGGCCGCTACGTGACCGACTGGGCCGGCCCGGGTGCCGTCCTGACCGACGTCAACATCCGGCTCGGTGCGCCCAACTACCCCGACGACACCATGACGCTCACCGGCACGGTGACGGCCAAGGACGACGGTGCCGGTGCCGACGGGAAGGGCGCCGTCGAGGTCTCCCTCCGGGGCGCCAACGGCCTGGGCGACCATGTGACGGGCACCGTCCGGCTGCTCCTGCCCGCGGGAGGTGCCCGGTGAGCGGAACCGAGCACGCCTTCGTGGGCACCACGGCGATCGCCGGCATCGGTGCCACCGAGTTCTCCAAGGCGTCGGGCCGCAGCGAGCTGCGCCTCGCCGTCGAAGCGGTGGACCTCGCCCTGCGCGACGCCGGGATCGAGCCGTCCGAGGTGGACGGCCTGGTGACCTTCAGTTCGGACACCAATCCCGAGATCGACATCGCCCGCAGCCTCGGGATGGGGGAGCTGTCGTTCTTCAGCCGCATCCACTACGGCGGCGGCGCGGGATGCGGCACGATCCAGCAGGCGGCGATGGCCATCGAGGCCGGGGTGGCCGACGTGGTCGTCTGCTACCGAGCCTTCAACGAGCGCTCCGGCAACCGGTTCGGAGCCGGGGTGCAGGGGCGCATGCCCATCCCGAACGCCGAGACCGCGCACTTCGCCTGGTACGCGCCCCAGGGCCTGTTGACCCCGGCCCAGTGGGTGGCCATGGCGGCCCAGCGCTACCTGCACGTGACCGGCGCGACCTCCGAGGATCTCGGCCGGGTCGCGGTGGCCGACCGGAGGCACGCGGCCACCAATCCCAAGGCGTGGTTCTACGAGCAGCCGATCACCCTCGAGGACCACCAGGCCTCCCGGTGGATCGTCGAGCCGCTCCACCTGCTCGACTGCTGCCAGGAGACCGACGGCGGTCAGGCCCTCGTCGTCACCTCGCTCGAGCGGGCCCGCGACCTGCCGAGCACGCCCGCCGTGATCCGGGCGGCCGCCCAGGGGGCGGGTCCGGGCCAGGAGATGATGACCTCGTACTACTACGACAACCTGACCGAGCTGGGCGAGATGACGGCCGTCGCCCGCCAGCTGTGGGCGACGTCGGGACTGTCGCCGGCCGACATCCAGACCGCGGTCATCTACGACCACTTCACCCCCTACGTGCTCTACCAGCTCGAGGAGCTCGGGTTCTGTGCGAAGGGAGAGGCCAAGGACTTCGTGCGCGACGGCAACATCGAGATCGGCGGCGGCCTGCCGGTCAACACGCACGGTGGGCAGCTGGGGGAGGCCTACCTCCACGGGATGAACGGGATCGCCGAGGGCGTGCGGCAGGTCCGGGGCGACTCGTACAACCAGGTGGACGGCGTCGAGCACGTCCTGGTCACCTCGGGCACCGGGGTCCCGACCAGCGGGCTCATCCTCGGGGTCGACCGGTGAGCGACTGAGGGTCCCGTCCCCGACGGCGGGTCCCCGCAGGGCGGGTCCCCACAGGGCGGCCCGTCGCGTGGCGGGTCACGGGACCGCGGGTCCCCGGTCGGGAACGGCACCGTTGGTACTGTGCCGCCAGGTGCACGCAGGTGCACGCAGGTGCACGCAGGTGCACGCAGGTGCACGCGGCGACGGGAAGGCGGCGCGCGATGTCCATGGTGCAGCCGGGCCGGACGGCGGAGGTCTCGACCCCCGTCGAGGTCCGCTTCGGTACGACCCGTCCCCAGCGGCGGGCCACGGTGGCGTTCCGGTTCATCCTGGCCTTTCCGCAGCTGATCGTCGTCGCCGCCATCGGCTACGGCGCGGCGGCGGTGATGTTCCTCGGGTGGTTCGCGGCACTGTTCACCGGACGCCTCCCGCCGTCGTTCGCCCGGTTCCTTACCGGCTACCTCCGCTGGTACGCGCGGGTCGAGGCCTACCTGTACCTGATGACCGACGAGTACCCGCCCTTCAGCCTCGATCCGGACCCGACCTACCCGGTCGACGTCACCGTGACGACCGGTCGCCTCAACCGTGCCGCGGTGTTCTTCCGCATGGTCCTCGTCATCCCGGCGTACGTCGTGGCGATCGCGCTGGGTTTCGGCTGGCAGCTGCTCTCGTTCTTCTTCTGGATCATCACCCTGGTGAAGGGTCGGATGCCGGACAGCATCTTCGGAGCGTCCGCCGCCGTCGTCCGCTACCAGACCCGGTTGACCGGCTACTTCTCGATGGTCACGTCCGTCTACCCGGGCGGGGCGTTGGGCGACACCGGGCCCGACGGCAGCCCGGTCGACGTGGCGGTGTCGGGCACCCCCTATTCGCCGCCCCCGCCGCCCCCGCCGCCTCCGCCGCCCCCGCAGCCCCCGCCGCCCCCGCCGCCGGGTGCGTGGGGGCCGGCCCCCACCCCTGCGTGGGGCGCGGCACCTGGGTGGACCGCGGCCCCGGTGCCACCCCCGCCGCCCCCGCCGCCACCGCTGCCGCCGCTCGGACCTCTCGGGGCGCCCCGACCGATGGCGCCGATCGGCGAACCGTCCGCGCCGGCCCCGGACCCGGCCCCGGTTCCGGCCCCCGGCCCCGCCAGCCCGATGCCGGTGCCCGACGGCGCCCCGGCTCCGCCCCCACCGCCCCCACCGCCGATGCCGGCAGCCCCACAGCCGATACCGATGGCTGCGCCGCCGCCCCCGCCACCCCCGCCGACACCGACACCTGGAGCCCCGCCCGCGACGCCACTGCCACCGCCTGGCCCCGACGCCGGACCGGGTCGGATCTGGCCGCTGTTCCTGACGAAGGCGGCGCGGACACTGACCATCGTGCTCCTCGTGCTCGGCGCGGTCGGATTCATCGGCTACGTGGCGGTGATCGGCTCGGGTGTGACGGTCACCTCGTCGATCTCCAACTCGATCGACTCGTCGATCGCCTCCTCCGAGACCCAGGCCGCGTACAACGCGCTGCGGACGCCGACGTCGACGTTCGTGACGGCCACGAGGGCGTGCCAGGCGGTCGCCACGCCCGCGGCCACGGCCGGTGAGCTCCAGTGCCTCCAGGCGGCCGACGGCACGTTCGCCACGGCGATCCAGGAGTACCAGTCGACCCTCGCGGGGATCAACTATCCGGCGGGCGCCCAGAGCGAGGCGGACGCGGCGGTGGCGGCGGCGCGTCAACTCGACGCGCTCCTGCAGAGCCTCGTCGCGGCCCCCGACGCGCAGACCTACATGACGATCTCGACCGGGCCGGCCTTCGGCGTCGCCTCCCATGCCCTCGACACCACCTACAACCGGCTGATGACGACGCTGACCAGCAACTACTGAACGGCGCCGCCAGATCTGGTGCGGCGCCGGGGGCCGGTTACCCCGGGCCGCTCGGGTGGGTCCGGACACACGCCGTCGGCGGGTAGCGTGACCTCCGTTCCACGACCCGACCCGACCCGTTCGACCTGACCCGAGCCGACAGGGAGCACCGGCATGGCCCCGACAACCCGACGCGCCTTCCGCGAGCCGCTGGCGGCCAAGGTGCCCGAGGTGACGGCCGTGTTCTGGGTGGTCAAGATCCTCACCACGGCGGGCGGCGAGGCGGTCTCGGACTACCTGGCGCTCGGCAGCAAGGTGGTGGGTGGCGCGGTCGAGCTGGGACTGTTCCTCGTCGGCCTGGCCTGGCAGTTCCGGACCCGCCGCTACACGGCCGCTGCCTACTGGTTCCTGGCCTACGCCATCGCCATCTTCGGCTGCGGCGTGGCCGACGTGATGCACAAGACCGTGGGCATCCCCTACGCCGGCACCTCACTGTTCTGGGGCATCGTGTTGGCCGGGGTACTGGTGGTCTGGTTCCGGACCGAGGGCACCCTGTCGATCCACAGCATCACCACTCGGCGTCGGGAGCTCTTCTACTGGTCCACGGTGTTCGCCACGTTCGCCCTGGGCACCGCGGTGGGCGACTTCACGGCCACCGCCCTCGGACTCGGCTACCTGTCCTCCGGCATCGTCTTCACGGTCCTGATCCTGATGCCCTGGTTGGCCCGGAGCCGATACGGCCTCGGCGAGGTGGCCGCCTTCTGGTGGGCGTACGTCCTGACCCGTCCGCTCGGCGCGTCGTTCGCCGACTTCCTGTGCAAGTCGCCCTCGGTCAGCGGCATCGGCTTCGGCGAGGCCCGGACCGCGGTCCTCCTCACGATCGCCGTCACCGTACTGGTCGCGTACCTCTCGGTGGCCAGGAGGGACGTCCAGCCGCAGGTGGAGGCCGCCCGGGACTGAGGCGGCACCGGGTGTCCCGTCGGGCCGTGCGTCGGTTCCGCCGAGCCCCCGGGGTCAGCGTTCGGCGATGATCCGGTCCAGCCCCTCGACGTCGGACGGTTCGAGCCGTCGGTAGGGTCCGTCCTTCTCCGGGCGCCACCACACGGGATCGTCGCAGTGCCAACCCTCGTTGCGCAGGACCCGCTTCAGCACCTTGGTGGTAGCGGTCACGGGCAGTGCGCCGGTCACCCGCACGTACCGGGGTGCCCACTTGGTCCCGAGGTCCTCCTCGCCGGCCAGGAAGTCGGCGAACCCCACCGGATCGAAGGCGCGGCCCTCGTGGAGCAGGAGCGTGGCCATCACCTGGTCGCCGACGACGGTGTCGGGAACGGCGTACACCGAGGCGAGGAGCACGTCCGGGTGCCGCTGGAGGATGCCCTCGACGGGTGCCGAGGCGAAGTTCTCCCCGTCGACCCGGAGCCAGTCGTAGTCGCGGCCGCCGAAGTAGAAGAAGTCGTCGTGGTCCCGGTAGGCGAGGTCGCCCGTCCAGTACCAGCCGTTCTTGAGTCGGGCCTTCTCGGCGTCGGCGTTGTGCCAGTAACCTTCGAAACCGGTGCCGCCGGTCTCGCTGACCAGCTCGCCGATGGCCTCCTCGGCGTTCAGGAGTCGACCCTGGGCGTCGAACTCGGCCCGCGGGCACTCCTCCCCGGTTTCGGGATCGACCACCTTGGTACCGGGGAGCGCACGGCCGAGCGCCCCCCGCGGGGTGTCCGGCGTGCGCTGGACGGCCGCACCCCCTTCGGTCGAGCCGTAGGCGTCCTGCACGGTGCAGCCGAACCGCTCGGCGAACCGGGCCACGTCGGCCTCGGCCGCCTCGTTGCCGAAGCAGCGCCGCAGGGTGTTGTCGGCGTCGTCGGGGTGCTCGGGCGTGGCCAGTACGTAGGAGAGCGGCTTGCCGACGTAATTGAAGTACGTGACCCCGTAGCGCCGGACGTCGACGAGGAACTGCGAGGCGCTGAACCGCTCGCGCAGGGCGGCCGTGGCCCCGGCGGCGAGCGCCGGCGCCCATCCCGCCATGAGCGCGTTCGAATGGAAGAGGGGCATGGCGAGGTAGCAGGTGTCGTCCGCCGTGAGCTCGAACATCTGGGCCACGATCGACCCGATGCGGGCCAGGCGCCCCTGGCTGCACAGACAGGCCTTGGGTGCACCGGACGTCCCCGAGGTGAACAGGAGATAGCCCAGGCTGTCCTCGGTGACGCCGATCGCCTCCCGGTCGGGCAACGGGCTGCCCGCCACCTCGGCCAGCAGCCCGCCGTACGCGGTGGCCGGATCGGTGTCGCCCGCGGCGTCGTCGATCACCAGGATCCGGTCGGGGGGGAGCGCCGGGCCGAGGTCGTGGCCGTCGACGAGCACGCGGTAGGTGGGATTGGTGACCAGGAGCTGGCACTCCGTATGGGAGAGGTCGCGGGCGAGTTCGTCGCCCCGGTGGGTGGGATTGCCGCCGACGACGACGGCCCCGGCCAGTGCGGCGCCGCCCATCCAGAACACGAACTCCGGCACGTTGTCCATCAGCAGGGACACGTGGAACGGACCCGGGCGTCGGAGCGAGAGGAGCAGGGCGGCCCGGTCGGCCTGGGCCTGCACGACCTCGGCGTGGGTCCAGGTGCGGTCGGCGAAGGCCAGACCGACCCGGCCGTCGCCCTCGCGGTCGCGGATCAGCTGATCGATCGTGTCCAACGTTTCCCCCTGGGTGGTCGACCGGCTGTCATCGGTGCGCCGGAGTCGGACGCCATCGTTGCCGGTGGCGGACCCAGGCACAAATCTGGAACACGTTGCAATTCGGTAGGCCCCCTGTTACCGTGCGGGGCACCAGTTCGCGTAGTGAGAGGAGCCCCAGCAATGGAGTTCGGAGTCTTCATCAACGGCTATCTCCCGGGACCGGCCTCCCGTGACACCGACGCCGAGCATCTCATGCTCGAGCGGGAGCTCGAGATCGCCATCACGGCCGACCTCTACAACTGGAAGTACGCATGGTTCGGCGAGCACCACGGCCTCACCGAGTACTCGCACATGTCGGCGCCCGAGCCGGTCATGGGCTATGTGGCCGCCCGGACCGAGCGGATCCACATCGGTACGGCCATCAACAGCCTGTCGCCCCGCAAGGAGCACCCCGTCCGCTACGCCGAGCGCGCCGCGATGATGGACCACCTCACGAACAACCGGTTCGAGTGGGGGACCGGACGCGGCGCGGGCAGCCACGAGATGGCGAGCTTCAACATCCTCGACAAGGACTCGACGAAGCCCGAGTGGAACGAGGTCGTCCGCGAGGTCCCGCGCATGTGGGAGCAGCGCGACTACATGTTCGAGGGCGAGCACTTCACGGTGCCCACGCCGCACAACATCCTCCCCAAGCCCTACGGCAAGGGCCACCCGCCGATCTGGGTGGCATGCGGCAATCCGGGCACCTTCACCACTGCCGGAGAGATGGGCATCGGTGCCATCGCCTTCAACTTCGAGCCGGTGCACTCCCTCAAGGGCCGGATCGACGCCTACAAGGAGGGCGTCGCCAAGTGCACCGACCCCATCGGACAGTTCAAGAACGACAACGTCATGATCACCAACGCGGTGATCTGCACCTCGGACCGCAAGCGGGCCCGCGAGATCGCGCTGCGCCAGTGCCGCGGCTACCTGTATTCGATGGTGTGCCTCTACCACGACACCATGCCCAAGCCCGACTATGCCCCGACCTGGCCCGAGACGATCACCGGTGTCGGCGACGAGGAGAACCTCGACCGGCTCATCGAAGGCGGATGGCTGCTCTGTGGCGAGCCCGACGAGGTCGCCGAGCAGCTCGCCCGGTACCAGGACGTCGGCGCCGACCAGCTGGTCTTCGGCATCCCGTCGGACTCCGTCGAGCAGGAGGAGGTCCTCGAGATGCTCGAGGTCTTCGGCACCAAGGTCATCCCCCAGTTCGACAAGGACCCGGTCCACTCGACCACCCGCTACCGCGCCACCGCCCAGCCGAAGTACCCGACGTTCGCGTTCCCCGTACCGGACGTGTCGGTGCCGGCCCTGCCGACCAACGCCCTCATCCAGCTGGACGGCACCCGCAAGTTCTAGGCGGCGGGCCGACCGGCATTCCGACCGGCGCTCCGACGCTCCGGTCAACCGGCACTCCGGCACGCCGCCACTCCGGGCCGGCGGCCCGGACGGTGCGAATCCTCAGTCGTCGCCGACCGGTGCCGAACCCCAGGCCACCAGTAGGTCCTCGGTCGTCGTCAGCGTGGCGATGAGCGGGAACGTGTTGTCGAGCACGGCGTCGGCGTAGGCGTCCGGGAGCCCGGCGACGGCGTCGCGGGGGACGACGACCTGGTACCCCAGGTTGCACGCCTCGATGGCGAGGCCCAGTACGCCCAGATTGACGGAGACGCCGGTGGCGACCACCGTCTCCACGCCCATGCTGCGCAGCCAGATGTCGAGGGAGGTACCCGAGAAGGGGGACACCCCGTGGAGGCGGGCGCAGACCAGGTCGGTCGGCTCGGGGCCGAGCTCGTGGATCAGCTCGGCGGGCGGGGTGCCGGCCAGGAGGTGGTCCGGGTTGCGCACCATGGCGGCGATCAGCTGGCAGTTCACGGTGGAGCCCTTCCGGTCGGCCCGGAACTCCGCCGTGCAGTGGACCACGGGCACGCCGAGCCGGCGGGCGGCGCCCAGCAGGCGGGCCGTGTTGGGAACGACGCCCACCCGGGCGGCGGCGTCGGCCAGCTGCGGGAACGAGCTCAGGTCGCCGACCACCCCACGCTGGATCTCCATGGTCAGCACGGCGCAGCCGCCGGGTGTGGCCAGCGCGGCGAGGTCAACCGGCATGGCGGCGCCTCACGAACCCGACGCCGTCCGGTCGCCCCCGCTGTCGGACTCCTCGGGGACCTCGGCGGCGATCCCGGCCGCCCACCGGTAGTCGGGCTTGCCGCTGGGCGACCGCTCGATCGTGTCGACCACGTGGAGCTGGCGGGGGACCTTGTAGCCGGCGATGTGGTCGCGGCAGTGCGCCTGGATCTCGTCGAGCGTCGGCACCCGCTCGCCCCGGGGCTGGATGATGGCGGCGACCCGCTGGCCCCACCGCTCGTCCGGGGCGCCGACCACGATGGCGTCGAGCACGTCGGGGTGGGACCGGACCGCCGACTCGACCTCCTCGGGGAAGATCTTCTCCCCGCCCGAGTTGATCGAGACCGAGCCGCGCCCGAGCAGGGTGATGGTCCCGTCCTCCTCGATCGTGGCGAAGTCTCCCGGCATCACGAAGCGGACGCCGTCTACGTGGATGAAGACCTCGGCGGTCTTGACCGGGTCGTTGTAGTAGCCGACGGGGATGTCCCCGGACCGCGCGATCTTCCCGATGGTCCCCGATCCCGGTACCACCGGCTTGAGGTCCTCGTCGAAGACGACGGTGTCACCCAGGACGCTCACCGTGGGTCCGCTCTTCATGGCCGTGCCGCCCTTGGTCATGGTCGCCATCCCGTTGTTGCCGGACTCGGACGAGCCGATCGCGTCGACGATCACGATGTTCGGGAGGTGGCGGAAGAACTCGTCCTTGACCGGGGCGCTGAACAGGGCGGCCGAAGACGTCACGGCCAGCAGCGAGGACAGGTCGTAGGAGGCACCGGGCTCGTCGAGCGCCTCGATGAGTGGCTTGCCCATGGCGTCGCCGGTGATCATCAGCGAGTTGGCCTTTTCGGACTCGATCAGGCGCCACACACCGTGCGGGTCGAACTTCGGTACCAGGATCGTCCGGTTGCCCACGAAGCTCTGGCCCATGATGCACCACTGGGTGGCGCCGTGCATGAGGGGGGCGATGGGGAGCAGCGTCAGCTGGCCGCCCCGGCCCTTCTCGACCATCTCCGTCGGGGACTGCACCCGGGTGTTGGTGGACGGGTCGACGCCACCGCCGAGGGCGTAGAACACGTCCTCGTGTCGCCACACCACACCCTTGGGCATCCCGGTGGTGCCGCCGGTGTAGAGGACGTAGTAGTCGTCACCGGAGCGGGGACCGAAGTCGCGCTCGGGCGAGCCCTCGGCGAGTGCCTCCTCGTAGGGGATCGTGCCCTCGCCCAGCGGCACGCCGGAGCCGTCGTCGATGCCGATGACCAGCTTCAGGTCGGGGAGCTCGGGGAGCAGGTCGGCCACCTGGGGCGCGAACTCGGCCTGGTGGACGAGGGCCACGAGATCGGCGTTGGTGAAGAGGTAGCGGAGCTCTTCTTTCACGTAGCGGTAGTTGATGTTGATCCAGACCGCCCGGAGCTTGAACACGGCCCAAGCGGTCTCCACCCATTCCACGCTGTTGAGGGCGTAGATCCCCACGTGGTCGCCAGGTCCGACGCCGTGTGCAGCGAGGAAGTGGGCCAGGCGATTGGCCCGCGCCTCCATCTCGGCGTAGGTGCGGCGCTCGTCGGCGGCCACCAGGTACTCCCGGTCCCCGTAGGCGTCGACAGCGGCCTCGAACATGTCTGCCAGGTTGAAGGTAGTCATCGGGGAGATAGTAGAACAGGTTTCTGTTCGGGCGACGAGCGGGCGACGAGCGGGCAGCTGTTGGGCACCGGGTCGGCCTCGGGCCGGTCTCGGGCAGGCGGCGGTCCGGCCCGACATGGCCCGTGACCTGCGACTCCGTGGTGTACGACGAGATGCCCGCCGCGGCGCCGACGTGGTCGCCGACTCCGCCCGACGTGGTCGCCGACTCAGCCCGTCGTGTCGCCGGCGACGTCGCCGGCCCGTGGCCACGTCCGCCGGACCGGGGTGCGCAGCTCGGCCGGGTGTTGCAGCTCGGCCAAGCCCTCGCGCACGGTACGGACCAGACCGTCCTCGTCCAGGCCGAGCCGGGCCAGGATCCGGTCCGGCTTGCCCTGGGCCAGGAAGGTGCGGGGCACGCCCCGGTTGACGATCGGCGGGCAGGCCCCCAGCGGCAGCGAGTCCCGGAGGGCGTCGCCCAGGAACATCCCCGCCCCGCCGTGGCGGACGCCGTCCTCGACGGTGACGACGAAGGCGTGCCGCCCGGCGTCGGCCAGCATCGCCGGGTCGGGACGGGACACCACGCGGGGGTCCCAGACGGTCACGTCGATCCCCTCGTCGGACAGGCGGCGGGCGGCGGCCTCGGCGGGGCCGAGCATCTTCCCGACGGCCAGGATGCAGACCGATCCGTCACCCTCCCGGACCCGGCGGGCGTCGAGTCCCGACCCCTCGGAGCCGGGGGCGACGGGGGGTGCCGGTGTCTTCGGGAAGCGGATGACGGACGGCCCGTCGAGGGTGAGGGCGGTGGCGAGCATGGCCTCGACCTCGGGCGCCGACGACGGGGCGAAGACGGTCATGCCCGGGATCGACAGGGACAGTGCCATGTCGAGGACCCCGTGGTGGCTCGGGCCGTCGTCGCCGGTGATGCCGGCCCGGTCGAGCACCAGGACGACGGGGAGCTTGTGGAGGCCGACGTCGAGGTTGGCCTGGTCGAAGGCACGGCTGAAGAACGTCGAGTAGACGGCCACCACGGGTCGCAGGCCGGTCATGGCCATGCCCGCGGCCGCGGTCACCGCGTGCTGCTCGGCGATGCCCACGTCGACGAACCGGTCGGGGAACCGGGCCTCGAAGGGCAGCAGACCGGTCGGACCGGGCATCGCGGCGGTGATGGCCACGATCCGGGGGTCGGCCTCGCCGTGGAGGAGCAGTGCGCGGGTGAATGCGTGGGTGTACGTGGTGACGGGGAGGTCCGGGGCGATGTCGGTGCCCCCCACCGAAAGCGAGGCGTTCTGCAGCGGTCCGGGCTCGGGCACGGCCACCGGGGCGTCGGGTCCGTCGAGCGCCGGACCGTCGGGGACGACCGCCTTCACCTTGACGTCGTGGAGACGCTGGACGTCGTCCTCCTCCGCCGGGGCGTATCCCCGTCCCTTCTGGGTCAGGACGTGGACGACGATCGGGCCCGGCCACTCGGCGGCGTTGGCCAGCGCCTGTTCCAGCCCGAGGACGTCGTGGCCGTCGATCGGTCCGACGTAGCGGATGCCCAGCGCCTCGAAGAAGGTGTGGGGCGTGACCACCTCGCGCAGGGCGCTGGTGAGGCCGTGGATGCCCGAGTACGCGAGCTCGCCCACGCCCGGCAGCTCGCGCAGCAGGGTCCGCAGGCGCTGGCGGGCCTGGACGTAGGCGGGGCTCAGCCGCAGGTGGGTGAGGCTGAGCGACAGCTGGGAGACCGTCGGGGCGTACGAGCGGCCGTTGTCGTTGAGGACGATGACCACCCGCTTGCCCGAGTGGCCCAGGTTGTTGAGGGCCTCGTAGGCCATCCCGCCGGTCAGGGCGCCGTCACCCACCACGGCCACGACCCGCCGCTCGCTGCCCTGGAGCTCCATGGCGGTCGCCATGCCGTGGGCGTAGCTCAGGACGGTCGACGCATGGCTGTTCTCGATCCAGTCGTGCTCGGACTCGGTGCGGTTGGGGTATCCGGAGAGCCCGTCCTCCTGACGCAGGTGCGAGAACTGGTCGCGGCGGCCGGTGACGATCTTGTGCACGTACGCCTGGTGGCCGGTGTCCCACAGGAGCAGGTCGCGGGGCGAGTCGAAGGTCCGGTGCAGTGCCAGGGTCAGCTCCACCACGCCCAGGTTGGATCCGAGGTGGCCACCGGTGCGGGTCACGGCGTCGACGATGAACTCCCGGATCTCCCGCGACAGCACGTCCAATTCGTCGGGGGTCAGCGCGCGGAGGTCGGCGGGACTGTCGATGTGTTCGAGGATCATGTCAGGGTGGTGCCTTTGGGGTCAGGCTACCAGCGCCGGTCCGGCGGCACGGCTACGCCGGACGGGCCCAACGCACGTTGGCGAGGAAGGCGTCGCGGTCCACGATGACCCGCACCAGCTTGCCCGCGGCCACCAGGCCACCGCCCTCGGACACCGACACCGTGAACACCAGCCGCCGCCCCTCGATGCGGTCGAGCGTGGCCTCGGCCCAGACGGTGGCCCCGATCCCGACGGGGACCAGGTGGTCGAATTGGAGGCGCTTGGCCACGGACGTCCCGTTGGCGGGCAGGTGGGCGTCGACGGCGAGGCAGCTGGCCTCCTCGCACAGGGCAACCAGCCGGGGCGTGGCGAGGACGGGGACCGACCCCGACCCGAAGGCTTCGGCCGTGTCCGCCTCGGTCACCTCGAGTTCGATGCGGGCGGACAGTCCGGTGCGGGGAGCCACCCCGGTACGATACGCGACGGAAACCGACGTCGGCCACCGGGCGCCGGGCAGTCGAACGAGGAGGCCGTCGTGATCGAAACCCCCGTGCTGGAGCGGGTGCTGTCGGAGGCGCTGCGCAACGGCGGCGAATTCGCCGAGGTGTTCGCCGAGGACCGGTCGAGCTCGTCGGCCCTCCTGGACGACAAGCGGGTGGAGGAGCTGGCCTCCGGTCGCGAACGGGGTGCAGGCATCCGGGTGGTGTCTGGCGAGACGACCGGCTTCGCCCACACCGCCGACCTGAGCCTCGAGGGCCTCCTGCGGGCGGCCGAGGCGGCGTCCGCCGTCGCCCGCGGCGGTGGTGGGGGGGCGCGCACCGTGGCCGTCGGACCGCAGGCGGGCCCGTCCGCCTCGCCCCGGGACGGCCGGCCGGCACCGACCACCGGATCGAAGGCGGACGCGCTCGAGCTCCTCGAGCGGGCCGACGAGGCGGCACGGGCCTCGGGTGCGGGGATCTCCCAGGTCCAGGCCGGGTTCGGCACCTCGGTGCGCCGCGTGCTCATCGCCAACTCCGACGGCCTCCTCACCGGCGACGAGCAGGCCCGGACCCGGTTCTCGGTGTCGTGCGTGGCCCTGGGCGACACCGGCATGCAGACCGGGTACGAGACGGCCGCCCGGACGCTCGGCTTCGAGCTGTTCGACGAGGTCTCGGTGGAGGAGCTGGCCCGCACGGCGGCCTCCCAGGCCCTGGCCAAGCTCTCGGCCCGGCCGGCCCCCTCCGGCGAGCTGCCGGTGGTGCTGGCCGGTGGGAGTGGCGGCATCCTGTTCCACGAGGCGTGCGGCCACGGGCTCGAGGCCGACCACATCGTCAAGGACGCCTCCGTCTACACCGGCAAGGTCGGCCAGCTGGTGGCCAGCCCGTTGGTGACCCTCGTCGACGACGGCACGGTCGGGACGGAGTGGGGCACCTTCGGCGTCGACGACGAAGGCCGGCCGGCCCAACGCAACGTGCTGATCGAGGACGGCGTGCTCACCGACTACCTGTGGGACTACCTCCGCGCCCGCAAGGAGGGGCGGGTGTCGTCCGGAAACGGCCGGCGCCAGTCGTACCGGGACCTGCCGATGGTCCGGATGACCAACACCTTCCTGCTGCCGGGCGACTCCGATGCCGAGGAGATCGTGGCCCAGACGCCGCGGGGCGTCTACGTGGCCAAGCTCGGGGGCGGCCAGGTGAACACCGCCACCGGGGACTTCGTCTTCGGCACGACGATGGCCTACCTGATCGAGGACGGGGTGATCACCGAGCCGCTGCGCGACGCCAACCTGATCGGCAACGGGCCCGAGATCCTGAAGCGCATCGACGCGGTCGCCACCGACTTCTCGATGACGCCGGGCACCTGCGGCAAGGACGGGCAGAGCGTACCCGTGGGATGCGGGCAGGCCACGATGCGCCTCACGGGCGTGACCATCGGGGGGACGGCCGAATGAGCGCCGCCACGGAGGAGACGAGGGCCGGGGGTCCGGCGGCGGGACCGGAGGGCGCGCGCGGGGCCGGCGGGCCCGACGATCTCCTGGCACTGGCCGAGCGGGTCGCGGGCTGGGCCCGCACGGGCGAGGACGTCGAGGTCTACGTGGCCCGTGGCACCGAGACGGAGATCCGGGCCTACGAGGGCGAGGTCGAGTCCCTGACGTCGGCCACGTCGGCCGGCATCGGCATCCGGGTGGTCACCGACCACCGCCTCGGATTCGCGTGGGCCGGATCCCTCGACGAGTCGGTGCTGGCGGAGACGCTGGCCGAAGCCCGGGACAATGCCGCATTCGCCACGGCGGACGAGCACGTCCGGCTCGCCGTACCGGACGGCGTGCCCGCTGTGGAGGTCGACCTCTGGGACGACCGGCTCGCCGGTGTGCCCACGGCGGACAAGATCGCCCTTGCCCTGGACCTCGAGGCACGGACCCGGGCCGCCGACCCACGGATCCGCCAGGTCGACTCGGCCGACTACGGGGACGTCGCCGCCGAGTCGGCACTGGTGTCGACGACCGGGATCCGCTCCTCGACCCGCAAGACGTCGGGCTATCTGTCGGTGAGCGTGATCGCCGGCGACGGCGATGCCAGCCAGACCGGCGGCGGGTTCAGTGTGGGTCGGGGGTTCGACGGCCTCGACCCGGACCAGGCGACGGCCGACGCCGTGGGTCGGGCCGTCCGGCTGCTCGGCGCCACCAAGGGCCCGTCCGGTCGGTCGACGGTGGTGTTCGACCGGCGGATGGCGACCGCGCTGCTGTCGATCGTGTCGTCGGCGCTCTCGGGCGAGGCGGTGGCCAAGGGACGCTCGTTCTTCGCCGGCCGGGTGGGTGAGCAGGTCGGGCATCCGGGGCTCACCCTGGTGGACGACCCCACCGACCCACGTGCCTACGGTGCGGCGGCCTACGACGCCGAGGGCCTGGCGTGCCGGCGCAACGCCCTCATCGAGGGTGGCGTCCTGCGCGGGTACTTCTACGACACGGTGTCCGGCTCGCGGGCCGGCGTGGCGTCGACCGGATCGGCCGTGCGCGGCGGGTACGCGGGGACGCCCGGGCCGGGGTGTCGCGCCCTCACCCTCGCTCCGGGGCCCGAGGGCTACGACGAGGACGGCGTCCTCACCGCCGTGGGGGAGGGGCTCTTCGTCCAGTCCCTGACCGGTCTCCATTCGGGGGTCAACCCGATCAGCGGCGACTTCTCGGTGGGGGCGGAGGGACTGATGATCCGGGACGGCCGGTTGGCCGAACCGGTCCGCGAGATCACCGTCGCCTCCACCCTGCAGCGCATGCTGCTCTCGCTCGACGCGGTCGGGGCCGACGTGGAGTGGTTGCCGGGCATTGCCGCCGGTCAGACCCTGGCCATCGGGGACATGCAGGTCAGCGGCGCCTGAGCCGCCGGTCGGCTACTTCGCCGCGGCCTGGGCAGCAGTCGCCTTGGAGCACGCGGCCAGGGCGTTGGGCGTCGAGGTGTAGTAGATCGACCCGGTGATCTGCAGGTTGTACGGCCCGGCGGAGGGCGCCGTCGCCTTGCCGCCCACCCACAGCGTGGCCCCGGGCGTCGACGCGCCGGCCGACGCCGATGCCGAGGACGATGCCGACGATCCCGACGAGCTCGTCGTGGATGCGGCGCCGAATGCCAGGACGAACTTCTGGATCACGAAGAGCCGCGGAAAGGTGTCCAGACCGTTGACGAATGCGGTCATCTGCCCGTAGTTCCCCTGCACGGTCAACGTGGTGGGGACCGCGGTGACACCGGCGGGCGTGGCGGCAGCCCCTGCCGGGGTGGCCGGGGTCGCCGCCGTGGAGCCGGTGGAGGTCGCCGGGGCGAAGCCGCTGAACTGAGAGAGGGTCACGCCCGAGGATGCCGCCAGCTCGTTGAACTGGACCTCGAAGCTGGACTCCGCGGCGTTGATGTCGTTCGGGGTCTGCACCGAGGGGATCTGCGTGCTGATCTTCTGCAGGTCGGCGCAGTTCGAGGAGAGCTTCTGCCCCTCCGACTGCAGCGCGGTGAGGCGGGTCTGCAGGCCGGTCTCCTGGGTCTGGAGCTGCACCGTCTGGGCCTGGAGGCTGGACAGCTTCGAATTCTGGGGGGCGACCAGGCCGACCCAGAGGATGATGGCCACGACGAGGGCGCCGCCGGCGGTCAGCAGCGAGGTGCGGTACTTCCGGATGTCGTTCACTTCAGACCCACATTCTTGCTGAGGCTCGCGTCCGGCGTCACCGAGACGGTGAACGGGAACGAGATGCTGGAGTCGGGGTTGACCGTCGTGGCTCCCTGCAGCGGGTTGGCGAAGTACTGC
>DATLRE010000016.1:0-15164 GCA_035534835.1 Acidimicrobiales bacterium
GGCGGCTTGGATCTTCAATCCGGTCTTGGTGGTCGTGGCCGAGATGAGCTCGATGACGGTGCGCAGGCTGGTGAGCGGTCGTCCTCGCCAGTTCATGGTGATGAAGCTGAACATGCGGTGCTCGATCTTGTTCCACTTGGACGTGCCCGGCGGGTAGTGGCAGACCGTGATGTCGAGCCCGGTCTCGGCGGCAAGTGTCGCGAGGTGGACCTTCCAGGCCCGGAGCCGGTAGCCGTTCGAGCCTCCGGCGTCGGCAGTGATCAAGAGCCGTTGTGCATCCGGGAATCGCTCCTTGCCCATCGTGTTCCACCATCGGCGGATCGACTCGACGGCGAACTCGGCGGTGTCGGCCGTGTCGCCGACACTGACCCACCCCTCGTTGTTGCCGATGTCGTAGATCCCATAGGGGATCGCCTTGCCCAGGTCGGGGTCGATGAAGTCGTGGACCCGAACTCGCTCGGGCTCACCTTCGGGCTGCCACTCACTGCCGCCGTTGGCGAAGTCTCCGACCAGCTCCTTCTTCTTGGCGTCGACGCTGATGGCGGGTTGGCCGTTCTCCAGAAACTCCGCCGCCTGCTGGTTCAGGTAGCGGAACTGGGCGTCACGATCGGCGTGCTGTTTCCCTTCGGTGACTTTGGCGTTGGCCCGCAGGGAGTAGCCCAGCTGGTGCAGGAGGCGCAGCACCGTGCGGGGAGAGACGTCGAAGCCCTGGCGGGCGAGCTCGGTGGCCAGGTTCGCCGCCGACTTCGACGTCCAGCGGAGCAGGGACATCGGATTGCCACGCGTCTCCGGCTCGACCAACTCGTCGAGCGCTTCGAGCAAGCCCGGCTGCTTGTCGGTCAACGGCTTGTCGCCACCACCCACCGCCCGCAGCCGGTCCGTCGGCTCGATGCCGGCGGCTACCTCGCCCTCGGCCTTGATCACCGTGTTGCGGCTCATCCCCGAGGCGGTCGCTACCGCCGTCTTGCCGCCCCGGCCCAGCATCTCCGACATCGCGCCGGCAACGACCCTGCGCTGGACCTCGTTCATGTGGGGCATGACCACTTCGAAGAATCGCGCGAGCTCCTCCGGGGTGACCTCCACGCCCTCACGATACTACGCGCGAACTAACTTAGCGGGGATCCTTAGGGAATCCGTGGGTTGAGCCAGGGTTCCATGGCCGTGAGCGTGGCGCCGGAGGGCGGGGAGGCGAGCGAGCTCCAGGCACCCACGCCCGGCGACCACCGGTCGGAGAACGCGGCCGAGTACCAACCGGACAGATATCCCTGCTCGGCACAGTCGCACTGCGGCGCCCAACTGGCCGGATGGATGCCGAGGATCGACTCGATGGCCTCGTGTCCGCCTGCGGGCTCGACGTATGCGGCGTCGACCTCGTGGCCGATCTCGAACGCGGTGATGGCCGCCAGCCGGTCCACGGTCTCCCCCGGGTACACGTACAGCGTCGAGGTGCCGCCGACCTGCCCCCAGGTGAAGGTCGTGTTGCCGTAGAAGCCGGGCGACGGGGCGTCACCGATCGGGAGGAAGACGATCGAGTACCCCGGGATCTGCTGCCACGGATAGTTGATCAGGGCGAGCGCGGCCGCGCCCATGGCCTCCGGACTGCCGGGAGCCGACGCCGAAGAGGCGTCGGTCGTGGCGACAGCCGGAGCGGCCGGGGCCGGAGCGGCCGGGGCCGGGGCCGGGGCCGGGGGCGTCGCCTCTGGGGCGGTCGCCGTAGGAGCGGTGGCGGCCGAGGTGGCCGGAGGGGCTGCGGCCGGGGCTGCGGCAGAGGCTGCGGCAGGGCCATCCGGTCGGACCCCGAGCGCGTTGGTGGCATCGGCGGGGACGAAGGCGGTGGACGCGGCACGCTGCGGGGGGCCCTCGCTCCCGACCAGCAGGACGGCGCCCGCCGCCATCGCCACGAGTGCCAGGACGAGGAGGAGCTCGAGACGGAGGAGCCGCCGCCGGCCGGACCAGGTGGCCCGGGCCAGAAGGGCCCGTCGGGAGTGCCGGCGCCGGTCCCGGCCGATGTAGGCCTCGGTGAGGACGAGGCGGGGGTCGTCGAGGACGTCGAGTTGTTCGGCGGCGCCCAGGGCGACGGCGTCGGGACCGCCGGCATGACGGTCGGCGTGCTGCAGTCCGCGCCAGGCGGCGAACGGGTCCGCGTCAGGCACCGCCACGCGAACGTCGGCGTCACCGTCGCTGGTCGTGATGCCTTCCGTCCCCGATGCCATACCGGAGGATCGGCAGATCGGTGCGTCAACTGAAGATCCCGTGCCTGTCCGGGGCCTGCGGGGTCGTCCAGCCAGGAGGTCGCCTCGCCCGGTCGAGCGGATCTCGGGTGGGCGATGGCCATGGCTCCGGAAGGGGCCCGTCCTGCGGAGGTCCCGGTCGCGCCTGCACCTCCGGACGGGGGTCCGCCTCGACGCCGGGCCCCGATGGACCCGCTGCTCAGAGCGTCAGGCCGAGCGAACGGTAGACGTCCGCGGTCTGCCGCGCCGTCCGGTCCCAGGACAGCGAGGCAACCGCCCGCCGTCCCCGTTCGGCGAGCGCGTGGCGCCGATCGTCGTCCCCGAGCAACGACCGGAGGGTGTCGACGAGGCCGACCACATCGCCCGGAGCGAACGTGGCCGCACCCTCCCCCACCACCTCGTCGACGGCGGGGACCGGCGTCGAGACCACGGCAGCCCCGCACGCCATCGCCTCCACCGGGGGGAGTCCGAACCCTTCGTAGCGCGAGGCGTAGCCGACCAGGGTGGCCGCGCCGTAGAGCGCGGGAAGGTCGGGGGTCGGCACGTCTCCGATCTGGACGACCGACTCCGGAGCCCGGCTGGCCCAGAGACTGTGCCCGGTCAGCACCAGCGGAACGCCCACCTGCCGACACGCATCGGCGAGGGTCGGTAGGTCCTTGCGCGGTTCGATGTTGCCGACGTGCAGCACGAAGCGATCAGGGAGGTCGTAGGTGCGGCGCACGCGGGCGATGTCGTGCTCGCCGGCCGGCACCATGTCGGGCCCCGGAGCCTCGTGCACGACGACGGCTTCGCGCCCGCACACCTCCCGCACCCGGTCCGCCGTGAACGCGGAGACCGCCACCACCGCGTCGGCGTTCCGCAGCGCCGCCCGGGCGATGACCCGCTCGCCGAGGACCCGGTGCCGCGGGAAGGCCCAGGGGACGTCGAAGATGGCCATGTCGTGCACCGTGGCCACCCGGAGCCCGTCCGACCGCAGGGGAAGATCGACGTCGAGTCCGTGCACCAGGTCGGCGGGGCCGAAGCCCCGGGCGCCGGCCACCACCCGCCGGACACCGCTCGACTCCGCAAGGACCAGCGGTTCGACCCCGGCCGGGAGCTCGTCGCGGCCCGCCGGGCGCACGGCTGCCACCAGGTCGGCGTCCGCCACGGGAACGAGCGCTCGCAGCAATTCCCGGATGTACGTGCTGACGCCCCCGCCCCGTGCGTCGAGCGGGAGGGCGTTGTAGACGATTCGAGGGCGCGGTGTCACCCGGCGCACGGGCGCGGGCCGGTCACGCGTCGTGGCCGGGCGGTATGGGTCCGGACGGGATCCGGGAACTGCCGCCTTCCGCGCCGTCCCCGTGACTGCGGAGCCCACCCGGGGCGGCACGACCGCGGACCGGTCGGTCGGAGGCGACCGGAGTGGCCAGCAGGTCCGGCACCCGCTCGGCCCGGGGATCGGCGTCGGCCATCCCGAGCGAGATCCCGGCGACGATGAACGGGATGATCGACAGGGAACCGATCCAGAAGGTGTCGAACAACCCGTCGACGTAGTGGGCGAGCAGTACGACGAGGCCGAGCGTGCCGTACACGCGGGGTAGACCGGCCATGGAGCGCATGGTGAAGACGACGAGGAAGAAGAAGGCGAGGGATCCGACCACCCCGGTGGAGGCCAGGTTGTCGACGAGCGAGTTGGGCGGGGCGGTCACCGACAGGTACTGCGGCAGGTTGTAGAAGCGCATCCCGAGCCCGAGCCAGGGGCTCTGGTGCCAGACGTGGATGGCTGCGTCGATCTGACCGAAGCGGATGGCGACGGAGTTGAACTGCGGGTTGTTCTGGAAGGCGAGGACGAAGCTCTCGTAGACGAGCGCCAGGGTGGGTACGGCGATGAAGATCACCAGCTTCCACCGGCCCCGGACCTCGGAGTTGATCAGGACGGCCAGCCCGAGGGCGAGAACGATCAGGATCGCCGCCTGGCGGGACTGCGAGGCGAGGAGCCCGAGCAGGCACAACACTTCGATGACGACCGCCTCCGCCCTGCGGATGCGGGCCCACGGCGGGTTCAGCTGGGCGATGACCACGGCGGTCCACATGACGGCGCCGATCGTGTTCTTCTGGTAGACGCTCCACTGTGCCGGCTGGAAGTGCAGGGTGACGGCGTGCTCCATGGCCAGCAGGGCGAGGACGGCGGCACCCCACAGGTAGAGGCGGAAGGCCTGGCGGGCGCGGCCCTGGGTGGCGATCACCCAGCCGACCAGGGTGCTCCCGCCCACGTAGGAGAACCGGTGGAACCACTCGAGGATGTCGCCCTTGAACGGATGGGCCACGACGACGAGGAGCAGGACGGCCTGGTACCAGACGATCGCCCACATGAACCGCTTGAGCTGGGGCGCCGTCCGCCACTCGATGTGGAAGAGGCAGATGATCGCCCCCACGAAGACCAGGAGGTCGGCGACGCTCAGATTGGTGCTCGAGCCACCCACGCGCTGGATCAGGATCGCACCAGGCACCACCAGGACGACGACGACGATCGGATCGGCGACGAAGACACCGAAGGCGAAGACCAGGAAGGCGATGGCGATGCCGGCGGTCAGGTTCACGCCGACCGAGACCCCGACCCCGGCGGCCACGAGGGCGACCGCTCCCCACGCCGCCACCGGCCCGGCCAGCTGCCTCGTGCGTGGACGGTCGTCGCGCCGTGACATCCGCTGCCGCAGCAAGGACGGGCTCATCGTGGCGGCGGGGTGGTGGTCATGGGGCTCGGGTGCCTCGGGTGCCTCACGGGGAACGTCCGCGCAATCGTAGCGTCCGGGTAGCGTCCGGGTGGCGTCCGGGTGGCGTCCCGTCGGGACCTCCGGCCCGAGTGCGCCCGCTTCGGGGCCCGCGGGCGCCCCGCCGCCCCGCCGGCACCACCCCCATCTCCGCACCCCTCATCTCAAGGTGCCCGCCCCAATTGACGACGCTAGGGGTGATCGGGGCGACCGCACCGGTCACCGGCCACCGGAGGCGGTGGTCGGGCACCGACTGGAGGACGGGCCACACGTGTGCACGAACGCCGGACAGGGAGTGGTGGAGGATGCCGTGGGAACCACCGCGCCCGCCCGACCCATCCACCCCGACCGTGGAGCGCCCGACGGTGGTCGGCGGCGCCTGCCGGGGGCGGCACCCGGGGTCCCGGTCCCGAGCGCGCCTCGACCGGACGAATGCCGCGCCATGATGCCTGCCACTCCCCGTGATCGGCTGGTACCACCCACCGCGGTCCGACCACCGTATCCTGGTGACTGCCTCCATCCGCTGAAAGCGAGTTCCCGGTGACCTTCCAACAGATGCTCCAGACCCTGTGGAACAGGAAGTGGACCATCGTGGTCAGCGTCGTGGTCGCCGTGGCCGCAGCCCTGGCATACGCCAAGTTCGCCACGCCGACCTACCAGTCGAGTGCCCTGGTCCAGGTGAGCACTCCGAGCCAGGCCGGAAGCACGTCCTCTTCGTTCACGCTGCCCGACCCGGTCCAGGAACTCTCGAACACGGCCGTACAGGTCGGCGCGGCCAAGGCCGTCGGCGACCCGAACCCGGCGTCGCTCGCCGGTCACGTCACCGGGACGGTCGACCCCACGACGGGGACGCTCACCATCACCGGTACGGGATCCACGCCGGAGGCGGCCCAGGCTGTGACCAAGGCCTACTCCGAAGCCTTCGTCAACCAGATCCAGGCGCTCGCCCAGGCCCAGATCGACAAGTACACGGCCGCCATCGCCGCCATCAACACCAAGATCGCCGGACTGGTGGCGCAGCAACCAACCACCGGGACCAACCCGCTGGTCACCGCGCAGATCGCCACGCTCACCGGGACCTCGAGCACGCTGCAAGCGGCCCAGTCCAATCTCCAGATCGGTATGCCCTACGCCCAGGTGCAGGTCGCGGCGACACCGGGGGGCCCGACCGGGCTCAGCAAGTCGAAGCTGGGCGCCATCGGGCTGCTCGCCGGTCTGCTGGTGGGCTGCGGGATCGCCCTCGTCCGCGAACAGTTCGACGACCGGGTCCGGGTCAGCCCGGACATCGATTCGGTCATCGACGGACCGGTCCTCGGCGAGCTGCCCGAGGATCCCGACGTGCGGAAGGGCGCCGTATCGATCACGCTGGTCCAGGCACCGCAGTCCTCGCTGGCCGAGGCCGTTCGGGACCTCCGCACCAGCTTGAGGGTGCTCCTGCTCGAGCAGCAGAGCCCGATCCTGGTGGTCACCAGCCCCGAGGCGGGGGACGGCAAGACCTTCGTGACCGCGAACCTGGCCGTTTCGTGGGCCCTCACCGGCAGCCGGGTGATCGTGGTCTCCGCCGACTTCCGCAGGCCGAGGCTCGAGGAAGCGTTCGGCATCGAGGCCACCGGCAGCCCGGGGCTCTCCGACCTGATCAAGGCCAACTGGAAGCAGGCGGAGCCGGACGACGATGCGCCCGAGACGCGGCGTCGCGACGTGCCGGACCCCGCTCGCGTCGAGCAACGGGAGGCAGAGCGGGGCCGGCACGCCCCGGCGCCCGGTGACACGGCGGTCAGCACGCACCTGCTCGAGACCGGGATCGACGGGCTCCAGCTCCTTCCGGTGGGCGTCCACCTCGACAACCCCTCCGAACTGTTCGACAGCCCCGGCATGCTGCCGGTGCTCGATCAGCTCCGCCTCCTGGCCGACGTCATCCTGCTCGACACCCCGCCCGTGCTCGCCGCCCCGGATACGGCGATCCTCGGGAGCCTCACCCATGGCGCCATCGTGGTGGCCTCGGAGGGAAAGACCGACCGGACAGACCTCGAGCGGACGGCCAACCGCCTCGAGTCGACGGGCTGTACGGTGCTCGGCCTGGTACTGAACCACGTCCGTCACTCCACATCGGACAACTACCAGGCCTACGCGTACCGACAGCGATGACCTCTCCGAGGACGGCGTCGATCCCCGGTCCGTCCGCACCCGCCGGAAAGGACGTCCGGCCCGGACCGGCGCGATGACCGATCCCGGCCCGCCTCACGCGGATCGGTCGCGCAATGGGGTCGGTGGCGGTCCGTTGGTGGTGGTGGTCGCCTACCACGCTCCCGTCCTCCTCGACCGGTGCCTGGCCGAGTTGGACGGAGGACTCGCCGTCACCGTTGTGGACAACTCGTCCGACGGAGAGGTGGCGGCGGTGGCTGCCGCCCATGGCGCCGAATACGTCGACCCCGGTCGCAACCTCGGGTTTGCCGGCGGCGTCCGGCTGGGGTGCGACCGGCGGGAGGGCCGGGACGTGCTGCTCCTGAACCCCGACGCCGCCATCTCCCCGTCGGGGATCCGCGCCCTGCACCGGAGGCTCCGCGACGACCCCGGCCTGGCGGCGGTGGCACCGGTCCAGCACGATCCGGTCCATCACGCTCCGGCCCGTGTCGGCTGGCCGTTCCCCACACCGTCCGGTGCATGGTTGGAGGCGGTCGGTCTGGGCCGGCTGCGTCGACGGACGGACTTCCTGATCGGGTCGGTCCTGCTCCTCGCCGACGCCGCCCTCACCGATGTCGGCGGGTTCGACGACCGCTACTTCCTGTACGCGGAGGAGACCGACTGGCAACGTCGTGCCGCCGACCGCGGGTGGCGGGTGGCGCTGTGCCCCGAGGTGGCCGCCACCCACATCGGCGCGGGGACAGGGGGGGATCCGGTCGTCCGCGAGACCCACTTCCTCGCATCGCACGAGCGCTACCTCCGCGCCCACCACGGTCGGCTCGGGTGGTGGTCGTACCGAGCCGCCGGACTCGTCGGCTCGGGGACGCGGGCGCTCGCCCTCCCTGGCGACCGGGGACGCGACGCCGCCATCCGCTTCCGACTCCTGGCGAAGGGACCGCTCCGGGCCGAGGCGGTGCTCGACCGGACCGGCCTGCGCATCGTCCACGTGGTGGTGACCGACGCCTTCGCCGGTGTCGAGCGATACATCTGCCAGGTGGCCAACGGACTGCGTGCCCGGGGCCACGACGTCGACGTGGTGGGTGGCGCTCGCGACAGGATGCGCGCCGAACTGGACCCTGCCGTCACCTACCGTTCGGCGAGCTCGCTCCTGGCGGGGGCTCGGGCATTGGCGGCCCTCCGCCACGACGACCTCGTCCACGTGCACATGACCGCGGCAGAGGCCTGCGCCTTCCTGGCCCGTCCGATCAACCGCGCCCCTGTGGTCGCCACCCGCCACTTCGCGGCCGGACGGGGGTCCACCGCGCTGAACCGGGGGCTGGCCCGGGTCACGTCGCGTCCGATCGTGGCCGACATCGCCATCAGTGAGTTCGTGGCCGCCTCGGTGCAGGGGCCGACGACGCTCATCCCGAACGGAGTGGCCGGTCGTCCCCCGGCGTCACTCGAAGGCCACCGCGTGGTCATGCTCCAGCGGCTCGACGAGGAGAAGGCACCCGAAATCGGCCTGCGGGCGTGGGCGGCCAGCGGTCTGGGGGACCGCGGCTGGGAGCTCGTGATCGCCGGGTCGGGCGTGCTACGGCCCGACCTCGAGCGCCTCGCCGCCGACCTCGGATGCGCACCGACGGTCACCTTCGCCGGGCACGTGGCCGACACCGACGGGCTGCTGGCATCGGCGTCGGTACTCCTGGCGCCGGCACCCGCGGAACCGTTCGGCCTCTCGGTCGTCGAGGCCATGTCCCACGGGCTGGCCGTGGTGGCAGCGGCCGGCGGCGCCCACACCGAGACCGTGGGCGACGCCGGCGCCCTGTTCCCCCCGGGGGACGTCGTCGCCGCCGCCGCCCTGCTCTCCCGGCTGGCCGGTGACCGTGCGGAGCGGCGGACCATGGGAGCCGCACTCCGCGACCGGCAGCGGGAGCGGTACGGACTGGACCTCCACCTGGATCGGCTCGAATCCTTCTACCGGGGTGTGATCGCCGACCGGAGGACCTGAGCTGTCGCAATGGGCGGCGACCGGTGCCGGGGAACCACGTCAGCCCCGGCGCACCGCCCGCTGGTAGAGGTCCTCCTGGAGCTCGGCGATGCCGGCCCACGAGTACCGGCCGACGGAGGCGAGGCCCTCGTCGCGGAGCCGGGTCCACAGGCCCGGCTCTTCCAGAAGGCGCACCAGCGCGTCGCACAGGGCCTCGGGATCGCCCGGCGGTACCAGCAGCCCGGCCCCACCGACCACGTCCGGTAGGGCGCCGCTCGCGCTGGCGACGGACGGGACCCCCGCGGCCTGGCCCTCCACCACCGCCCGGCCGAACTGCTCGAGCGATCCGGGCACGGGGATCGACGGAACCGCGAGCACGTCGAAGGTCGGGTACACGGAGGGAAGTTCCGTCTCCTCCACGTGGCCGTGGAAGGTGACCCGTTCCGTCACGCCGAGTTCGGCGGCCTGCGCCGCCAGCGCCGCCGCCTCGGGGCCGGCCCCGTAGATGTCGACATTGAGCCGCTGGTCGCGGGCGGCGGCGGCGAGGAGCACGTGCGCGCCCTTGACCGGGAAGAGCCGGCCTACGAAACCGACCCGGAGCCGTCCGGCCGGGGACCGGCGTTCCACCGGTCGGAACCGCGCCACGTCCACCCCGAGCGGCAGGAGCTCGAGTTCGCCGTGCAGGCCCTTGCGCCGGAGGATCTCCCCGGCCTCGGTGTTGCACGTGTAGGCGCCGGCCGCCCCCGCGAGCGACCGGCGTTCGATCCACCGGAACGGCGGGGGGTACCGCTTGTCGAGGTTCTGGGCCGAGCAGACCAGGAAGGGCGTACGTCTCCGGCGGATCCAGCGCAGCACCAGGAACTCGGCCACCGCCAGCCCGAACGGCTCCTCGTGGAGGTCCACGAGGTCCCACCGGTCGTCCCCGAGCAGTCGCCACAGTGGACGGGGGTCGAAGACGAAGAGGTTGGGATGCGTTCCGAAGGTCCGGACCGGGACGACGAAGTCGTCACCCGCGGCCTCGAACGGCACCGGGGCACCCCCTTCGTCCCAGCGGACGGCCGTGACGAGGGTCAGGTCCACCCCGCGGCGGCGTAGGTCGCGCTCCCGCTCTCGCCACGAGGTGACCACACCGCTGTGGGAGATGCGGAGCACTCGCAGGTGGCGTCCGGAGGGCGTCGGTACCTCGCCGGGGGTCACCACGCGGGCACCCTACCAGGACCGGTCCGACCCGGGACTTCTTCCTCATTGAGTCGCCCATTCTCACTTAGCGTGAGTATTTGGTGACCATATGTGAGATTGCCTCTCAAGTACGCCGGAGGGGGGCCGATCTGACGGTATGGACCGGGCAGGGGCCATCCCCAGGACGAGAGCAATTGTACGGGCGGGAGTGTTGGGGACGGTGGCCCTCGTCGCCTCCGCCACCGTCGGGGTGAGCCTGAGCGGTCCGGCCCGTGCCACCGCACCGGCACCACAGATCGCCGGGAGCCCGGCGGCGCCGACCGCCTCGGAGATCAGCCCGGTGTGCACGACGACCACCCCGGCCACGGCCCTCGGCCCCGCCACCACGCTCCCGGCCAACCCGACCTCCACCGTGGTCACCCCTCCGGGTGGGGTCGACAACTTCACGGCGACCTCGACCAACCTGTATGTCGATACCGGCAGCCAGCTGATCACCTACTCGCTGTCCGGCACCCAGGTGTCGTCGTTCTCACTGCCCGCCCACTTCGCCGGGAACGCCGACGAGGTCTACCAGCCGGTGGTCGATCCGGCAGGCAACATCTACCTTTCGTCCTACTACGGAAAAGCGGTCGACAAGTTCTCGCCGAGCGGGACCCTGCTCTGGTCCGTCGACCCCCAGGGCGGCAATCCCACGGCGCTGTTCTCGATCGGGTCGGGCGCCGGCTTCGCGCTCGTCGTCAGCACCGTCCAGAGCACCGGGTCGAGCATGGTCCTCGACCCGGCGACCGGCGCGGTCACCGGCACGTTCCCGCTCGTCGTCGGCGTCGGCGGCTACGTCTCCCACGAGAGCAACGGCAACGTGCTGTACGCGGCCAACGGGTACGTCGAGACCGTGGACCCCACGGGGAAGGTCCTCGGCACGTTCGGCGCCCGCAACATCGAGGGGAACGGCCAGCACACCGGGTCGGGAACCCAGTTCTACTACCCGGGCCAGGCCGTCCAGGGTCCCGACGGCACCGTCTACACCGCGGATCCGCTCCACTCGATGGAGGCGACCTCGCCCAACGGGTTCCTGAAGGGCACCTCCACCCTCGGCGGTGCCCTCAGCTTCGGTGGGTGGGGCCTCTTCCTGGTCGGGTCGACCTTCTACTACCAGAGTGGGCAGCCGTTCAACGGGTCCGCCGACTCCATCTCGTCGTTCCCTCTCGCCACGGCGCAGGCCTTCCTCACGGCCGTCCAGGCTCCGACCAACAGCCTGGGCTGGGGCGCCGGACTGTCCACCCCGGCCACCGGCAACTACTTCGCGCCGGGCACCACGCCGACGGTCACCGCTACGTTCGACCCGTGGTGGGTCTCGGCCGCCTCCCACCTCGCGCTCAGCTACTCGATCGAGAACACGGCCTCGATCACCGCCGAGACCGTCCCGGCGCCCACGGTCGTGCGGCTTCCGACGACGCCCACCGGCCTGGCCTCGGTCCCCGTGACGATCCCCTCCGCCGACGCCGGGCCCGGGCCCTACGAGGTGCAGGCGACCCTGCTCGACACGTCGACGACACCGGCGACCACGCTTGGCACCACCTGCATGCCGTACACCGTCGGCGCCCCCGGTGACACCCTCGACTTCGCCACCCTACCCTCGGGCATCGGCTCCGGTGGACCCAGCGACCCACGTGGCGTCGCCCTCAACGCCCAGCTCGGCCTCGACTCGCTCCGCAGCGGGTCGGTGGTGAATTGGACGCCGCTCCTCCCCGCCTGCAACGCCTCGGCGCCCACTGCGGCAACCTGCGGCCCGACGGCGCTCACCTTCGCCTCGGCCAGCACCGACCCGTACAAGGCCGCCTACCTGGCCAACCAGGACCACCTGACGTACTGGATGCAGGTCAGCGGTGGCGAGCAGCTCCCGACGGCACTGGTGAACAGCGGCCTGTGGCAGGCCGACGTCGCCGCCCTCGTCGCCCACTACGCCACCGTTCCCGCCGGGTGCACGGCCTGCGCCCCCGTGACCAAGTGGGAGCCCTGGAACGAGTCGAACAACACCGGCTGGGGAAACGGCGGGACCTACACCACCAAGGTGCTCGCCCCGTTCTACGCCGCGGTCAAGTCCGTGCTGCCCGGCTCGTCGTCCACGGTCATCGGCGGCTCCACGCTCGAGCCCGTCACCTGGTGGTGGCAGCAGCTCGTCGCCGCGGGCGGCCTGGCCGACATGGACGTCGCCGCCGTGCACCCCTACACCGGGTCGAACGACGCCTACGAGGAGGACGGGATGGCGGCCCAGGTGCGGCAGGTCCAGGCCCTCCTCGGCGGCAAGCCACTGTGGTTCACCGAGGTCGGCTGGTGGAGCGACGGCGGCTACAACTTCCTCGGCCAGGCAGACGACGTCACCCGGTCGATGATCTGGCAGAAGGCCCTGGGCGTCCCGGTCCAGAATTACTTCTACGACGAGGGGAGCTGGGGCAACGACGGAATCTCGTTCTCTCTGGTGCAGGCCAGCCAGTCCGTCGACTACGTGAAGCCGGCGGCACTCGCCACGATGACGACCTCGCGGCTACTGGCCGGTCGCCCCTACCTGTCGATGCCGTCCATCGGGATCCCCCAGGGCTACCGGGCGGACTTCGGTACGACCGCAGGCGGCGCCACGCGGATCTCGGCGGTATGGACCGACGGGCTGCCGGTGACCGCCTCGGTGACCCTCACCAGCCCGACCGGTTCCGCCGGCCCGGTCACCGTGACCACGGAGTACGGAGACGCCACGACGAGCCAGGCGGCGTCGGGGACCGCGTACAGCCTCTCCCTGTCGGGCCAAGTCGCGTACGTCACCTATCCGGCCGGTGACACGCTGACCGTGGGACCGACCGAGGCGTTCGGTACCGATCTGGCTTCGGCCGCCGCAGGGGCCACCGCCACCGCCTCGAGCGGCAACGCTTCAGCGGCCATCGCCGGCCTCCCCGCCGGGTACGGACAGGGCTGGACCTCCGGGGCCAACGACACGACACCGTCGCTGACCGTGAACCTGGCCAATCCCTCGACGCTGGACCGGGTCATCGTCGACACCCAGTCGGTCGGCTCCGTCGCCCCCGGCCTCCGCAACTACACGCTCTCGGTCAACGAGCCCGGAACGGGATGGGTCACTGTCGCCACCGTCAAGGGTCAGTACCGCTACCACGAAGCCCTGTTCGCCTTCGCCCCACTGGTGGCCTCCGCGCTTCGGATCTCGGTGAGCGAGATCGACTACGGGGGGTACTACGGAGGTGGCATCCCCCCGTGGTGGTCGGCCGGCACGGGTGCCGGTGCCTTCGTCCACGCCATCGAGGCGTACGCCGGGTCGGGCGGCCCGTCGGTGGTCGATGGCTCGGGTCTCGCCCCGCTGCTCGGCGGGAGCTCCGGTGTCGGCACCGGGGGAGGAACGACTACGACCACGACCACGGTTCCTCCGACGACGACCACGACGAAGCCGCCCACGACGACGACCACGACCACGGCTCCCCCGACGACGACCACGACGAAGCCGCCCACCACGACGACCACGACCACGGCTCCCACCACCACGACGACCACGACCACGACGGTTCCCGCGACCACGACCACGACCACGACGCAGCCGCCCACGACGACCACGACCACGACGCAGCCGCCCACCACCCCACGACCCCCGGCCCACGGCGGAAGCGGTAACGGCATCAACTCGCGCAACCGTCAGCTGAACGGCTACTGGCTCACCACCAGCGGCGGCGGGATCTTCGCCTTCGGCGACGCACCGTCACTGGGGTCGACGTCGGGCCTCCCTCTCAGCCGGCCGATCGTCGGGATGGCGTCGACGCCGGAGAAGCAGGGCTACTGGATGGTCGCCTCGGACGGCGGGATCTTCGCCTTCGGCGACGCCGGGTTCTACGGGTCGACCGGCGCGCTGTCGCTCAACAAGCCGATCGTCGGGATGGCCGCCACCCCCGACGGCCGGGGTTACTGGCTGGTCGCCTCGGACGGGGGGATCTTCGCCTTCGGCGACGCCGGGTTCTACGGGTCGACCGGGGACCACGCCATCAACGCCCCGATCACCGGAATCCAGTCCAGCCCCACCGCTCAGGGCTACTGGCTGGTGTCCCAGGACGGCGGGATCTTCGCCTTCGGCGACGCCCAGTACTACGGATCCGCAGGTGACATGCACCTCCCGGACCCCACGGTGGCCATCTCCTGACACGGCCGGCGCCAGGGGATCCGGGGCGGCGGCTCCCTCCGGATCCCGGACGCAGCGCGTCAGGGTGTCACCAGGTGAACGTCACCGGTCGGTCGTCGGTCACGTGGGCCCCCTGGTAGGTCCACTGCTCGGCCGGCACCCGCGCCGAGGGGACCAGCGTCATCGACCCGTGGGTTCCCGGCAGCCGGAACCGCGTCACCACGGTGACGGTCGCCCCGGGGTGCACGAGCACGGGCGCGGCCACCAGCCACGTCGGACCTTCTCCCCCCAGCGCGGTCAGCGCACCGGCCCCCGTCATGGTGATGTCGCTCGCACCGGCCGGCAGGTTGTCCGCCACGACGCCGGAGTAGTCCCCGTAGGCGAGCGGCAGACCGGGAAAGGGCCCGGCGATGAACTGCGACTGCCCGCCGGGCGTCCGGTTGGTCAGCGCGGTCGTCAAGGTGACCTCCGTGGACGACCCCGTGGGTCGGGTGACCAGGTCGACCGAGACCGGCAGGTACTGGTCCAGCTTGTTGCCACCCTGGTTCACCACCGCGACCCCGAGCGAGCTCGCCGTCAGGCTCCCGCTCACCCCGCTCGCCAGCCAGGCGGCCTGGGCCGTCGGGTTCGACGACCACACCATCAGGTGCCGGCCGGCGACGGCGCCGGCCACCGAGGAGGCCAGCGAGCGGAGGTTGGTCGACTGGCCCTGGAGCTGGCGCAGG
>DATLRE010000017.1:0-29065 GCA_035534835.1 Acidimicrobiales bacterium
GTGGCCGTCCGCTGCACGGGATGGTTCCCGCCGTGGTGGCCGAAGGGCAGCTTGTAGGTGGTGGCGCCCAGCGCGCTGGCCAGCAGCTGGTGCCCGAGGCAGATCCCGAAGATCGGCACGCCGCCGTGGTCGACCAGCCGCCGCACCTCGCCGATGATGCCGGGCAGGGCGGCCGGGTCGCCGGGACCGTTGGACAGGAAGATCCCGTCGGGCCCGAGGTCGAGCACGGCGTCGGCCGGTGTGGAGGCGGGCACGACGGTGACGGTGGCCAGGTCACCGAGCTGGCGCAGCATCGCCTCCTTGATGCCGAAGTCGTAGGCGACCACCCGGTAGGGCCCGCTCCCCCGCGTCGAGACGGCGTCGGTCGTGACCGTCGACACCAGGTCGCGCCCGTCCGTCGTGTCGGCGGCACGGGCGGCGGCCCGCAGCTCCCCCTCGGTCGCGGTCCCGAAGGCGCAGGCCACCGAGCCGTGGTCCCGGAGGTGGCGCGTGAGGCGACGGGTGTCGATCCCGGTGATGCCCGCCACCCCGTGGCCGGCCAGGAACCCCTCGAGCGTTCCCTCGGACCGGAAGTTCGACGGGGCGTCGGCCAGGTCGCGCACGACGACGCCGCGGCAGTGGGGGCGGGGCGCCTCGTCGTCGGCCGGGTTCACGCCGTAGTTGCCGATGTGGGGGTACGTGAAGGCGATCACCTGCCCGGCGTACGAGGGGTCGGTCACCACCTCCTGGTAGCCGGACAGCACGGTGTTGAACACCGCCTCCCCGGTCGTCACCCCGTCGGCTGGCCGGGCGCCGAACGCCTCCCCCTCGAACACGGGGCCGTCGGCCAGGACCAGGAGGGCGGGGTCCCGGTGCACGGTGCCGGTGCGGGGGCTCACCGCTGCGCCTCGGCGTCGATCACGACCGGCTCGCCGGCCCGCACGGTGTGCCGCACCCGTCCGGTCAGCGTCCGTCCGGCATAGGGGGTGTTTCGGCTCCGCGAGGCGAGGGCCGTCGGGTCGACGGTCCACGTGGCCGTCGGGTCGATCACGCACAGGTTGGCGGCCGACCCCGGGACGACGGGTGCCCCCTGGGACCCGCCGTGGGCCGGGTCGAGGCCGGCGATGGCGGCGGGCTGCCAGCTCAGCAGGGCCAGAAGCCGCTCCAGCGGGAGGTCGAGCTCGGTGACGGCCAGGGCGAGTGCCGTCTGGAGGCCGAGCATCCCGGGCGGCGCCTGGTCGAAGGGCAGGTCCTTCTGCTCGGGTGCGTGGGGGGCGTGGTCGGTGGCGATGGCGTCGGCCGTGCCGTCGGCCAGTGCCGCCTGGACCGCGTCGACGTCGGGCCGGGGCCGCAGCGGTGGGTTGACCTTGAACACCGGGTCGTAGCCGGCGACGCACCCGTCGGTGAGCGTGAAGTGGTGTGGGGCCACCTCGGCCGTGACCGGCACACCGTCGGCCCGGGCCCGACGCACCAGGTCGACCGATCCGGCCGTCGACAGGTGGAGGAAGTGGACGCGTCCGCCGGTCGCCCGGGCCAGCGCGATGTCGCGCGCGACCATGACCTCCTCGGCCTCGGACGGCATGCCGGGGAGCCCCAGCCGGCTCGACCACGCACCCTCGTGCATGGTTCCCCCGTCGGCCAGGCTGCGGTCCTCGCAGTGCTGGGCCAGGGTCACCCCGAGGCCCGTCGCGTACTGCAGTGCCCGGCGCATCAGGCCGGCCGACTGCACACCGTCGCCGTCGTCGGTGAAGAGCCGCACGCCCAGCGCGGCCAACTCGGCCATCGGGGCCAGCCGCTCGCCGGCCCGTCCGACGGTGATGGCCCCGGCCACGGCCACCTGGGCCATGGCCCCCTCGGCCAGGGCGTAGACGTTCCGCACCGACTCGGCCGAGTCCAGCGGCGGATCGGTGTTGGGCATCGCCACCACCGCGGTGAACCCGCCCAGGGCGGCGGCCCGGGTGCCGGACTCCACCGTCTCGGCCTCCTCGCGGCCCGGCTCGCGCAGGTGGGTGTGCAGGTCGACCAGGCCGGGCGCCACCACGCACCCCGCGGCGTCGAGCGTGACGGCCCGCTTCGGGGCGTCCAGTCCCTCGGCCACCTCCACGACCGCACCGTCGACCACGCGCACATCGGCGCGCCGCGTGCCCGTGGCGTCGATCACCGTTCCCCCGCGGATCACCAGCTCGGTCGTCGCGCTCATGCGGCCGCTCCGTCCAGCGATCCCTGTCCGAGCAGCAGGAACAGGACGGCCATCCGCACGGCCACCCCGTTGCCGACCTGGTCGGTGATCCGGGCGGACGGCAGCTCGGCCACCTCGGAGGCGATCTCGACGCCGCGGACCATGGGACCGGGGTGGAGGATGATCGCGTCGGGCGGGAGCAGCAGCGCACGGCGGGCGGTGAGGGCGTAGCCGGCCGAGTACTCGCGCATGGTCGGGACGTAGGCCCCGCTCCCCCGCTCGGCCTGGAGCCGGAGCAGGCTGATCACGTCCGTCGTGGCCAGCACGCCGTCGAGGTCGTGGGAGACCCCGGCGACGGGCCACCCCTCGAGTGACGGAGGCAGGAGCGTGGCCGGTGCCACCAGCGTGACCTCGGCGCCGAGCGCGGCGTACGCGGTGATCTGCGAACGGGCCACCCGGCTGTGGCGGATGTCGCCCACGATGGTCACGCGCAGGCCGCGGAAGCGCGCGGTGCCCTCGGACCCGCCGCCGAGCGACTGGCGCACCGTGTAGAGGTCGAGGAGTGCCTGGGTGGGGTGCTGGTGCCAGCCGTCGCCGGCGTTGACCACCGCACAGTGGTCGACCCACTCGGCCACCCGTGCGGGCACCCCGGACGAACGGTGCCGGATGATCACCGCATCCATGCCGATGGCCTGGATGGTCTCGATCGTGTCGCGCAGCGACTCGCCCTTCTTGACCGACGACGACCCGGCCGAAAACGAGAGCACGTCGGCCGACATCCGCTTCGCCGCCGTCTCGAACGACATGCGCGTGCGGGTCGAGTCCTCGAAGAAGAGGGTCGCCACGGTCCGGCCGCGCAGGGCGGGAACCTTCGGGTTGGCCCGGCGCCCGACCTCGGCGAAGGAGTCGGTGACCCGCAGGACCTCGGCGACCGCGTCGGCATCGAGGTCGTCCATGCTCAGCAGGTGGGACGGGAAGGGGCTCACCTGCTCACCAGCTCGCCGAGCGACACGCCCTCGTCGGACACGTCGACCATCTCGTCCCGGCTGGTGGGGAGGTTCTTGCCGACGTAGTCGGGTCGGATCGGCAGCTCTCGGTGGCCGCGGTCGACCATGACGGCCAGTTCGACCACCTGGGCCCGCCCGTACTCGCCCAGGGCGTTGAGGGCGGCCCGGATGGTGCGCCCGGTGAACAGGACGTCGTCGACCAGGACCACCGTCGCACCGGTGAGGTCGGCGGTGATGTCGGTGGCGGCCTCGGGAAGCACGGGGCGGAGTCCGATGTCGTCCCGGTAGAAGGCGACGTCCAGGGTGCCGACGGGCACGTCCGCACCCTCCACTTCGGCGAGCGTCTCCGCCAGGCGGCGGGCGATGCCGACGCCGCCGGTCTGCAGCCCGACCAGGACCACGTCGTGCAGGCCCCGGTTGCGTTCGGCGATCTCGTGGGCCATGCGGGTGACGGCGCGCCGGACGTCGTCCGCGGACATGACCTGGACCCGGGGAACGAAGACAGCACCCCGCGGGCGGGTATGACTGCGCTCTCGTTCGGCCACTGCGTCCTCCTGTCCGTACGGGCCTCACGGGACCCGCTTCACGGTCAGGACCAGACTCTAGCGCGTCCACACGTCGGCCGTCCCGGCGGGAACCGGCGCTCCGCGACGGGTCGGGCGCTCAGTCGATCGTCACCGGCGCGGGGCCGGAGCTGCGCCCGACCGGCACCCGCGAGAGCAGCAGGGCCGGGACCAGGGCCAGCACGGTCAGGGCGAGCACCCACCAGAACGTGTTCCCGAAGGCCGTGGCGAGCGGCCCGGCCACCTTGGCCACGGCCCCGGGCGGGGCGCCGTCGACCGCGGACAGCCCGCCGTGGACTCCCGGGACCTGCACGGTGATCTGATGTTGGAGAACCACGGCGACCAGGGCGGTGCCGATGGATCCGCCGACCCGTTGGACGATGTTGATCGCCGTGGAGGCCCGGGGCACCTGGGGCGGCGCCAGCGTCTGGTAGGCGGCGGAGATGGCCGGCATCATGACGAAGCCGAACCCGATCCCCCGTACGAAGAGCGAGACGGCGAGGAAGGCGAAGCTGGTGTGGGCTCCGAGCTGCGTGTAGGCCACCGTGCCGAGGGCCGCCACCACCAGGCCCGCGGGCACGACCCGGCCGGCACCGTAGCGGTCGGTGAGCCGTCCGGCGAGCGGCATCACCAGGGCGGCGCCGATCCCCTGCGGGGCCATCAGCAACCCGGCCGTCAGCGCCGACTGGCTCCGGACCACCTGGTAGTAGATGGGCAGGAGGAACATCCCGCCGAAGAGGGCGGCGCCGAAGCTGAAGGTGGTGACGGCCGCCGCCGAGAACTGCCGGTCCTTGAAGAGGATCACCTCGATGAGCGGCGTGAGCTTGGTCCGGAGGGCGTGCAGGACGAAGGCGGCGATGAGGGCCACGCCGAGGACGACCGGGACGAAGACGCTGGCCGCCGAGCCCTGGCCCGCCTGGGACAGGCCGTAGACGAACAGCCCGAGCCCGGGGGACAACAGGGCGAGGCCCAGGACGTCGAGCTTGTGGAACACGTCGGACGTCGCCCGGGCGGGGAGGATCCTCATGGCCAGCGCCACGGCCACGACGCCGATCGGGAGGTTCACGTAGAAGATCCAGCGCCAGGACACGCTGTCGACGATCAGGCCGCCGATGACGGGGCCGAGAACGGGGCCGAGGAGCATCGGCACGCCCAGCACGCTCATGACCCGGCCCATCCGCTGGGGGCCGGCCGCCGTCGCCATGATGGACTGGCCGATGGGCATGATCATGCCGCCGCCGATCCCCTGCAGGATCCGGAAGACGATCAGGCTCTGGATCGACCATGCCGCACCCGACAGGGCGGAGCCGAGCAGGAACAGGACGAGCGAGGCGATCCACATCCGCTTGGCCCCGAACCGCTCGACGGCCCATCCGGTGAGCGGGATGGTCATGGCCAGGGCGAGCAGGTAGCCGGTGGACACCCACTGGACCGAGGACAGGGGGGCGCGGAAGTCCCGGGCGAACGTCGGGATGGCCACGTTGACGATCGTCGTGTCCAGGATCGACATGATGCTGCCCAGCACCACGACGAGCGCCAGGCGCTTCAACTGCGGGTCGAACCCGGCCAGGCCCCCTCCGGCACCGTGGTCGGCGGGCACGCCCTCGGCCGACCCGACCGGAACGGCGGGGACGTCGGGCGTGGTGTCAGCCGTGTCGGGGGTGGTCACAGTCGTCCTCGTCGTCGCCGGAGGGGCACCCTCGACCGTACGCCGCCGCGCCCGATCCCGATGCCCTCAGGATGCCAACACGCCGGGGCCCCGACCTATTCCTCCTCCACGCCGGTTCCTCGCCCGGTTCCGCCGAGGGTCAGCCCGCCATGCCGACGACGGGCTGGTTGAGGGTGATGGCACCCGTCGACCCGAGGTAGGGGGCACTCCCGAAGTTGAAGATCCCGCCGTCGGTGGCCACCAGCCAGTAGCCGCCACCGACGGGCGACGGGGCCATGCCCACGATCGGCTTGTTGAGGTGGGCGCCGCCCATCGAGCCGTGGAAGGTGGCGTCCCCGAAGGAGAAGATCCCGCCGTCACTGGCCACCATCCAGTACCCGGTGCCGAGGGGGGACGCGGCCATGCCCACGATGGGCTTGTTGAGGGACTGGCCGCCCATCGAGCCCTGGAAGGTGGCGTCCCCGAAGGCGAAGATGCCGCCGTCGGAGGCGACCAACCAGTAGCCCCCGCCGTCCGCCGTGGCGGCCATGCCCACGATGGGCTGGTTCAGGTGCAGGGCACCCGTCGAGCCGTGGAAGGTCGCGTCCCCGAAGGAGAAGATCCCGCCGTCGCTGGCCACCAGCCAGTAGCCGCGGCCGTCCGGCGTGGAGGCCATGCCCACGATGGGCCGGTTGAGGGGCGAGCCGCCCATCGAGCCGTGGAAGGCGGCGGCGCCGAAGGAGAAGATCCCGCCGTCGCTGGCCACCATCCAGTAACCGGCACCGTTGGGGGTGGCGGCCATCCCCACGACGGGCTGGTTGAGGTGGGTACCGCCCATCGACCCGTAGAAGGGCGCGCTGCCGAAGGAGAAGATCCCGCCGTCGGTCGCCACCAGGCGGTAGCCACCGACGGCGATGGCCGACGCCACCAGTGTCTGGTTGTTCGTCGCTCCGGAGAAGAAGCCCGCGGCGACACAGGCCGTCGGCGAGGCGCACGACACGGCGGCGAGGACGTTCGCCTGCGTGGACGAGGCATTCGGGCTCGGGGTGACGGACCAGGCGGTACCGTCCCACGTCTCGATCAGCGTGTGATTCGTCGTTCCGTCGCTGCTCTGACCCACCGCCACGCACGCCGTCGACGAGGTGCACGACACCCCGGCCAGGGTGTCGTCACTCGTGGACGAGGTATTCGGGCTCGGGGTGACGGACCAGGCGGTGCCGTCCCACGTCTCGATCAGCGTGTGATTACGGGTGCCGTCGTTGCTCTGACCCACCGCCACGCACGCCGTCGACGAGGTGCACGACACGCCGTTGAGGAAGTCGTTGTGCGTGGCCGAGGTGTTCGGGCTCGGGGTGACGGACCAGGCGGTGCCGTCCCACGTCTCGATCAGCGTGTGATTCGTCGTTCCGTCGAAGGTGCGACCGGCGGCCACGCACGCCGTCGCCGAGGTGCACGACACCCCGACCAGGATGTTGTCCTGGTTGGGCGGGGCGGCCGGACTCGAGGTGAGCGACCAGGCGGTGCCGTTCCACGTCACGATCAGCGCCTGCTGCTGCGTTCCGTCGGAGCTGTCCCCCACGGCCACACAGGCCGTCGACGACGTGCAGGACACGCCGCTGAGGGAGTTGTCCTGGGTCGGAGAAGTGTCGGGGCTCGGGCTGATGGACCAGGCGGTGCCGTCCCACGTCTCGATCAGCGTCTGGTTGTTCGTGCCGTCGGAGCTGTCCCCCACGGCCACACAGGCCGACGGTGACGTGCAGGACACGGCGGCGAGGACGTTGGTCTGCGTGGCCGAGGTGTTCGGGCTCGGGGTGACGGACCAGGCGGTGCCGTCCCACGTCTCGATCAGCGTGTGATCGTGGGTGCCGTCGTAGGAGACGCCCGCGGCCACGCACGCCGTGGGCGAGGTGCACGACACGCCGTTGAGGTAATTGTCCTGGGTGGGCGAGGTGTTGGCGCTGGAGGCGATCGACCAGGTCGGACTGGTGGAGGCCCCGGCCGGTGACGGGGCGGCGGCGACCAGCAGGGCCACGCCGATCAAGACGGCTGCCGCGGCGGGAAGGATCCTCGAACGCTTCATGGTGCTCCTGACCTCGACGGTGGATGCCGACGACCCGGTGGGACCCGAAGGAACGAAGGAGCCCGCCGGCAACTTCCGCGCCCCACGCTATCCGATCGCCCGGGCCGTCGCCCGGGCCGCGCCGGCGGCCGCCTCAGCCGGCGACCGGGGGCGACGGGACCGGATCCCCCTCGACGGGTTCCTCCTGGACCCCCCGGCGGAGGCCGACCATGCCGACCACGGCCGCCACCGCCATCACCAGTGCCATGCCGTAGAGGACGCCACGTGTGGCATAGGCGAAGTCGAGCCGGACGAAGTGCGGGATGGAGCCGGGGCCGCCGGTGCCCGCGTGGTTCTGGGCCAGGGACGCCGCCTGTGCCGCCGCCCGGTCCTTCGGCACGCCCATGGCCACGAACGACGCCGTCAGGCGCGAGCGCATCTGCGTCAGCAGGACGGTGCCGAGGATGGCGAGACCGAGGCTCGCCGCATAGTTCCGCACCGTCTGGGTGATCCCGGTCGCCTCGCCGTAGGACAGGGTGGAGGCACGGTTGACCGCGTCCGTGCTGGCCGGACCCAGCAGGAATCCCATCCCGGCGCCCGCCAGCACCACGTACCACTCCTGGGCCCCGAAGCGCAGCGTCGTGACCTCGCCGGCCCACAGGGAGAAGCCGACCGCCGCCAGGATGCAGCCGAGCACGACCGGCCGCTTGGCGCCGCCACGGTCGAGCATCCGGCCGCCGATCTGGGCGGCGACCGCGAACCCCAGGAAGAAGTAGAGGAGGAAGAGCCCCGCCTCGGACGCGGACTGCGCCAGGGAGATCTGCGCGTATTCGGAGGCGAAGAAGAACACCGGCACGAAGGCGAGCATCGACACACCCAGCACCAGGTTCTCGACCAGGAACGGGCGGACCCGGAAGATCCGCACCTGCATCAGCGGCGCCTCGGTGCGCAGCTCGACCAGGGTGAACACCACCAGCAGCGCGATGCCGACGGCGATGCACCCGCCGATGGCCGGATTCGACCAGCCCCACAACGCCGCCTGCTGGAACCCGAAGACGCTGACCGACACGCCCGAGACGATCAGGACCAGGCCCCGGTAGTCCATCGGTGCGGGCCGGTACTCCGTCTCCGGCCGGGACACGACGATGAGCACCAGGGCGATGACGGCCACGGGGATGTTGACCCAGAAGATCGCCCGCCACGTCCACTGGGTCAGGAAGCCGCCGAGCAGCGGGCCGATGGCGGTCAGGCCGCCGGCGATCCCGAAGAAGGTGGCCAGCGCCTTGCCCCGCTCGCGGAGGGGGAACGTCTGGACGACCACGGCCAGCGCCGCCGGGAACAGCAGCGCACCGCCGAATCCCTGGACGGCCCGGAAGGTCACGATCCACGCCTCGGCCGGGGCGCCCTTCGGTGTGAGCCCGCACAGCGCCGAGCTGGCGGCGAAGACGACCACACCGATCACGGCCACCTTCCGGTGACCGATGGTGTCCGCCAGCCGGCCCCCGTACGCGAAGAAGGCGGCGAGCGAGATGAGGTAGGCGTTGACCGCCCACTGGACGCCGGTCGACGACAGTCCGAGCTCCCGCTGGATCTGCGGGACGGCGATCGAGACGATCGTCTGGTCGATGAACGTCATCGACACGGCGAAGATCATCGCCGCGAGGACCAGGTTCTTGGACTGCGCTCCCCCGTTCGCCACGCTCGGCCTTCCACTCGGAAAGACACAGTCTGTCGGCCACGCGCGGTCGAGCGGTGCATGTCCGACGCACGACACCCGCCGCGCACCGCGACCGGGGGGGTGGGCCGCGCCGTCGGCGGCCCGTCCGCTCAGTCGGTCCCGGCGCCCCGCACGGTCCCGGCGACGGTCGCCAGCACCCCGTTGACGAACCGGCCGGAGTCGTCCGTCGAGAACGCGGTGGCCAGGTCCACCGCCTCGTTGAGGATCACGGCGGTGGGCACGTCGTCACAGGCCAGCAGTTCGGCGGTGGCGATCCGGAGCACGTTGCGGTCGATCACGGCCATCCGGTCGAGGTCCCAGCCGATCGCCGCCCCGCCCACCAGGGCGTCGATCTCGGCGGTGCGGTCCGCGACCACCGACACCAGCCGGGTGACGTAGGGATCGGGGGCCACGGGCTGGTCCGCCAGCACGTCGGCCGGGGACTCCCCCTTCAGTTCGGCCTCGTACAGCAGGGTGAGGGCCCGCTCGCGGGACTGGTGGCGGGGTGCGGGGTCGGCGCTCATGGGAGGAGGGTGGGTGCCGCCCCCCGGGGGGCGGCGCTGCGGGTTCAGGCCCGGGTCAGGTACTCGCCCGTCCGGGTGTCGACCTTGACCTTCTCGCCCGGATTGACGAAGAGGGGTACCTGGATGACCAGCCCGGTCTCGAGGGTGGCCGGCTTGCGGGCACCGGACACCCGGTCGCCCTGGAGTCCGGGCTCGGTCTCGGCGATGGTGAGCTCCACGGCGGCCGGCAGCTCCACGCCGACGATCTCGGACCCGAAGAACTGGATGACGGCGTCGTCGCCCTCCTTCAGGTAGTTGGCGGCGTCGCCGAGGAGCCCGGTCTCCACCTGGAGCTGCTCGTAGGAGGTGGTGTCCATGAAGACGTAGTCGCCGCCGTCGCGGTAGAGGAACTGCATCTCCCGCTTGTCGATGATCGCCTGCTCGAGCTTTTCGTCGGCGCGGTAGGTGCGCTCGATGACCGCACCCGTGCGCTGGTTCTTCAGCTTGGTGCGCACGAACGCGCCGCCCTTGCCCGGCTTCACGTGCTGGAACTCGACGACGTTGAACAGCCCTTCCGGCAGGTTCAGGGTCATCCCGTTGCGGAGATCGTTGGTGGAGACGGACATCAGACGGCCACTTCTTTCGGGAAACGGGTGAGGGGGCGGCAACCGGTCGCGGTCACGACGAGCGTGTCCTCGATGCGGACGCCGCCCAGGGCGGGGAGGTAGACGCCGGGTTCGACGGTCACCACGCTGCCCGGCTGAAGGATAGCAGTCGATCCCGCCCCCACCGAAGGCCCCTCGTGGATGTCGAGGCCCACCCCGTGACCGGTCCCGTGCTCGAATCGCTCGGCCCACCCGGCTGCCGCGATCACGTCGCGGCACACCGAGTCGACGTCCCCGGTCGCCACCCCGGGGCCCACGGCGGCCACGCCGGCGGACTGGGACGCCGCCACCACCTCGAAGACGGTGGCGAGTTCGCCGGTCGGGTCGCCCCCGAGGCAGAAGGTCCGGGTCATGTCCGACCGGTAGCCGTCGTAGACGGCCCCGAAGTCGACGACCACCGGATCGCCGGGGCGCAGGACCCGGTCGCCGGGCCGGGCGTGGGGCTTGGCCGAGTTCTCCCCCGAGGCCACGATCGTCTCGAACGCCCGGTCCTCGGCGCCGAGCACCCGCATGGCATGGTCCAGGGCGGCCGCGAACCCGGACTCGGTGAGCGCACGCTCCCGCCCGGCGCCGGCGTCGGCGAGCAGGTGCAGCACCGATCCCAGGGCGGCATCGGCGATGGCGGCCGCCCGCTCCATCCGGGCCACTTCACCGGCGTCCTTCACCTCCCGCAGTGCCTCGACCACCCCGTGGGTGGGCACGAGTCGCCGGGGGGCGAAGACCGTCTCCCACGACCGCACGGCGGACCAGCTCACCTGGTCGGCCTCCAACCCGAGCACCTCGGCCTCCCCGGCCGCCTCGGCCAGGGCCTCGCGCTGCGTGCTCACCCCGCCGATGCGGACGTCCACGGCGCCGGCGGCACCGGAGGCGGCCAACTGTTCGGCGGCCTGGGTCCGGTACCGGCCGTCGGAGGTCAGCAGGGCGCGCCCACCCGTCACCAGCAGCACCCCGGCCGACCCGGTGAACCCGGTGAGCCAGCGGATGTTGGCCGGTTCGGTGACGAGCAGCGCGTCGGGGCGGGCGTCGTCGGTCTCCGCCTCGGCCAGCGCGGCACGGGCCCGGTCGAGTCGACCGGCCACCTGGAGCGGCGCCAAGGGCTCGTCGTCGGGCACCGGGCCCGTCACGGGATTCACGGTCGTGCGGCGAGCAGCCGCGCCGCGGCTTCGATCGCCAGGGGGTAGCCGAGGCCGCGGAACCCGGCGATGCAGCCGTCGGACACCGCGGCGATGGTCGAGGTGTGACGGAAGGGCTCCCGGGCCGCGGGGTTGGAGAGGTGGAGCTCGACGACCACGCCGTCGAATGCGGCCAGCGCGTCGTGCAGCGACCACGACGTGTGGGTGAGGGCCGCCGCGTTGATCACGATGGCCACGGCGCGGCCCCGGGCGCCGTGGATCGCCTCGACGAGGTCGCCCTCGTGGTTCGACTGGAGGTGCTCGAGCTCGTACCCGAGGGCCTCGGCGGCGGCCCGGGCCGCGCTCACGTGGTCGTCCAGGGTCTCCCGGCCGTAGACGGCGGGCTCCCGGTCCCCCAGGAGGTCGAGGTTCGGCCCCGACAGCAGCAGCAGCAGCCCGTTCGCACTCATGACCGTCCTCCGGACCGCCTCACGCCGTTCCGGCCGATGCCGTCGACTCCATGTCCGCCAGGGTAGCGACCACGTCGGCACGGTCGACGCCACGCACGACCTCGACACCGGACGGGCCGTCCAGCACGAAGGTCAGGTCGCCCTGGGCCTTCTTGTCCCGGCCCATGAACCCCAGGAGCCGCTCGGGGTCGGTGCCCCCCGGCAGCTCCGTCGCCAGGTCGAACTCCCCCACCACTCTGCGGTGGAGGGCCACCCGGTCGTCATCGATGCGGCCGAGGCGGCGGGCCAGGAGCGCGGCGAAGACGAGGCCGACGGCCACCGCCTCGCCGTGGCGCAGGTCGGCGCCCTCGGCGCCGAAGGCCGAGGCCTCGAGGGCGTGGGCCAGGGTGTGCCCGTAGTTCAGGAGCATCCGGCGATCGCCCTCGCGCTCGTCGGCGGACACGACGGCCGCCTTGATGGCGGCACACCGGGCCACCTGGTCCTCGAGCGGCAGGTCGGCCGTGGGCGGGCCCCCGAGTGCGGTGGCGATGCCCAGCAGGGCGTACTTCGCCACCTCGCCCCGACCCGAGGCCCACTCGCGGGGCGGAAGGGTGGCCAGCACCCCCGTGTCGCACAGCACGGCGCTCGGCTGCCAGAACGCGCCCACCAGGTTCTTGCCCTCGGGGATGTTGACGCCCGTCTTGCCCCCGATGGCGGCGTCGACCTGCCCGAGCAGCGAGGTCGCCACGTTGACGTAGCGGGTGCCCCGGTGGAAGGACGCCGCGGCAAAGCCGGCGAGGTCGGTGACCACGCCCCCGCCCACGGCCACGACGACATCGGCCCGGCTCAGCCCGGAACGGGCGAAGCGCCGGCACAGGTCCTCGACCACGGCGAGCGACTTGGCCGACTCCCCGTCGGGGACGGTGAACACCTCGTGGTCGAGTCCGGGGTCGACGACCACCTCGATCCCCTGCTGGGTGACCACGGCGGCGCGGCGTGCCCCGGGGACCGTCTCGGCGACGACGCGGGCGAGCTCGTGGCGGACGCCGTCGCCCACCAGCACCTCGTAGGTGCGGTCGGCGAGCTCGACGGGGACGATCCGCGTCACCACGCGTGCGCCGCCACGGTCGGTCTCATCGCCCGCTCCCTCCCGCGATCGCCTTCATGGCCGGTGCCGTGCGAGCGCGGTGGCAGCCAGGATCCGGTCGACCACCGTGGACGGGTCGAGGTCGTCGACGTCCACCACCACGTCCGCCACCTCGCCGTAGAGGGGACGGCGGACGGCGTCGAGCTGGGCGAGCGCCGCGGCGGGATCGTCCCGGACGAGGGGCCGGCCCGTCCCGTCCCCCACCCGGCCGGCCAGGGTGTCCGGCTCGGCCCGCAACCACACCACCGCACCGGCGGTGGCCAGCAGCCGACGGTTCCCCGGGTCCAGGACGGCGCCACCCGCGGCCGACACGACCGCCGGGACGGCGTCGGAAAGCGCGGCGGCCAGCACCCGCGACTCCTCGGCCCGGAACGCCTCCTCGCCGCGGGTGGCGAACAGCTCGGCCACCGTCGAGCCGGTGGCGGCCTCGACCATGGCGTCCGAATCGAGGAACCGCCAGCCCAGTCGGGCGGCCAGCTGCTGCCCGACGGTCGTCTTCCCGGCGCCCATCATCCCGACCAGGATCACCCGTTCAGCCATCGGCCGGCGGCCGGGCCGCGGAGGGGGTCTCGCCCAGCGAGGCCAGGTAGGAGGTGTAGTTGCGCCGGTACTCGTCGACCGAGTCGCCACCGAACTTGCGCAGCGACTCCGAGGCCAGCACGAGGGCCGTCATCGTCTCGGCCACGACGCCCATGGCCGGCACGGCCGTCACGTCGGTGCGCTCCTTGAACGACACCGTCGACTCCTTGGTGACCACGTCGACGGTGCCGAGGGTGGGCCGGTTGAGCGAGGCGAGCGGCTTCATCGACAGCCGGGCCACGATCGGCGAACCGGTGCTCATGCCGCCCTCGATGCCACCGGCCCGGTGGGTGTCGCGGACGTAGCCACCACCCATCAGCGCGCTGGCCCGCTCCGACCCGTCGGCCGCGGGGTCGACCACGCGGATGGCGTCGTGCGCCTCGGAACCGCGCCGGCCGGCGACCTCGTTGCCTTCGCCGATCTCGACCGCCTTGACGGCCTGGATGCTCATCAGCGCCTGGGCCAGCAGGGCGTCCAACCGTCGGTCCCAGTGGACGTGGCTGCCGATCCCGACCGGGACCCCGTGGGCGACCACCTCCGCCACCCCGCCCAGGGAGTCGCCGACCTTGGCTGCGGCCTTGATCTCCGCGATCATCCGCCGCTCGGCCTCCGGGTCGGCGCAGCGCACCGCGGACCCGTCGATCCGGGGGAGGTCGGCGATGACCGGCAGCGGCCCCGGGTGGGCCTGGGCCGCGCCCATCTGGACGATGTGACTGAGGACGTCGACCCCGATCTGGCCCAGCAGCAGCTTGGCCACGGTGCCGGCGGCCACCCGGGCGGCCGTCTCGCGGGCCGACGCCCGCTCCAGCACGTCACGGGCGTCGTCGAGCCCGTACTTGAGCATCCCGGACAGGTCGGCATGGCCGGGCCGAGGCTGGGTGAGGACCTTGGAGGGGAGCCCCGGGGCGGGTGACATCTCCTCCTCCCACTTCGGCCACTCGGTGTTCAGGATCTCGATGGCGATCGGGGACCCGAGGGTGCGGCCGTGGCGGATCCCGCCCAGCAGGCTGATCTCGTCGACCTCGAAGCGCATCCGCGGCCCCCGTCCGAACCCGAGCCGGCGGCGGGCGAGCCCCCGCTGGATGTCCTCGGCGGTGACGAGCAGGCCGGCCGGTACGCCCTCGAGGATCACCACGAGGGCACGTCCGTGGGACTCACCGGCGGTCAGGTAGCGCAGCATCCGGACAAATCTACTCGGCACGCCCGCGGTTCCCGATGGCCACCGACCGAGGGGTGCGTCAGCCGGATCCCGGGAACAGGTGGTGGACCAACGGAGCACCCCAGACGATGGCGACGGCGGCGCCGATGCAGAGGGCGGGGGCGAAGGGGATCCGGGTCTTGCGGCCCGACCCCGACCCCACCATCAGGACCAGCCCGAACACGAGCCCGAGGACGAATCCCACCAGGAAGGCCAGGTAGGCCTCCAGGAGGCCGAGGTAGCCGACGGCGACGCCGATGACCCCGGCCAGGCGCACGTCGCCGAACCCCATCCCCCGCGGCACGAAGAACCAGATGGCGAAGAAGACGGCGAACGCGACGAGTCCGGCGGCGGCCGCGTCGGCCAGGGGACGCCACGCGTCGAGGTGGACCGAGACCAGCACCAGCAGTGGGACGAGGAGCACCAGTGCGCCGTAGAGGAGCTGGCGGGGCACGAGGCGGTGGGTCAGATCGGTCACCGACACGGTGACGGCCATGGCCAGGAACACCCAGTAGGGCAGGACGAGCAACAGGGTGGCGGCGTGGCCGTGCACGGTGAGCCGGTCGGCGGTGAGGCCGAACAGGACCCCGGTGACCACGCCGGCACCCACCGTCCGGGGGAGCGAGCGCCCCTCGGGCAGGAGGTGGCGGACCGGACCGGGCCCGTCCCCCCCCTCCACCGGCACGACCTCGGCGGGGGACGTCGCCGCGACGTCGTCGAGTTCGGGCACGGGGAGCGGCGAGGACACGACCGCACCGGCCGGAGCCGGCCCGTCGGCCGCACCGTCCCGGCGGACCGCCCGTTCCCGGCGGCGCCGCTCCTCGAACTCCCGGCTCCGGCCGGCCAGGCGCTGGCCCAGCGGATCGAGCAGGACGCCGACGGCGACCCCGACGGCGGTGCCGACATCGACGAGAAGGGCGTGCACGCCGTGCAACGTACTGGACGGGCCGCTCCGGACGGGGCATCGTGGTCGCCCATGGACACCCAGACCCTCACACTCGACGTCCCCGGCGGACCCATGCCGCTCTACGAAGCCCGGCCCGAGGGCGCGGCGCGGGGCGCGGTCATCGTCATCCAGGAGGCGTTCGGCGTGAACGACCACATCGAGGACGTGACCCGGCGGTTCGCCGGAGCCGGCTACCACGCCGTCGCCCCCCACCTCTTCCATCGGACGGGCGCGCCGGCCTTCGGCTACGACAACTTCGCCGACGTGGTCCCCCACGTCATGGCCCTCAGCGACACGGAGCTGCTGTCCGACGTCGAGGGCGCCCTCGCCCACCTCCGGTCCGCCGGATGGTCGGACCGCCAGGTCGGGATCGTCGGCTTCTGCATGGGCGGCCGGGTCACGTTCCTCGTGGCCGGCACCCTGGCGCTCGGGGCGGCGGTCGGCTTCTACGGCGGCGGGATCGTGAAGGGACGCACGGAGGCGATGCCGTCACTCCTGCCGTTGACCACCGTGATGCGCACGCCGTGGCTGGGGCTCTTCGGCGACGCCGACACGAGCATCCCGGTGGACGAGGTCGAACATCTGCGGGACGAGCTCAATTCCGGCGCCGACGTCGACACGGCGATCGTCCGGTACCCCGGCGCCGAACACGGTTTCCACTGCGACGCCCGGCCCTCCTACGACGAGGCCGCCGCCACCGACGCCTGGTCCCGCACGCTCGCCTGGCTGGACGACCACCTGGCCCCGGCGGGCTGAGCGGCGCGGCGTCCACCGGGTGCGCTCACCGCACGGAGCGGTTCAGGCCGGCTGGTAGTACGGGTTGGTCCCGTCGGCGTGGTCGGTGATGTCCACGACGTTGGCGATCTCGGGGATCGCCTCGCGGAGGATGACCTCGATGCCCTGCGACAGCGTGGCCTTGGCCATGCCGCAGCCCTGGCACCCCCCGCTCAGCCGGAGGTAGACGGACAGGTCCTCGACGGCGACGAGGTCGGCGCGGCCCCCGTGGGAGGCGATGCTGGGATTCACCTGCTCCTCGAGCACGGACACCACCCGGGCGGCGAACGGGTCGGACAGGTCGATCTCGGGGACGGAGGCCATGCCGGCGAGCGTCGGTGCCGGCGGGGTGTTGGGGTTGACGACCACCAGGCCGCCCTCGCCCGAGGCGTCGGTCACGAAGTCGAGGCTGGCGCCCTGCAGCTTGCCGACGCTGGTCGAGGGGATCACGACGGGGAGCCCGTCGTCGGGCTGCACCACGTCGCCCTCCCCGGCGTCGGCGACGGCCTGGAAGTACATGTCGTAGGCGTAGGCGCCGCCGGACTCGCCGGAGACCTCCAGCCAGAGGGCGAGCGCGTCCGGCTCGGCCTCGTTGGCCAGCACCTCGAGCACCGTGGCGCGTGCCTCGGGGGTGATCGTCAGCACGGGGGCGATGTCCTCACGGTCTTCACTCATGCCTGTCATCATAAGGGCGTGTCCCCTTCCCACAAGCAGGTGCCCGATGACGCCCACGAGTGGGTCAGCTTCGACGACCCCGACGAGGAGCGCACCTGGCTGTTCGACGTGACCTTCCTGGCCAGCGGGTGGACGTGCATCTTCGGCCACGGGTGCCAGGGGGTCCTGACCGGCCCGGCCGAGGAGCTCGTCCAGGGATGCTGCTCCTACGGTGCCCACTTCACCGACCGCGAGGACGCGGACAAGGTGTCCGCCGTGGCGAAGACGCTCGGCCCCGACGTCTGGCAGTTCCACGCCAAGGGCCGCAAGGGCGTGGTCAAGAAGCTCTCCGACGGGGACCTGGGCACGCGCCTGGTCGACGGGGCCTGCATCTTCCTCAACCGACCCGGGTTCGCCGCCGGCCCCGGCTGCGCCCTCCACATCGAGGCCGGGGCCCGTGGGGTGAGCCACGTCGACCTCAAGCCCGAGGTCTGCTGGCAGCTCCCCCTGCGGCGCGAGGACGAGACGGCGCCCGACGGGCGGGTCACGTCGGTCGTGCGGCAGTGGGACCGGCGCCACTGGGGGGACGGGGGTGCCGAATTCCACTGGTGGTGCACCGAGGCACCCGAGGCCTTCACCGGACACGATCCGGTGTACCGCACGATGCGGACCGAGCTCGAGACCATGACCGGCCGGAAGGTCTACAAGCGCCTTGCCGCCTACCTCGACGAGCGCACGGGCGCATCCGTCCGGGTGACACTGCTCCCCCACCCGACCGTCCGGCGCTGAACCGGGCGACCGCCGGGCCGGAGGGACCCGCGCACCGGGACGGTGCGACGGCTACTCGGCCAGCGGGTCGTCCTCGTCGGCCGACGCGGTGCGCGGTGCCGTTCCCAGGATCTCGTCGTAGTCGTCCTCGGTGGCCAGGCACCAGCTGGCGTGCTTGTCCTCCGGCTCCGCTCCGCACTCGGGGCAGCGCCTGTTGGCCGTCGCTACGGACCGCTTCAGGCTGCGCGCCTCCTCGAAGCGGCGATGGCGTCCCTTCTTCACGAGACCAACTCCTTGCCCCACCAGGGGTGGACTGCTCCCGGCGCACGGCGCGGCCGGGTCACCACCTAAGAACGATGCACCGAGTCTAGTGCCACCTCCAGCCGTCGTGGCACCACCGGCACCGGCCGGTGGGACCGCTACAGTCGCACCGTGGCCGAGGAATTCGATCCCCAGGAGATGACCGCCCGCTTCCGGTCGCGGGCCGAGGCGGTGCGCAACCGCGGGCTCCCGCCCATCGAGGGGCCCGACCGCCAGCGCTTCATCGAGCAGGCCCGGACCGACTTCATGGACTACGCCATGCTGGGCGACGCCGAGGCCTCCCTCGAGGACGGCGTGCTCGTCCTGCGGGTCGACCTGCGCCCGACCCCCGGCGACACCGGGGCCTGAGCACCTCCGCTACGGGCACCTCCGCCGGGGCGGCGCGACGCGGTCAGCCCCCGTAGTTCATCCGGGTGTCCTCCATCGACAGGACGGCGCCGTCCCCGTCGCCCGGGTTCGCCAGACGCGGCGACTCCCCGACGTCGACGACCTCTCCGACCACGAGCACGTGACTGCCCGCGGCCGGTGCCCCGTCGACCGCCCACTCCTGGATCGACCGGACCGAGCAGGCCAGCCACGCCACGGCGGCGTCCAGCACGGGGAGCCCGCCGACGACCTCGACGACGGGCACGCCCTGCAGCGCCCGGGCGACTCCGGCGTCGTCGACCTCGACGTCGCGGACCGGTTTCACGAACCGGCGCACGAGGCCGCGTTCGGACCGGGCGAGGAGCGACACCGAGAACGAGCCGCCCTCCTCGACGAGCCGGCGGGTCACGGAGCCCGATTCGACGCCGACCGCGACGAGCTTCGGCGTCGTGGCCACCTGCATCGCCCAGTTGCACGTCATGAGGTTGCGTCGGTCGCCCGACCGGCTGCCCACCACGAAGAGGCCGGTGGGCATGGCCCACAGGACCCGGCGACGCAACCGGTCGAACGCGTCGGCGTCGCCGGCGTCCGGTCCGGCACGGTCCGTGCTCACGCTCCCCCACCGAACGGGTCGCCGCCGCCCGGGGGGGTGGTGGTGGCCGTCGTGGGCGTGCGTCCCGTCATCGACTCGACGTGGTCGACCGCGGTGGTCAGCATCCCGATCAGCCGGATCCGCTCCGCGGCGGAACGGGCCAACAGGCGGGCGTCGCCCGAGGCGCCCTTGAAGCAGTCGTCACCCGCGGTGGTGGCGACCTGGTAGGCCGCATTCAGCTCGTTGGTCAGCTGCTCGTCCGGGGTGGGCAGGTTGCCGATCGAGGTCTGCGCCTCGTTGCTGAGCAGGGCGCACACCTCGCGGATGGCGGCGGCCGAATTGTGGCGGGCGATCGCCAGGTCGACGTTGCGCGACGCCACCTCCACGTTGCCGATTCCCGAACCGCCCCCGCCGTCCATCCACGTGGTGACCCGCTGAGCCGGTGTGCCGGACTGCTCCTGGCCGGCGCATCCGCCGAGCACGACCGTGGCGACCAGGACGGACAGCCCGGCCCCGACCGCCCGTGCGGTGCGGCGCCCGCGCTCCGGGCTCGGTGATCGGTGCCGGGCTCCGGCCATCAGGCCGGGTAGCCGGTCCAGTCGGGGCGCCACGCCGGATCGAGCTGGCGCAGGAACTGGGCACAGCGTTCCTCCTCGGCGTGCTCGCCGATGGACCCGGCGGCCGAACGCAGGCCGTCCAGGCACCGCAGGAATCCACGGTTCGACCCGTGGGACCAGCGCACGAGGCCCGAGCCCTTCCACCCGCTGGCCCGCAGGGCGTCGAGGCCGCGGTGGTAGCCGACGCGGAAACAGGCGTACGCCTCGACGTCGTCCCGGGCCAGCGCGCCGAGGGCGGCCCAGGCATCGAGCGAGTCCGGGTGGGCGCGGACGACGTCGGACACGGCGTGCCGGCGGCGCTCCCCCGGCTGGTCGAGCGCGTCCTGCAGGGCCGAGCGCACCGGGTCCGGCTCGGCCCGGAGCACCGTCTCGGGGAGCCCGGTGGTCAGCCGGACCGCGGACACGTCGGCAGGGTCACCCGGAGCGCTCATGGGCGTCAGTGTAGGACCCGCCCGATGCCCCCCCTTCGCGCCCGGTCCGGGTGGAGGGCGCTCCGGCCGGCCGTCGGACGGGCGCCCGCAGCTGGCGGTCGGCCGCCCGGGCCTCGACCTCGAGCAGGTGCAGGAGCCTCGGCAGCACCGCTCGCTCGAGCAACCGTCCGAGCCCGGGCACGGCAACGGTGAACGCTCCGTCGAAGCGCAGCAGGGTGGCACCTCCTGCGTCCTCCAGGACGAAGGTCCCCCGGCCGTGGAGGTGCCGCGGATCGACATCGGCCTCGAACCGGAACGCCCCGGCCGCGGTGTCGCGGTCGACCTCGAGCTCCTGGGTCCAGGTCAGGCGGTCCCGTCCGAGGACCCGCACGGTGGTCGGGTCCAGTCCCCCGAGAAAGGTGTACCGGAGGCGCACGACCGCCCGCCGACCCTCGACCCGGACGCCGAGCACCTCCGGACGACCCAGGTCGGGGAGATCCAGTCCCCGGTAGAACGACGGATCGGCCAACAGCTCGACGATCGCGGCACGGGAGGCGTCGAAGCGGTGGTCGACCCGGAAGCGCACACGGCCATCGTGCCACGGGACCCCCGACGGGCCGGAGGCATCGGACCCACGGGACCCCGGGGGGCCCGTGGCCGCCGTCACCCGAACCGCACCAGGTGGTGGTCCTTCTTGCCCCGGCGCAGCACCAGGTAGCGGTCGGCGATGACGTCGGCCGCGGTGAGCCGGCGGGCGACGTCGTCCTCCCGGGCGTTGTTCACGTACGCCCCGCCCTGGCCGACCGTGGTCCGGGCCTGGCTCCGGGAGCCGACGAGGCCCGTCTCGGCCAACAGGTCGACGAGGAGCACACCCTCGCCGTCCAGACGACCCCGGGGCAGGTCGGTGGAGGGAGCCTCGGCGAAGACGTCGAGCAGCGTGCGCTCGTCCAGCCCGGCGAGGGCGCCGCCGAAGAGGGAGGCGGCGGCATGCTCGGCCCGCGCCGCCTCGTCCGCACCGTGCACCAGTGTGCAGACCTCGCGGGCCAACACCCGGTGGGCCTCCCGGCGCTCCGGGTGCTCGGCCGTCACCTCGTCGAGGGCGAGCAGGTCGTCGTGGGACAGGAAGGTGAAGTAGCGGAGGTAGGTGCCCACCATGGCGTCCTCGCTGCGGAGGAAGAACTGGTGGAGCTGGTACGGGGACGTCCGGGCGGCGTCGAGCCACACCGTTCCGGACTCCGTCTTGCCGAACTTGGTGCCGTCGGCCTTCAGCACCAGTGGCGACGTCAGCCCGAAGGCCTCGGCCCGGCGCACCTTGCGGATGAGCTCGATGCCCATGGTGATGTTCCCCCACTGGTCGCTCCCGCCGATCTGCAGGGTGCAGCCGAAGTCGTCGTGGAGCTGGAGGAAGTCGTAGGCCTGGAGGAGCATGTAGCTGAACTCCGTGTAGGAGATGCCCTGGTCGGCACGGGACAGACGGGACCGCACCGAGTCTTTCGCCACCATCTGGTTGACGGTGAAGTGCTTGCCCACGTCGCGCAGGAAGGTGAACAGCGTCATCGGCCGCAGCCAGTCGGCGTTGTCGACGAGGACGGCTCCGGAGTCGCCGCCCGGGCCGCCGAACTCGACGAACCGCGACAGCTGGCGTCGGATCCCGGCCAGGTTGGCCCCGAGCCGCTCCTCGGTGAGCAGCGCGCGCTCCTCCGTCTTGCCGCCGGGATCGCCCACGAAGCCCGTGCCCCCACCGGCCAGGGCGATGGGGCGGTGCCCGGCCTCCTGGAACCGGCGGAGCGTGCACAGCTGGAGCAGGCTGCCGACGTGGAGGCTGTCGGCCGTCGGGTCGAACCCCGAGTAGAGGGTGACCCGGCCGGCGGCGAGGCGGTCGGCGAGCGCCGGGTCGGTCATCTGGTGGATCAACCCCCGGAAGCGGAGGTCCTCGACGAAGTCGGCCATGCCACAGCCTGCCATGCCGTGGGCCCGCGGCCGGACGCTACGATCGCCGTGCCGGCCGTCGCCGCGACCGCCGGGGCAAGGGCGAAGAACCATGGTGAACCCGTATCTCGAAGGCAACTTCGCGCCCGTGCTCGAGGAGCGGACCGACGACCACGACCTCGAGGTCACCGGGGTCGTGCCGCCCGACCTCGAGGGTCGCCTGCTGCGCAACGGGCCGAACCCGGTGACGACGCCTGCGGACCCGGCCGACTACCACTGGTTCACCGGCGACGGGATGATCCACGCCATCGGCCTCGGCGGCGGCCGGGCCACCGGCTACCGCAACCGCTGGGTGCGCACCCGCCACCTGTCCACCGAGGTGGCGACCGTGCCGCCCCGGGGTCCGACCGAGCCGATCGACGGGCCGGCCAACACCCACGTGATCCGACACGCCGGCACGACGCTCGCCCTGGTCGAGTCCGGCTTCCCCCACGCGCTCTCCCCGGACCTCGATCGGGCCCGCGTCCACGACTTCGACGGGTCGCTGTCGTCGCCGATGGCCGCCCATCCGAAGCTGGACCCCGACTCCGGCGAACTGGTCTTCTTCGGAGTCGACCTCTTCGGGCCCCCGTTCCTCCGGTACCACGTCGTCGACGCCGCCGGCCAGCTGACCGCCACCGAGGCGATCGACGTCCCCCGGGCCACGATGATGCACGACTTCGGTCTGACGGCCACCCGGGCCGTCTTCCTCGACCAGCCCGTCGTCTTCGACCTCGCGCTGGTGACCGAGGGACGGTCGATGCCCTTCCGATGGGCGCCCGAGGCCGGATCGAGGATCGGACTGCTGCCCCGGGGCGGCCGCGGCTCGGACGTCGAGTGGGTCTCGATGGATCCGAGCTACGTCTTCCACGTGGTCAACGCCTTCGACGACGGCGACCGCGCCGTCCTCGACGTCGTCCGCTACGACGCGGTCTTCGACACCGGGCCCGGGGAGGCACTCGCCCGGTCGCTCCCCTCGCTCCACCGATGGACCGTCGATCCGGCCTCCGGCCGAGTGCTCGAGGAGCGCCTCGACGACGCCCCGGTCGAGTTCCCCCGGATCGACCCGGCCGTCGCCGGCCTGCCCTACCGCTACGCGTACGTGGTGCGGGGCGGCGGCGACCCCGCCCGGCCGTCCTACGAGGGACTCGTCAAGTACGACCTGGCCCGCGACGAGGCGGTCCGCTTCGACCCGGGTCCCGGTCGGATGCCCGGTGAACCGGTGTTCGTGCGGGCCGCCGACGGTACCGGCGAGGACGAGGGCTGGATCCTGTCCGTGGTCTTCGACGCCGCCCGCGGTGCCAGCGACCTGGTGATCCTCGACGCGACGTCCTTTTCGGGGCCGCCGGTGGCCACCGTGCACCTGCCGGCGCGCGTGCCCTTCGGGTTCCACGGCTCGTGGGTCCCGTCCGACTCCTGACCGGCGGCCGCCGGTCGTGCCCGCGCCACGGGCGCGCCGCGCGCCGACGGGACGGGGTGACACCCGATGCCCCCCGGTCCATGGGAAGCTGGCGGGGCGCTACCGGGGCGGAAGGCCCCGGTCCCGCCGACCGGGCCAGGCGCCCGGCACGCGCCCTTCCTGTCCGCACCGCCTGACCCGACGACCTTGGCACCCGACGACACGACACCGCGCCCGCCCCGGCCGACCGGCCGGCCGGCGCCCGGCGCCACCGGCCGCCCGCGGGGGACCACCCCGGGATCGAGCCGGGGTTCCACACCGTTCACCGGACCCATCCTCGGCGGCGAGGTCGCCATACCCTCGCGCCGCGAGCTGAGGCGGTCCCGCAGGCGACGGCGAACCGCGGGCCAGCGGATCCTCCGGTGGCTGGTGATCCTGGTCGCCGCCGTGCTCGTCGTCGTCGCCGCCGCCTACGGGTACTACCGGTACCTGTGGGCCCAGGTCGCCTCGGCCCCGTGCGCCACGTGCGTGGCCGCGGCCAGCGGTGCCCCCTACAACATCCTGCTCATCGGCTCGGACAGCCGCGCCGGCGAGAGCGCCGCCCAGGCCCAGCAGTTCGGCTCCGTCCAGGCCGCCGGGGGCCAGCGCTCGGACACCCTGAAGATCGTCCACGTCGACCCCTCCGCCGGCACCGCCTCGACCCTGTCGATCCCCCGCGACACGTTCGTCACCATCACCGGGCTGCCGGCCAACTCGCCGCTCGCCACCCGGAACAAGATCAACGCGGCGTTCTCGGCCGGCCCCGACGCCGTGGTGCAGACGATCGAGAACACGTTCGGCATCCCCATCGCCCACTACATCGTCATCAACTTCTTCGGCCTGCAGGACGCGGTCAACGCCCTCGGCGGGATCTCCCTCGACTTCCCCTACCCGGCCCGGGACCGGGACTGCTCCACGGGCACCTGCTACAACAACTCCGGCCTCGACATCCCGACCGCCGGCTGCCAGGTGCTGAACGGCTCGATGGCCCTCAGCCTGTCGCGTTCGCGCTACTACCAGTACTACGCGAACGGCGCCTGGCACTCCGACCCGACCTCGGACCTGGGCCGCATCCAGCGCCAGAACCTGGTGATCGAAGCCGCCCTCAACAAGGCCAAGTCGACCTACAACCCGTTGCGCCTCAACTCGCTCCTGTCCTCGGTGGTCCACGACTTCTCGAAGGACGACAACCTGTCGGCCACGGACCTGCTCGGTCTGGCCGAGCGCTACCACGCCCTGTCCGGTTCGTCCCTGGCGTCCTACACGCTGCCCACGGCGGGTGCGGTGTCCTCGTACGCCGGTGACGTCGAGGTCGTGCAGCCCGACGCCGCCGCCACCACCATGACCCAGTTCCTCGGCGGACCGTTCGGGGCCATCGTCACTCCCCCGGTCGACCAGTACGGTCGCCCGCTCACCCTGACGGTCCCGACGACCACCACCACTCCGGCCGCCGCCGCACCGGCCGGCTCGTCGTCGGGATCCGCCTCGCGGGGCACGACCCCGGCGGCCACACCCGGCAACTCGACACCGTCCTACGACCCGACGCCCTGCTGACCGGAGTCGACGCCCCCGGGCCGGGCCCCGTGGCCGCCTCAGCCGTCGACGGCGGCAGCGACAGCGGCGTTGATCCGGTCGTGGACGGTCACGTTCGCCACCCGGCCGGGCAGCCGGACCCGCACGACCGTGCGGCCCCCGCGCGTCGCGGCGCGCCCCAGTGCCGCCGCCAGTGCGTCGCTCGCGGCGGCTTCGTCGAGGTCCTCGACCGCCCACCCGAACCCGGCGGCCACCGAGGCCACGTCCGCGGCCTGGGGCGTCCCGAACAGCCGCTCGAACGTGCCGGCGTCGAGGCCGGTCGCCGGCGGGAGGAACGAGAAGATCCCGCCCCCGCCGTTGTCGACCACCACCACGGTGAGCGGGGCGTCCTCGCCGGCGGGACCCACCAGCGCCGACACGTCGTGCAGGAAGGCGAGGTCCCCCACCAGGGCGACCGTCGGCCCGGTGGCGAGGGCCACGCCGAGTGCGGTGGACACCACGCCGTCGATGCCGTTGGCGCCCCGGTTGGCGAGCACGATCGGCGGAACTGCCCGGGGAGCGCCGAACGCCTCGACGTCCCGGACGGGCATCGAGGACGAGACGACGAGACGCCACCCCTCGGGCAGATCGCGCACGAGCCGGTGGGCGAGGGCCGGTTCCGACCAACCGCCGGGTCCGCCCAGCGATCCGTCGATGACCCCACGGGCCCGGGCCTCGGCCTCCTGCCAGTCGGCCGCCCACCGTCCGGACCCGCCGCCGTGCCGCCCGACCGCCTCGACCAGCGCCTCGCACAACCGGGTCGGGTCGCAGCGAACCACCCGGGCGGCGGAGCGCTCGGGATCGATCCACGCGCCGTGCGGGGCCACCACCACCCGGGTCGCACCGGAGAGGAAGGTCGTGACCACCTTGGAGGCCCACCGCTCCCCCAGCACGAGCACCGTGTCCGGGCGGTGCGCGGCGGCGAAGCCCGGGGCGCGCAGGATGCCGTCGGCCGCAGCCACCACGGTCCCCGCCCCGGGGCACCGCAGCCCCGACCGTGGGTCGGCCAGTACCGGCCACGCCAGGACCTCGGCCAGTTTCCGCACGACCGCCGGGTCACCGCAGCCCGCCCCGGCCACGAGGAGGCCACGCGACCCCGGGACGATCCCGGCCGACGCCACCAGGTCCTCCGCCACCGGGCCGGCCGGCTGCACCGGAGCCGCGTCGACGAGGTGCCAGGGCGCGCCGCCCGGCCGCCCGTCGGGGACCCCACCGGCGCCGGCATCGCCCAGCAACGGCTCGCGGAACGGAAGGTTGAGGTGGACCGGACCCGGCCCGAGCGGTCCCGCCACCGCCTCGGCCACGGCGCGCGACCCGATCGAGCGCCACGACGGGCGGGACGCCTCGTCGGGGACGCCGGGGTCGCCGGACCACCGGACGGCCCGCCCGTAGAGGTGCGTCTGGTCGATGGTCTGGGGTGCGCCGACGTCCTGCAGCTCCGGCGGTCGGTCGGCCGTGCACACGATCATCGCCACGCGCGCGAGGTCCGCCTCGACCACCGACGCGTGCAGCTCGGCGGCGGCCGTACCGCTCGTCACCACCACGACGGCGGGTCGCCCGGTGGCCATCCCGATCCCGAGCGCGGTGAACCCGGCCGACCGCTCGTCCAGCCGGATGTGGAGCCGCAGCCGGGTCTCGGCGGCGACGGCCAGCGCCAGAGGGGTCGACCGGGACCCGGGGCAGACCACGGCATCGGCGACCCCGGCCCGGACCCACTCGTCCACCAGCGTCGCCGCGAACGCCGCCTGCCGGTCACCGTCGCCGGGCGCCTCCGGACCGGTCGCTACGCTCACCACAGCCTCCTATGCCCCGATCCGAGACCCGAGACCGAGCCGCCGGCGGCGCGCTCCACGCCACCCGCCGGGGCACCGGCCCGTCGCTCGTGCTGGCCCACGGCTTCACCCAGACCCACCGCGTCTGGGGTGGCCTCGACGCCGACCTGGCCAGGGACCACACCGTGGTGGCGGTGGACCTGCCCGGCCACGGCCGCTCGGCAGCGGTGGCCGCCGACCTGGCGGCCGGCGCCGCGCTCCTGGGCGCAGCGGGCGGGGCGGCCGACTACCTCGGGTACTCGATGGGCGCCCGGTTCTGCCTCCACCTGGCCCTGGCCCGACCCGACCTCGTGCACCGCCTCGTCCTGGTGTCGGGCACCGCCGGCATCGACGACGACACCGAACGGTCCGACCGCCGGCGCGCCGACGAGGCGCTGGCCGCCCGCCTCGATCCCCACGACGGGGGGGCGCCCGAGGACACCGTGGCCGAATTCGTCGGACGGTGGGTGGCCAACTCCATGTTCGGCGACGTCCCGGCCCGGGCCAGCGCCGTCGCCGAACGGTGCACCAACACCGCGGCCGGCCTGGCCTCGAGCCTGCGCCTCGCCGGCACCGGCACCCAGGAACCGCTGTGGGGCCGTCTGGCCGGGCTGACCCTGCCGGTGCTGGTGGTGACCGGCGGCCGGGACGCCAAGTTCACCGACCTCGGGAGGCGGCTGGTGGCGTCGGTCGGCGGTCCGGCCACCCATGTGGTGATCGACGGTGCCGACCATGCGCCGCACCTCCAGCACCCCGGCGAGGTGGCATCCGCGGTGCGGGCGTTCCTCGACGGCGCGCCGGTGGACGGAGCCCGCTGACCGGTGCCGCATCACACCGACCCCGGGACGACCGCCAGCGTCGACCACAGGGCGACGGCGAGCAGGGCGCCGAACGCCAGTTGCAGCCGGCCGGTGGCGGCCAGGACGGGCAGGAGCGCCCGCCCCTCGGCATCCCCGAGCGCGATCCGGGCCGGCGGCACCGCCAGCGGGAGCGCGGCCAGCGGCAGCAACAGTGCCGCCGGCCACGGGCAGTGGACCGCACCCGTGACGGCCAGGAGGCCCCACAGCGCCACGGCGACGAACGGCACGCCGACGCAGGCCGCGTAGCACCGTCCCCCGGCGCGGCGCCCGACGCGCACGGCCAGGGTGCGCTTGCCCGACCCCCGGTCGGTGGCGATGTCGCGGAGGTTGTTGGCCAGGAGCAGTGCGGTCGCCAGCAGGCCGACCATCACCGCCGCCGCCCACACCTGCCACACGTCGAGGCGCAGGGTCTGGACGTAGTAGGTGCCGGCCGTCGCCACCAGGCCGAAGAACACGAACACGAAGACCTCGCCCAGTCCGGCGTACCCGTACGGTCGGGGCCCGCCGGTGTAGAACCACCCGGCCAGCAGGCAGGCCGCACCCACCAGCAGGACCCACCACGACGTGGCCCAGGCCAGGCCGAGCCCGACCACCCCGGCGACGCCGAAGGCGAGGAAGGCGGCCCGCTTGACCGCCCCGGGCGACGCCAGCCCGGTCGCCGTCAGGCGCACCGGGCCCACCCGGGCGTCGTCGGTCCCCCGGATGCCGTCCGAGTAGTCGTTGGCATAGTTGGTGCCGACCTGGATGGCGAGGGCGACCACCAGCGCGCCGAGCGCGCACCACCACGCGTTGACCTCGGGCCCCGTGGTCACCGCGGTGGTCAGCGTCGCCACCGACGGGAGCGGCCGGTGATGACGGGCGTGGGCCGCCGCGGTGCCCACCACGACGGGGACGACGGCGGCCGGCAGTGTCCGGGGCCGTGCCCCGAGCCACCACTTGGCAACCGGCCCCGGCACCGGCGGCGCCCCCGGCAGGCCGCCGGTGCTCACGGACGGCGGGGGAAGCGGCCGAAGTCGGGCGGGCGGTGCTCCTGGAAGGCGTTGCGCCCCTCCTGGCCCTCCTCGCTCATGTAGAAGAGCATCGTGGCGTCGCCGGCGAACTGCTGCAGCCCGGCGAGGCCGTCGTCGGCCGCGTGCAGTCCGCCCTTCAGCATGCGCAGGGCG
>DATLRE010000018.1:0-3920 GCA_035534835.1 Acidimicrobiales bacterium
ATGTCGGGACGTTGGCGGGATCGGGGTGAGAAGTCGGACCCTCGGGCTGCGGTCGGACTGGTGCCGGCCCGTCCGGTGCCGTTGGTCACCGCGCCCGGGGGCGTCACCGTGCCCGCACTCGACGACATCGATCCCGTCCAGCTGCGGGCCGTGCAGGAGGCGCTCCTCGACCCCAGCCTGATCCTGCGGGCGAGGCGGCTGCCCGAGGGTGCGGTCGTCGACTTCTCCTGCGAGGACGCCAACGAGGCCGCCTGCGCCGGCCTGGACGTCCCCCGTGGCGACCTGGTCGGCGCGCTGCTCACCGAGACCCTGCCCGGGGAGCTGGGGGCGTTCCTCTTCGACCGGTGCGTCGAGGCCGTCGAGTCCGGTGAGCCGCTCTCCTTCGACGACCTGCGGACCACGGACGAGCACGGCGCCGTGTCCCACTACGACGTCCGCGCCGTGGCGGTGGGCGACCGGGTCTGCTTCTCGTGGCGGGAGGTGTCCGATCGCTTCCGGACCCAGGAGGCACTCGCCGAGTCCCGCAACCGGTTCCGGTTGCTGGCCGAGAACGCCTCCGACGTCGTCGTCCTGGTCGGCGCCGACGGCATCGTCCAGTGGGTGTCGCCCTCCGTGCGCGACATGCTGGGATGGGAGCCCGAGGAGCTGGTCGGACGCCCGAGCGCCGAGTTCGTGCACCGAGACGACCACCGCCGGCGGATGGCCGTGCACCGCCACCCGGCGACGGTCCGGACGCTGTCCGACGAGGTCCGCTGCCGGCGCGCCGGAGGGGACTACCTGTGGACCTCGTCGCGGATGCAGGAAGTCCGCGACGACTCGGGCCGGCTGGTCAACGTGGTGGTGTCGCTCCGCGACATCCACAAGCAGATGCAGGCGCGGGCGGCGCTCGTCGCCTCCGAGGAGCGGTACCGCCTCCTGGCCGAAAACGTGTCCGACATCGTCTACCAGGTGCGCGACGGCAGGATCGTCTGGATCTCCCCGTCGGTCGAGCGCGTCCTCGGATGGAAGCCGGCCGATGTCGTCGGACGGCCGTCGTTCGACCTGATCGCCGCCGAGGATCTCGAACGGGCGGCGGGTGCACGGGCGATGGTCGTAGCCGACGTCCCCCTCGAGCACTTCGAGTGCCGCTTCGTGACGGCCTCGGGCGGCCGCCGGTGGATGCGGGCGCACGCACGGCGGATCGATGCCGCAGGTGGGGTGTACGGGCTCGTCGCCGGCCTCCACGACATCCACGAAGGGCACGCCGACCGGATGGCGATCGCCGCCCTGGCCGCGGTGAACGCCGTGCTGGTCGCCGCCGCCGACGAGACCCGGTTGCTCGACGAGGTGTGCCGGCTCGTGGTGGACCAGGGCGGGTTCGACGGGGCCCGCTGGGGCGGCGGTTCGGAACGGCCGACCCCCGCCCCGGACGGCCGCGTGGCGGTCGACCTGCCGGTGACGGTGGACGGCCGGATCGACCGACGGCTCACCATCGAGTCCCGGGAGCCCGACGCGTTCGGCCCGTCCGTCGTGTCCACGTTGGAACAGCTGGCCCACCAGGTCGGCATGGCACTGTCGGCGATCCGCACCCGCGAACGCCTGGTCGAGGCCCTCAACGAACAGCAGCTGCTGAGCACGGCCATCGAGCAGGCCGGCGAATCGGTGGTGGTGACGGACCTCGACGCCCGCATCCTCTACGCCAATCCCGCCACCGCGGCGTCGAGCGGTTACCCTCTCGAGGAGATCGTCGGGGCGAGCCCCCGGCTGTTCGCCAGCGGGCTCCACGGGCCCGACTTCTTCCGGGAGATCAACGGGGCGCTCCGGGCGGGGACGACGTGGCGGGGCATCGTGGTCAACCGGACCAAGCAGGGTGAATTGTACGAGGAGGACACCACCGTCACCCCGGTCCGTTCCGACGACGGGGAGGTCAGCTCGTTCGTGTCGGTGCGACGCAACATCAGCCGCGAGCGGCGACTCGAGGCGGATCTCGACCGGCTCCGCAGCGACCGCGACTCGGTCGTACGGGCGATGGGCGAGGTCCGGGCCGGGGCGACCCTCGAGGTGACGGCGTCGTCGTTCTGCCAGGCCGTCACCCGACTCGCCGACCTCGACATCGCCCGCGTGCTGCTCGTGGAATCCGACGACGAGGTGGTGCCGCTCGGCATCACGGGACCGGCGTACCTCGACTGGGAGGTCGGGGTCCCGGTCGCCTTCGATCTCCTCCCCCTCATGCTCGAGCGCACCCGGGACGGGCCGTGGTGGGTGCCGCTGACCGAGCTGCTCGCCGGCGAGGGCGGTGGGTCGGCGCTGATCCGGCCGATGCTCGACGCCGGTTTCGTGTCCGCGGGGTTCGCCCCCGTGTTGCGGGCCGGTCGGTTGGTGGCCGTCCTGGTGGTGGCCAGCCGCACCCCGGACGACGGGCGGTCGGCCGAGGCCCGGACCACCGTGCTCGAGGAGCTCAGCTCGTTCGCCGGGCAGATCCTCGGCGACCAGGCCAGCCATCGCGGCGAGTGGCGGCACCGGCGCGGACAGATCCGCGGCGTCATGGACGGCGCCCGGTTCCGTCCCGTCTACCAACCGGTGGTCGACCTCGCCACCGGCGAGGTCGTGGGGTACGAGGCGCTCACCCGGTTCGCCGACGGCCGCCGGCCGGACGTCGTGTTCGAGGACGCCCACGACGTGGGCCTCGGCGTCGAGCTCGAGACGGCGTGCGCGTCGGCTGCCGTGCTCGGTGCCCGGGGGCTCCCGGCGGGGACGTGGCTGGCCGTCAACCTCTCGCCGGCCTCGGTGATCGCCGGCGCGGTCGGTGCGATGGCGGAGGCCGCCGACCGTCCGCTGGTGATCGAGATCACGGAGCACGTCGAGGTCGAGAGCTACGCGGCCGTGCGCACCGCCGTCCGGAGCTGCCCGGAGGTCCGGTTGTCGGTGGACGATGCCGGCGCCGGGTACGCGAGCCTCCGTCACATCCTGGAGCTCCGACCCGATCTCGTGAAGCTCGACATCGGTCTGGTCCGCCACATCGACTCGGACCCGGCCCGCCAGGCGCTGGCCGCGGGACTGCGCCACTACGCCCACCAGACGGGGACCGTCCTGATCGCCGAGGGTGTCGAGACGTCGGCCGAGCGGGACGTGCTCCGGCGCCTGGGCATCCCCCTGGCCCAGGGGTACCTGTTCGGGCACCCGGAGCCGGTTCCGCCGGGCGACGGGCCGGAGGCCACCGGTCCGGTGACGGACGCCTGATGCGTGCGCAGAAGGGGACTTGCCGCCGGGACCGCCGGTCCGTGATCAGCGCGAGCTGAACCAGCGGCCCAGCTGCTCGAGCCCCCGGTCGACGTCGACCTCGGGGGCCCACCGCAGGACCCGGCGGGCCTCGGCCTGGTCGAACCAGTGCGCCACCGAGAGCTGGCGCGCGGCGAAGTGGGTGAGGGGAGGCTCACCGCCCGGCCACAGCCGGCCGACGATGCGCCCGGCCAGCGACGCCACCGGTGCCGGCACCGAGCGGACGGCCGGATCGAGCCCGGCGGCGCGCAGGATCCCGTCGACCAGCTCCGCCAGTGGCCGGGGGTCGCCGCCGGTGACCACCCAGGGTCGGCCCACCGCCTCGTCCGAGGCCGTGGCCCGGTCGAGCCCGGCCACGACGGCGGCGGCGGCGTCGTCGACGTAGGTGGTGTCGACCAGGGCCCGGCCGTGGTCGGGCAGTGCCAGGCGCCCCCGGCGGGCCCGGTCGACGATCCGGCCGATCAGCTGGGTGTCCCCGGGCCCCCACACCAGGTGGGGGCGGAGCACGACGGTCGGCACGGACGAGTGGTCGAGCACGTACCGCTCGGCGAGGGCCTTGGACCGGGTGTAGGCGTCGCTGCCCCGGTAGCGGGCGGGCTCGGCCCCGACCCCCACGGCCGGCCCGCCGTCGAAGGCGACGGACGGCGAGGAGATGTGGACGA
>DATLRE010000019.1:0-7030 GCA_035534835.1 Acidimicrobiales bacterium
CTCGGTGTCCGGGGCGAACTGCTCGACCGGGCCGTGGCGGCCACCCACGCACTGGTGGCCGGCGGCGCGCCCGTCCTGCCGGCCTGGAGGCGCTACACCGGCGTGGTCTGGGCGGCGCTCGACCCGGGCACGCTCACCGCAGCCGACCGGCGGCGCCTGCTGGTGCCATCGGGCCTGTACGGGATCACGTCGGCCGCCGACCCGGTCGCCGACTACCGACTGAAGCTCCTCGTGTCGCTCGGCCGCCTCGGCCGGCTGTCCACATTCTGGCGGCCCGAGGTCACGACCGCCCTGGCCGCACGGGCCCGGGGCCGGGTCATCGTCGACCTGCTGCCGGCCGAGCACGCCCACGCCGTCGACCTGGGCGCGCTCGCCGGGGTCGCACGGGTCGTCCGGACCCGCTTCGTCAGCGCCGACGGCACCCGGACCGTCGGCCACGACGCCAAGTCGGCGAAGGGCCGCCTGGCCCGGACACTGCTCGACCAGGGTCTGGACGGGGTCCCGGGATTCCGGTGCGAGGGATGGCGCGCCACGGTGGACGGTGACACGGTGACCGTGGTGGCGCCGGGGCGGTGACCGTTCCGTCCCGGGAGGTTCCGATTCCTTACGCAATTCCTATGTTCTGCTCAAGCTGGCTTTACGGTCGGGCGCTCGAATGGTCCGGTGACAGCGTCAGGCAAGGTCTTCCACACCGAAGGTAGGACGAGATGAACGAGCACCCGGACCCACAGCAGGTACCCGACGAGACGGCCTCCGGCGTCCCCGGCACGTCCTCTGCAGACCTGACCGACGAGACCCCGGCGCCGACCGCGGGCCGGCCTCCGGCGTCCCCGGACCCGGCGCCGACCCAGCAGCACCCGATGACCCAGCCCGTTCCGCAGGTGCAGCCCCCGTCGCAGGTGCAGCCCCCGTCGCACGCACCCGCGCCGTGGCAGCCGGTCGCCCCTTCCGGTGCACCGCCGGCCACCGAGCCGACGTGGGCCCCGGCGCCCGCTCCCGGCAGCTGGGGCGTCGCTGCCGTGCCGGGCTGGGATCCGTCCGGGCCGCCGCCTGTGCCCGCTCCCGGCGGCTGGGGCGCCGGATCCGGCGGGGGGCTCCCGCCGACCACCTGGCCGCCCTCCCCGTACGGCTACTACCCCGCACCCCCGGCGCCCGCGGCCAGGCCCCGGAACCACAAGGGCCAGCTGGCGGTCATCGCCTCACTGGTGGCCGTGCTCGCCCTGGCGCTCGGCGCCGGCATCGGACACGCCGCATGGCCGACGGACACCACCTCGGCCACCGCCTCGAACCCGGCGGGCGGCAGCGGCACAGGATCCGGCAGCAGCAACTTCCCCTTCGGCTCCGGGTCCTCGGGCTTCGGCGGTTCGGGCAACGGCCAGACGGGCGGGTCCGCCACCGGAGCCGGTGCGCCGTCCAACACCAGCGCCATCGCCGCTAAGATCGCGCCGGCCCTGGTCGACATCAACACCAACCTGAGCTACCAGAACGAGCAGGCGGCGGGCACCGGCATCGTCCTGACCGCGAACGGTGAGGTCCTCACCAACAACCACGTCATCGACGGTGCCACGAGCATCAGCGCCACCGACATCGGCAACGGTCAGACCTACAAGGCGAACGTCGTCGGCTACGACCGGACCGGCGACATCGCCGTGATCCAGCTGGTCGGCGCCAGCGGCCTGCCGACGGCGCCGATGGCCCGCGGCTCGGCCACGGTGGGCCAGGGCGTGGTGGGCGTGGGCAATGCCGGCGGCGCCGGTGGGACCCCGAGCTCGGCCGGGGGCTCGGTCACCGCCCTCAACCAGTCGATCACCGCCAGCGACCAGGGCGGGGGCAACTCCGAGAACCTGACGGGGCTCATCGAGACGAACTGCAACATCCAGCCGGGTGACTCGGGAGGGGCGCTGGTCAACACCTCCGGCGAGGTCCTCGGCATGGACACCGCCGCTTCGACCGGCTCGTCCGTCGTGGCCGGCGTCTCGCAGGCGTATGCCATCCCGATCTCCACGGCGCTCTCGGTAGCCCATGACATCGAGGCCGGCCGGGCCAGCTCGACGATCCACATCGGCGCCACCGGGTTCCTCGGGATCCAGGTCCAGGACTCGAGCGCCGCGTCGGGCGGTGCGGTGTCGGGAACCGCCGCCGGCGCCGCCGTCGTCGGCACGCTGCCGGGCTCACCCGGCGCCGGCGCCGGCCTGGTCCAGGGCGACACGATCACCGGCGTGGACGCCACGACGGTCAACACCTCGACGGACCTGAGCAACGCCCTCGAGTCGCACCACCCCGGCGACGTCATCCACCTCCGGTGGACCGACCAGTCGGGTTCCACGCACACGTCGTCGGTCACCCTGGCCGTCGGACCCCCTGCCTGACCCCCCTCGGGCGGCCCGGTCTCCCCCCCACCGGTGCCGCCCGGCGCAACCCCCACGGACCCCGCCCTCGGGCGGGGTCCGGCGCGTCTCAGGCCAGGACGTGGGGCCAACCGCCTCCGGCGGGGGCCACGAACACCGTGGTGAGCGCCATGGTCGCGTGGAGCCAGCGGCCATCGACCCGGGCGTAGGTGTCGTCCTCGTGGCCGCACATCCACAGCGACGTACCGTCGGGACGGGTGCACGGGCACAGCAGGTCCCACCGTCCCGTCGCCCGGTCGCCGTCGACGGCGAGCCGGGGCTGCACGAAGAGGTGCCGGGAGAACACCAGGGTGGGTTCGGCCAACCGCGCCGCGATCTCGGGGCGACCGCGGGCCACCCCGAGGGTCGGGCCGCCGTCCCACACCCCGTCCTCGGTGAACAGCTCGGCCGCCGCCAGGGCCAGTTGGTCGAGGAGCGCCCGACCGACGACCGCACCTCGGGCGAAGCGGGCGTCGACCAGGGAGGCGTAGCGGGCCTTCAGCTCGTGCAGGGCGAGGACCGACTCGGCGGCGTCGACCCGCCGGGCCAATGCGTCGACCCGACCGGCCAGTTCCTCGTTCGTCGCCACGGTGCCCCTCCGGTGGTCAGGCGCGGACGGTGGCGGCCCGGGTCAGGTACGCCCACGCCTTGGGTCCGGCTCCGTACTTCTGTTCGACCTCCTCGACGGTGAATCCGGCCGCGGTCACCAGGGCGAGCGGGTCGCGGGTCAGGTGGCAGCCGTCGGCGATCCGGCGCTGGACGGGCTCGAACCGGCGCTGGAACGCCGCCACACGGGCGTCCGGGGCCAACCCGTGCTCGAGCAGGTGGAACCGCCCACCGGGTCGCAGGACGCGACGTACCTCGGCCAGCGCCGCCACGGGGTCGGGGATCGTGCACAGCGCGAACGTGCAGATCGCCCCGTCGCAGCTGGCGTCCTCGAGCGGGAGGGCCTGCCCGTCCAGGCCCACCTGCTCCACCGGAACGGGGGACGCCCCGACCCGTCGCGACGCCATCCGCCATGCCGTGGACGAGGGCTCGACGGCAAGGACCCGGTCCACCTCGGCGGGGAGGTGCGGCACGTTGTGGCCCGACCCGAACCCGATCTCCACCACGCGGCCGGACAGGCCCGATGTGGTGGCAGCACGGAGCCCCGACAGGGCCGACGCGCCGCAGGTGACGGCGACGAGGCGGGGGACGACCTGCTCCTTGTAGAACGGCACCCGGTCAGGCTACGACACCGACCGCCCTGCGGTCGGCACATTTCTGTCATAGTCTCTGTCATTACCATGGCGGCCGAGACCGAGGAGTCGAGGACATGCAACTGATCACCCTGGGGACCGGGAGTCCGATCCCCGCTCCCGACCGGGCCGGGCCCTCGACGCTGGTCCGCACCTCGGCGGGCGACCTGCTGTTCGATGCCGGCCGGGGCGTGCTGCTCCGGGCGGCGGCGGCGCAGTCGGGCGCCGTCGCCCTGTCGGGGGTATTCCTGACCCACCTCCACAGCGACCACACCACGGACCTCAACGACCTCATCACCACCCGGTGGGCGATGTCGTTCGTCCCGAACCCGCTCTCCGTGGTGGGCCCCGTCGGCACGGCGGGGCTGGTCTCGGCCACCGAGGCCATGCTCGAGCTCGACATGGGCTACCGCCTGGCCCACCACGACGACCTGGACTGGCGGCCGGACACCGTCGCCACCGACGTCACCGAGGGCGTCGTCTTCGAGGCGGGCGACGTGCGGGTCCTGGCCGCCCCCACCGACCACGCGCCGGTCCACCCGACCGTCGGCTACCGGGTCGAGGACCAGGGGCGGGCGGTGGTCATCGCCGGCGACACCGTCCCGTGCGAGGGACTCGACCGCCTGGCGGCCGGCGCCGACGTCCTGGTCCACACCGTCGTCCGGCGCGACCAGATCGAGGCGCTCGGCCTCCCGAGGCTCCTCGACGTACTCGACTACCACTCGGCCGTGCCCGATGCCGCGGCCACCGCCGAGCGGGCCGGCGTCGGCACGCTGGTGCTGACCCACATGGTCCCGCCCGTCCAGCCCGGGACCGAGCAGGAGTGGATCGACCAGGCCGCAGGGGCGTTCGGGGGCGAGGTCGTCCTGGCCGAGGACCTGACCACGATCGAGCTGACCGCCGGGGGGTCGACCGGTCCGTGACGTTCTCCTCTACCGCCGGTGGCCGGGACCCCGCAGGATGGGTGCGAGGAGGTGGTCCGGATGAGGACGGTGATCATCTACGAGACGCTGTTCGGGAACACGCAGCGGGTGGCCGAGGAGCTGGCGCGTGTGGCGCGTGAGCACGGCGAGGTCGACATGGTCCCGGTCGAGAAGGCGCCGCCCGGGATCGCCGACGCCGCCGATCTCGTGCTCATCGGGGGGCCGACCCATGTCCACGGCATGTCGTGGAAGGCGACGCGCCAGAACGGGACGGCGGAGGCCGCCGGCGACGAAGGCCGGCCGGCCGGGGCGGACGCCGCCGGTCCGGGACTGCGGGACTGGTTCCACCGGATCGGCCGGGTCGAGGGGACTCCGGCCGCCGCGTTCGACACCCGGATGGACGGTCCCGAGGTGCTGACGGGCCGGGCCTCGCTCGGTATCAGCCGACGGCTGCGCCATCACGGGTTCACCGAGGTGGCCGCGCCCAAGAGCTTCGTGGTCGACAGGGGGAACGCGCTCGTCGACGGCGAGGTGGCGCGCGCCCACGAGTGGGCGATGGCCGTCCTGGAGTCGCTGCTCGCCGACGCCACGCACTGAAGAGGCGGCCCCGTCGCCCCTCCTGGCTCAGGCGGCCGACTTCTCCAGGATGTGCACGCCGCAGGCGGATCCGAGGCCGATGACGTGGGTGAGGCCGACCTTCGCTCCCTCGATCTGGCGTGGACCGGCCTCGCCCCGCAGGTGGGTCGAGACCTCCCAGACATTGGCGATGCCGGTGGCGCCGATCGGGTGGCCCTTGGACTCGAGGCCGCCCGAGACGTTGACCGGGAGCGCGCCGTCGCGCCAGGTGGCCCCGGACTCGAAGAAGTCGACGGCGCCCCCCTGCTCGCACAGCATGAGGTTGTCGTAGTGGACGAGTTCGGCGGTGGCGAAGCAGTCGTGCAGCTCGACCAGATCGAGATCCGAGGGCCCGACGCCCGCCTGCTCGTAGGCGAGCACGGCCGCGTTCCGGGTGAGCGTGTTGACGTCGGGGAGGATCTGGCAGGACTCCTCCCACGGGTCCGTGGTGAGGACGGACGCGCTGATCTTGACCGCCCGCCGCTGCTGCTCGAGCGACAGCGTGCGCAGCTTGGCCCCGCTGATCACCACGGCGGCCGCGGCGCCGTCGCAGTTGGCCGAGCACATGGGGCGGGTATTGGGATAGGCGACCATGAAGTCGCCCATGATCTCCTCGAGCGTCATCCGCTTGGAGTAGGCGGCCAACGGGTTGAGCGTCGAGTGGGCGTGGTTCTTCTCGCTGATGCGGGCGAACAGCTCGAAGCTGGTGCCGCCGTAGCGGTGCCCGTACTCCATGCCGATCTGGGCGAAGACGCCCGGCATGATCTCGGTCCCGATGCGCCCGTCGGTCGGAGCGACCGCACCGTAGCGGCCGGAGGGGGAGAAGACCCCCGAGTCGTCCTTGCGGCTGCCCCCGGTCAGCAGGCCGGCACCCGCCAGCTTCTCGACGCCGAAGGCCAGGCCCATGTCGGCCTCGCCGGACTTGATGGCCATGAGCGCCACCCGCAGGGCGGTCGCACCGGTGGCGCACGCGTTGGCCACGTTGTACACGGGGACCCCGGTCTGGCCGAGCTGCTTCTGGAGCTGCTGGCCGATGCCGGCGCTGGCGGCCATGAGGCTGCCGGCGGCGATCACCCCCATGTCGGACATGGCCACCCCGCCGTCGGCCAGTGCACCGAGGACGGCCTCGGATGCCAGGTCGACCATGTCCTTGTCGGGGTGCTTGCCGAATTTGGTCATGTGGATCCCGAGGATCCACAGGTCGTCCGATGCCATCGTCATCCCTCCCTGGGTTCGAATCCGAACCCGATCGCCTCGGTTCCCTCGTCGTCCGTCCCCACGACCTCGGTGGTCAGTCGGACCTGCATCCCGAGCGAGACGTGCTCGGGATCCGGTGGGACGTTGACCAGGTTCGCCCGGACACTCGTCCCCCCGCAGTCGACCATGGCCGCCACGAAGGGCGTCGGGATGCCCGGAGCGGCGAACGCCACGATGGTGAAGGCATGCACCTCGCCCTCGGTGGGGATGTCCACCGGGGCGAAGTCGGTCCGACCGCAGGAGGCGCACGCGTTGCGCCGGTCGAAGTACCGCGCACCGCAGGAGGTGCACTCGTGCGCCACGAGGTGCGGGCGGTCGCCGAGCACCAGGTAGTCCACCAACGGGATCTGCTTCGCCATCTGCCTTCTTCCGGTCGCCGTCGTGTGCCGACACCGTAGTGGGCGTCGTCGTGCGGCCGCTAACGCCGGCCGGCCGGTGCGGTACGTTCTCCCCGAGGCGCCGCCGCGCCGGAACGGGGGAGCAGTGATCGAGCACGTCGTCAGCCAGTGGCACCGCCACCTCCGGGGCGAGCTGCCCGGCGGTCTCGACGCCCTCCTCGACGAGGACGTCGTCTTCTACTCGCCGATCGTCTACACGCCCCAGCGCGGCA
>DATLRE010000020.1:0-13279 GCA_035534835.1 Acidimicrobiales bacterium
CGGTGCGACTCAGGACGTCCGGGCGCGCTCCTGCACGGGCACCAGGTCGTCGAGCTGGGCCCGGAGCGAGTCCTCGTCGACGGGGATGAGCAGAGCGGACACCGCATCGGCGCCGGCCTCCGCGTACCGGGCGGTGGTGTCGTCGTCGAGGGGCTGGAAGTACGGGCAGACGGTGACCGTGACCTCGGCGCGCGACCGACCGTGCTCGGCCAGGAGACCGTCGAGGCGGGCCAGGGGTGCGGCCAGGTCCTCCGGCGCCCGGTTGAAGGTGTGCCAGCCGTGCCCGGCCCGGGCGACGCGGGTCAGCGCGGCATCCGACTCGCCCCCGATGTGGATCGGCAGGGGTGACTGGACCGGCTTCGGGAACATCTGGCACGGGTTCAGCGAGTAGAACTCACCCTCGAATTGCGACGTCTCGTCGGTCCACAGGGTCCGGAGGACCTCGAGGTACTCGTCGGTGCGCCGTCCCCGCTGGGGCCAGGGCACGTTGACGGCCCGGAACTCCTCCTCCAGCCAGCCCACCCCGACACCGAGGTCGACCCGGCCCCCCGACAGCCAGTCGAGGGTGGCCGCCTCCTTGGCCGTGTAGACGGGATTCCGTTGTGGCAGCAGCACCATGGCCGTGCCCAGCCGCACCGTCGACGTGTGGGCGGCGAGGAACGAGAGGGTGCTCAACGGTTCGAGCAGTCCGGTCCCGGGCGGCGCGGGGATCTTGCCGTCGTCGGCATAGGGATAGGACGAGGCGTACTCCTCGAAGAGGACCACGTGCTCGCCCACCCACAGCTCGGAGAACCCTCGGTCCTCGGCCTCCCGTCCGATGGCGGCCAGCAGCTCCGGGGTGGCGAAGGGGGTGGCGGTGGGGATCCAGAGGTCGACGCGCATCCGCCTGTTCTAGACGAACGGGCGCCGTACCGGTCGAACGGGACTCAGGCGGGGGCCGACGGTGCCACCAGCGGCCACGGGCGCGTGCGCTCGGCCAGCCGGGCCAGCTCCAGCAGGACCTGCTCCTCGTGGTGCCGGCCGATGACCTGCATGCCGACCGGGGCCCCGTCGACGGTTCCGACGGGGATCGACACGGCGGGCAGGCCGGCCAGGTTGGCCGGGATGGTGAGGGCGCCGTTGTTGCCGATGGCCCGGTCGAAGCCGTAGGTGGCGATCAGGTCGACGTCGCCCACCGTGGTGGGCATGGGGCCGGCGGCGGCAAAGGCGACGTCCGGGTTGGTGGCGGCGAACACGACGTCGGCCTGCTCGAACAGGTCGGCCATCTGCTCGTTCAGGGCGATCCGGAACAGCTCGGCCTTCCCGGCCGACTCGATGCTGTAGTGGTGGGTGGCGAGGTTCATTCCGATCTGGATCTCGGGGGTGAGGTCGTCGTTGCAGTCGGGGAACCGGTCCCCCAGTTCGCCCACCAGGCCGACCAGGTTGGACAGCGCCCATTCGAGCCCGCCCTGGGGGAGCTGCACGACCACGTCGACCCGGCGCAGGCCGGCATCGGCGATGAGCGCCTCGGCCGCCTCGACGACCAGCGCCGCCACCCGGGGCTCCACGACGGCCGCGCCGAGGTCGACGGACACGACGGCCCGCTTGCCGGCCAGGTCGAGCGTGCCCAGCCCGGACTCCCAGCCGCCGACCGGGGGGAGGCTCAGGTTGTCGCGTGGGTCGAAGCCGTTGCACACGTCGAACCACCGTGCCGTGTCCCGCACCGAACGCGACACGCAGCCGAGGGTGACGGTGAGCGGAGGCTGGAGCGTGGCCGGGCCGCGCGGGATGCGGCCGTAGGTGGCCTTCAGGCCGAACATCCCGGTGAAGCCGGCCGGGATGCGGATCGAGCCGCCTCCGTCGCCCCCGGTGGCGATGGGCAGCAGCCCGCCGGCCACGGCGGCCGCCGAGCCTCCCGACGAGCCCCCGGGGGTGCGCTCCGTGTCCCACGGATTGCGGGTGACACCGTGCAGCTTGGTCGAGGTGCAGTTGACGCCCCCGAACTCGGACGCCGTGGTCTGGGCGGCGAGCACGGCGCCCGCGGCACGCAGCCGGACGACGTGGGTCGAGTCGAACGAGGCGGTCCGGTCGGCGAAGACCAGCGAGGCCTCGGTGAACGGCCACCCGGCCACGGGCTCGAGCTCCTTGACGCCGATCGGCACACCGCCGAAGGGCAGGGACACGTCGGCCGCCGCCGCCTGGGCCCGGGCCGCCTCGGTGTCGAGGTGACTGACGGCGTTGAGGCCGGACGACCCGATGGCGGTCAGGGACGCCTCGAGCGCCTCGGTCGGACTCAGGGTTCCCGCCCGGAAGGCGTCGACCAGCGAGCAGGCGTCCTCGAGCCACGGTTCGGTCATGGCACGGGACGTTACCCCTGCCGTGTCCCGGCCGCCCGGCCGCCCGGCCGTGCCCCGGCCGTGCCCCCGCCGGGACCCAACCGCGTTTAGCGTGAGGGGATGACCACGAGCGACGACGCGGCCTCGGCACCCCGGCATCCCTTCACCCTGGCCGTGGACATCGGCGGCACCGGACTGAAGGCGTCGGTGCTCGACGCCTCCGGGGCCATGGTGGCCGACCGGGTGAAGATCCCCACCCCGTACCCGCTGCCCCCCGACAAGCTCGTGGAGTCGTTGGAGCGGCTGGTCGCCCCGCTGCCGAAGGCCGAGCGGGCCTCGGCCGGGTTCCCGGGGATGGTCCGGGACGGGGTGGTCCTGTCCTGCCCGCACTTCGTCACCGTCAGCGGGCCGGGCAGCGCCGTGGACCACCACCTGGTGCGCCTGTGGGACCGGTTCGACCTTGCGGCCGCGCTCACCCGGGTGTTCGCCATCCCCACCAAGGTGGCGAACGACGCCGACATCCAGGGGGCGGCGGTCGTGACCGGCCACGGCCTCGAACTGGTCATCACCCTCGGCACGGGGTTCGGGACGGGACTGTTCTACAACGGCGAGCTCCTGCCCCACCTCGAGATCGCCCATCAGCCGTTCCGCAAGGGCGAGGACTATGACGCCCAGCTGGGCGAGGCCACGCGCAAGGAGATCGGCGAGGACCGGTGGAACAAGCGGGTCACGAAGGCGATCGCAAACATGCGGGCGCTCACCGCCTTCGACCACCTCTATATCGGCGGCGGCAACTCCCGGCGGGTCCTGCGCCACCATCTCCCCGACGACGTGACGGTGGTGGACAACACGGCCGGCATCCTCGGGGGGTTCCGGCTATGGGTGCCCCCGCGCGGCGCTGCGGCCGACGGGAGCCCGGGCACCGCCTGAACCCCGTCCGGTCGCCCGGTTCGCCGCCGCGGTCCGGTCCTGCCCGTCAGCCCTGCCAGCGACGCCAGCGCCGCTCGACCTCCTTGAGGTCGCGCTTCCAGCCCCGGCGGGTCTCGGCCGCCACCTCGCGCTGGAGTGCCACCATCCGCCCGGCGGCATCGGCGAGGTCGGCCTGCTCGGCGGCCAGGGACTCGAGCCATCCGATGGCGAACACCGTGTCGTGGAGGTCGCCCAGCCTGCTCTGGAGCCGTTCCGTCGCCCTGGCCGTCTTGCGGGCCGGACCGCCTTCGACCAGGGCCAGGGTCTCGGACCCGTAGCGAAGGTCCTTGAGCCGGATGCGGAGCCTGTGCAGGTGGACGGCGGACGGGTCCTTCCTGGCCTTGCGGGCCGCGCCGCGCACGTCGTGCCAGGAGCGGTGCAGCATCGGCGGGAGGACCTCGGTGGCCGGTCGGGCCGCCTTGGCCTTGAACTCCGGCCCCTCCCACAGTTCCATGATCCGCCCGGTCAGCTGGAGTCGGCGCGGACCGGACCGCTCGAGGGCGATCTCGGAGTCCACCTCCTCGCGGCGCCAGTTGAGCACCGACAACAGTCGCACCACCTCGTCCGGCTCGAGCACCTCGGGGCCCCGGACGGCGACGACGCCGGCCAGCAGGTCGAGGTCGCGCGAACGACCCAGCTCGTTGCCGTACCACGCGAGCTCGGCGCGCAGGGCGGTGCCCCGTCCCGGATCGAGGAGCAGACGGAAGGTGCGCAGGTTCGAGCGGATCCGCCGCATGGCCACCCGGCTCTGGTGGATCCGCTCGGTCGGGTCGTCCCGCCGTTCGGTCCCCCGCAGCGATGCCGCAGTCGACTGCGCCCACATCGGTCGGGGCCCGAGAGCGAGCGCGAGCGCGTCGACCGGGTGGCTCCGCCCCTCCCCGTCGTCGGACTCGACGTCGAGGTCGTTCAGCAGGAAGGTGCGGGCCGACAGGGCCAGCACCCGATGGAGGACCATGCCCGCCGACGGGTCGGGAAACCGGTCGTCGGCGGTCCGTTTCCGACCGCGCCGCCCGGGCGCGGTCGGAAACGGTCCCTCGTCCCCGTGGTCCTCGAGCGGTCCGGTCGTCATGGGCGGCCTCCGCGCCCAGCCTAGGAGTAGGCGGTCCCCCCGGGTGGTCCGGGGCAGCGACGTGCCCGGACCACGTGCCGCCGGCGGGTCCGGGCCGGGGTCGGACCGGGCCCGGTACGCTCGGCCCATGCACGCCGTCACCATCGTCGAGGGGGAGCTCCGGTGGAACGAGCACCCCGACCCCGCCCCCGGACAGGGGGAGGTGCTCGTGGCCGTGGCGGCGGCCGGCGTCAACGGCGCCGACCTGCTCCAGCGCCGGGGCGTCTATCCTGCTCCCCCCGGCTCACCGGCCGACATCCCCGGACTCGAGTTCGCCGGCACCGTACTTGCCAACGGGCCGGGGTCCGACCGGTTCTCCGTCGGGGACCGGGTCATGGCCGTATGCGGTGGTGGTGGCCAGGCCGAGCAGGTGGTCGTCCACGAGTCGCACCTGCTGACCGTGCCCGACGCCGTCGATCTGGAGCACGCCGGCGGGTTTCCCGAGGCGTTCTCGACGGCACAGGATGCCCTGTTCACCCAGGCCGAGCTGTCCGAGGGCCACACCGTCCTGATCTCAGGCGCGGCCGGAGGCGTGGGCACGGCCGCGGTGCAGCTGGCCGCGGTGGCCGGTGCCCGGGTGGTGGCGACGGTCCGGAACCCGGACCACCACGATGCCGTGCGGTCACTGGGCGCGGATGTCGTGGCCCTTCCCGACGCCGTAGCCGAGCACGGGCCCTACGACGTGTCGCTCGAGCTGGTGGGCGCACCGGGGGTGGAGGCGGTGCTGCCGTACCTCGCCACCGGTGCACGGGTCGTCGTGATCGGCGTCGGCGGGGGCGCCCGCGCCCAGATCGACCTCCTGGCCGTCATGGGCTCGCGGGCGACGATCGGGGGGTCCACGCTCCGGTCCCGCGACGTCGAGGAGAAGGCGGGCGTCGCCTGGCTGGTCGAGTCGCGTGCCGTGCACCTGCTGGGCGAGGGGGCGGTGGTCGTGCCGGTGGCGGCGACCTTCCCGATGTCCGCCGCCGACGCCGCCTACGAGCACTTCGCGGCCGGCGGCAAGCTCGGCAAGATCATCCTCGTCAACGGCTGAGCGGCGCGCACCGCCGCGCTCTGCGACCGTAGGCTGCCGCCGTGCCCGAGTTCCTCCCACCCCCGTCCGTCGGGCGCCGGTTCGCCGGTGGCCAGCGCGTCCGGCTGGGGGACACCGACCCCGAGGGCCGGCTGCGACCCGACGCCGCAGCCCGCTACCTGCACGATGTCGCCGGCGACGACTGGGACGAAACGGGCATCACCACGGGCGGGCTGTGGGTGGTCCGCCGCACCGCCATGCGGCTCACGGCGGAGGGCCGATGGCCGAACCTGGGCGAGGCGGTGACGGCGACGACGTGGTGCTCGGGCATCGGGGCCGCGTGGGCCGAGCGGCGGACCGACCTCGCCGTCGGTGGGGTGGTCCTGGTGGAGACCGAGGGCCTGTGGGTGCCGCTGGAAGGGTCGGGCCGGCCCCGACGCATCCCGCCCGAGTTCCGTGCCGCCTACGGGGAGGCGTCCACCGGACGGAAGGCACCGGGGCGGGTGGCGGTCCCGGCCGTCGCGTCCGATGCCGAGCGGCGCCCATGGCCGCTGCGCCGGGTCGACCTCGACGTGGCTGGACACGTGAACAACGCCGCCAGCTGGACGGCGCTCGTGGAGGTGGCCGCCGGACCGGTGGCCGCGGCGGTGCTCACCCACCACAGGCCGCTGGAGTGGGGCGCGCCGGTCACCCTGGCGACGGCCCAGGGCCGCGTGTGGCTGCTGAACGGGGACGACATCCGGGTGGCCGGGGAGTTCATCCCGCTGGTGTGACGGCGGTCCGGGCGGACGGTCGATCGACCGACGCCGCGACTACGTGGAGACGACGACCGACGAGCCGTGGCCGAACAGTCCCTGGTTCGCCGTGATCCCGACCCGGGCGCCCTCGACCTGACGACCGGTGGCCTGGCCCCGGAGCTGCCAGACGAGCTCACACACCTGGGCGATGGCCTGGGCCGGAATGGCCTCGCCGAAACAGGACAGCCCGCCGCTGGGGTTGACCGGAACCCGACCGCCGAGCGTCGTGTCGCCGTCGCGCAGCAGGCGTTCGGCTTCGCCCTGCTTGCACAGTCCGATGTCCTCGTACCAGTCGAGCTCGAGGGCGGACGAGAGGTCGTAGATCTCGGCCAGGCTGACGTCCTCGGGGCCGATGCCGGCCTCCTCGTAGGCGGCCAGCGCCACCGACTGCTTGAACGTGGGCCCGACCGAAGCCGTGGTGGCGGACGAGTCGGTCGAGAAGTTGGGCATCTCGATGATGGCCTGCGGGAACCGTGGCGTGACCGTGGACACGGCGTCGATGGTGACGAGTCCCCGGGAGCCGGCGTGCCGCTTGGCGAACTCCATCGAGCACAGCACCAGCGCGGCGCCGCCGTCCGAGGTGGCGCAGATCTCGAGGAGGCGCAGGGGGTCGGCCACCATCGGGGAGGCGAGGACCTCCTCCGCGGTCACCTCCTTGCGGTAGCGGGCGTACGGGTTCTCCAGTCCGTGACGGGCGTTCTTGACCTTGACGGCGGCGAAGTCCGCTTCGGTGGCGCCGAAGAGCTCCATGCGTCGCCGGGCGTAGAGGGCGAAGTAGGTGGGGTTGGTGGCGCCCATCAGGTGGAAGCGCAGCCAGTCCGGGTCGTCCTTGCGGTCCCCGCCCACGGGCGTGAAGAAGCCCTTGGGGGTCGTGTCGGCCCCGACCACGAGGGCGACGTCGCACAGCCCGGCGAGGATCTGGGCCCGGGCATTGCTGATGGCCTGGGCGCCCGACGCACAGGCGGCGTAGGCGGACGAGACGCGGGCGCCGGTCCAGCCCAGTGCCTGGGCGAACGTGGCGCCGGCCACGAATCCCGGGTAGCCGTTGCGGATGGTGTCGGCGCCGGCCACGTACTGGACGTCCGTCCAGGGCAGGTCGGCCTCGCGTAGCGCGTCGCCGGCTGCGGCCAGCCCGTACTCGACGAAATTGCGGCCCCACTTGCCCCACGGGTGCATCCCCGCGCCGAGGACGGCGACCCTCTTGTCGTCCGGCATCTCAGGCCTCCCTCGCGTCCGGGGCACCGGTCGGGCGCCACTTCCACACCAGGTACTCGTTCTCGTCGTCCTCGTAGAGCGTGTCGAGCACCAGCTCGACCTCGGTCCCGATGCTCAGGTCGCCCACGCCCACGCCGGGCACGACCTGACCCATGACCACCATCTGCTCGGCCGCCAGTTCGACGGCGGCCAGGGCGAACGGGACGTAGGGGTCGGCGGCCACGTAGGGCTTGGGCGGCTCGTAGCAGGCGTCGGTGTAGGACCACACCCTGCCGGTCCGGCTGAGCGGGGCTTCGGCGAACTCCCGACCCTGGCACTCCGGGTTCCGGCAGAAGAAGGTCTCCTTCGGAAATGCGAAGTTCCCGCAGCTGGTGCACTTGGAGCCGAGCAGCGTCGGCGCCTGTTCGTCGAGTGTGAACCATCCCTCGATGGCGGGCACCCGTGTCTTCGTCGTCATGGGACGGATCCTAACGGACCGTCAGAAACGGGGTCCGCGGGACCCGCGGGACGGCGCCGGTTCAGCCGCTGACCACGAAGTGTGCGCTCACGGTCCGGCGGACGGACGTCCCCATCGTCTGGGAGATGGTACCGGTGACCTTCCGGTGCCCGACGGTGCCGACGAAGCGGGCCGGATCGGTGGGGGCGGGTCCGCCGGACGATGGGGGCGTCACGGTGGCACGGACCGGAGAGCCGCCGTAGGTACCGGCGACGGTCAACCGGATCCCAGAGGCCGCTGCGGCCGAGGCAGCCGGGTCGGCCTGGTCGGCTGTCGTGGGGATCCGGACGTAGACGGTGAGGTCGAACCGCGTCCCGGCGAACGTGCCCCGGTAGTGGAAGGCGGGGATCGTGCCGGTCGGGAGGCGCCCACCGACGGAACCGTTCGTTCCGTACACACCGGAGGGGACGACGACCGTGGCGGTGCCCGTGACCGGGTGACCCTCGATGTCGGCGGAAAACGGCTGCGGTTCCGTGCGGGACGTGGCCGCCGAGTAGTCCTGGACCACCGGGGTCCACGTGAACGTCGCCGTACCCGGCCCGTCGTGGATGCCGGCGCCGTCCTCCACGAGGAGGACCACGGTGAGCGCGCCGATGACGAGGGCCACGATGACGAGGACGACGACGATCCAGGTACGTGAGTTCCGGCGTCCGCCGCCAGCGTCGGACCCCTCTACCGCACGGGCGTCGTCGACAGGGATGTCGGGCCGGTCATGGGATACGTCGGATTCCGCCATGCCCCATCATCGCCCGGCCGTTCCGGCCTCGGCGCGATCGGCGGCCGTCCCCTCTTCGGACCATCGGGCTCAGGCCTGCGGTGGCCCGCCCAGCCCGCCCCTCGCCCGCGACTCGGCGATCCGGTCGGCGTCCCAGCCGAGCAGGTCGGCCAGCACCTCGTCGGTGTGTTGGCCGACGGTGGGGGCGTGGCTCGGGACGGGCAGCTCCTCGCCGATGAACCTGATGGGCGAACCCAGCTCCTCGGCGCCCAGCTGCTCGACCGGGTACCAGTGGAACCGGTCCTGGAACTGCGGGTCTTCGGCGATCGTCTTGGGCGAGTTGACCGGCGCCACCGGGAAGTTCTTCTCCACCCCGAAGTCGATCCACTCGACGGCGGTCCGCGTCCGGAAGACGTCCCGCAGCTCGGCCCGCAGCTCGAGGTTGCCCCGGGCGTGGTCCGCGTACTTGGAGCCCGGCCACTTCTCGAACAGCTCGGGCCGGCCGACGGCCTCGCAGAAGTTCTTCCAGAACGCCTGTTCGGATGCCATGAAGAGGACGTACCGGCCGTCCTTCGCCTCGTAGACCTGGTAGCGGACCCCCTCGACCATCCCGGCCGTCCCCGGCTCCCTGCGCTCGTAGTCGTCGGCCTTGTTGCCGGTCACCTCGGACTCGGAGCGTTCGTACGCCCTCCACGTCTCGCTCCGGTACCAGTCCATGGCGGCTGCCGCGTCGGACTGCGCGATCTCGAGGAACGAGCCCTCGCCCGTGGTCTTTGCCCGCAGCACGGCGGCCAGGATGCCGAGTGCCCCGAACAGCGGTCCGGCGTGGATGCCCATGGACGCGTGCTCCGGCAGGTAGGCGAACCCGTCTTCGTTCACCTGGGGCGAGACGATGCCGGCCCAGGTGTCGAAGGCCACGCCGTGTGCCGGGAGGTCCCGGTACGGGCCGGTCATCCCGTAGCCGCTGATCGTGCAGAACACGATGTCGGGCTTGAGAGCGACCAGGTCGTCGTAGCCCACGCCGCGGCGGGCCAGGCCACCAGGTCGCATGGCTTCCACGACCACGTCGCACGTCTTGACCAGTTCCTTGAACGTGGCCACGTCCTCCTCGGTGCGGAGGTCCATGACGATGGAGCGCTTGCCGCGGTTGAGGTGGAGGTGCATGAGGGAGACGCCCTCGATGATGGGCCACGTCATGTCGCGGATGTAGTCGCCTGCCGGCGGCTCGACCTTGACGACCTCGGCACCGAGGTCGATCAGGGGCATGGTGATGGCGGCCGGCCCGAGGGCGGAGACCTCGAGGATACGGATGCCGTGGAGGGGGGCGTCTGTGGGCATGGCCGGAGATTATATCTGACGGACCGTCAGAACTGCCCGGGCCCAGGCCCGGTCAGGCGCCCCGCAACGACGCGGCGTCGAAGCCGACGACCGGGTCGTCCAGGGGCAGGACCATCTGTGCCCCCAGGTGGCGGTGCTCGTCGGCCACGAGACGGACAACGGTGCCGTAAGCGGTGAAGCCCACGGCGTGGTGGGCGAAGTCCATCGGCCCTTCGGTCACCTTCACCTCGACCACCCCCGACCCGCCGAGGGCGATGGCTGCCGCCTGCATGCGCTCCATGGCCGACTCCCGGGCCGAGTACATGGCCTCGGTGTAGTTGGTGAGCTCGACGTTCTGGCTCGTCTGCTTCATGGCCGAGCTCAGTGACCGACGGGGGGCGTAGACGAAGCTGGCCCCGGTGGCCAGTCCCAGCGGCGCCCAGCCGGCACGGTGCAGGAGCGAGTAGTCGCGACCCGACAGGTCCGACACGAAGGCGGGCCCGGCACCACGACCCGGGGCTCCGACCGGGCGCACCGCGGTGCCGGTCAGGGCGACATCGACGTGGTGGCGTTCCACGCTCCACTCGACGTGGACGCCCACCACCCCGTGGCCGCCGGCATGGGTGCATGCGTCGAGGATGCGGGTGGTGGCGTTGGCGAAGGACCGCGCGTAGGCGGACGAGGCGGCGCCGATCTCGCCCTCGCCCCAGTTCCAGACCCCGATGGGCACCCCGTGGAGCGACACGCCGCTGACCAGCTCGAGCGGCTCCCAGCCGATCGAGTGCAGCACCAGCTCCTCGTCGATCGACAGGTCGGAGGTCATGCGCCCCCCGGACGCCGTGGCCGGCCGGGCGAGGGCGCGGGCGGCGGTCCGCATCTCCTCGCGGGGATCCGCGGGGACGTCGCCGGGGTCAGTGCCGAGCGGGTCGGTCATGACAGGCGCACCGTGGGTCGGGCGACCGGCATCGGGTCGAAGGCCTTGAACCGCCGCACCCGGTTGCCGCGCAGGACGCACTCGATCTCGGCGTCGCCCTCGCCCAGGTCCCGCTGGACGGTGCTCAGGGATGCGCCGTGCAACGAGTCGTCTACCAGCTGGCGCCGCACCCGCTCGGTGGCGATCTGGCGCGCCATGGTCTGGGCCTTGGCCGTCTGGACGATCTCGGCGCCCTGGACGAAGCCGCCATACATGGAGGTCACGCCGTCGGTCAGGTACTGGGTGATGCAGTTGGCCCACACCCGCACCGATGCCACGGACGCGGCGACCGACACCGGCGCGTACCCGGCCTCGATCAGCTTGGTCAGGCGCTGCCCGGCCAGGTAGGTGGACCACGGCCGTCCGAGGTGCGGCGGTTCGCCGTCGAGCACCCGCACGGCCGTGCCCTGGATCCGGAACTCGACGACGCCCATGTCCGCCAGCGGTGCCGACGAGTCGACGACACCGACGATGCCGTGGGCACCGGCGGAGGCCGCCTCGTCGAGCATCCGGTCGTAGGCGGTGGTGAAGCCTGTGGTCCACGCGTCCTGCACCCAGGCCTGCTCGTAGTTCTGGCCCCATGCCCGATGCTCTGCGGACACCATGCCGTGCGGGCAGCTGAAGCCTTCGCTGTACCCGCGAATGCTGCCCTGCCCGCCGAAGCCGGCGAGTCCGAACGGCGACGCGCCGTAGAACTGCCACTGCATCACGCAGAAGCCCTGGGTGAACCCGACCGGCTCGAGGCCCATCTGGAGGCAGGCGGCGAAGTCGGGTACGGTCAGGCCCGAAGTGAAGGCACCTTCGGCGAAGCGGCGTACCGCAGCTTCGGGCAGGTCACCGGGCACGTCGGCTGGCACGGTCATCAGTTGTCGAGCGAGATGATGGTGGTCGGTCGGGGCAGGGTGACCTCGTCGGAGGTCTTGACCACGGCGGTCCCGAGCGACAGGAACTCGATCGTGTGACTGCCCCACTGGTGGGACTTCTCCTCGAGCCGGACGCCGACGATGCCCGATGCGCCGAGTTCGTTGGCCTCGTCCTGCATGCGGGTCATGGCCAGCTCGCGGGCCTCGTACAGCGCCTGGGTGAAGTTGGGGAGCTCCACGTTCTGGCCGGCGCTCCCCATGGTGGCCGCGAACCCGCGATGGGCGATGTGGTAGACGCAGGTGCCCATGACCAGGCCCTGGGGGATGTGTCCGGTCTGCATCAGGGTCCAGAAGTCCTGGCCGGACAGGTCCGAGGTGAACGGCTTGCCCAGCGCGTTGCGGTGCGACACCCCGCTCTCGGCCTTGACGGCGGTGCCGACGGCGATGAACTCGGCGGCGTCCTTCCCCCACTCGTAGTAGTTGACGTCGAGGCGCACGCCGACCACTCCGTCGGCGCCCAGTGCCAGGGCCTCCTCCTCCATGCGGGTCATGGCCAGCTCCCGGGCGTTGTACATCGCCTCGGTGAGCTTGGTCAGCTCCTGGCTCTGGCCCCACTTCCGGGTCTGGATTCCCGTGTGGTAGATCGACGAGCCCATGACGAAGCCGATCGGGTGGAAGCCGACCTCCTTGATCAGGAGGAACTCATTGACCGACAGGTCGGACGTGAACAGGCCGTGCTCCAGCTCCTCGAGCCGCCGGCTGGCACCCTCGGGCAGGTCCTGGGGGACCGGGCCCCCTTGCTCCGGTTCGTCGCTCATCCGTCGCCTCCAATCACCATGTGCTCGAGCGCCAGGCGGACCGCCTGACTGTGGTCCGCCTCGGCCTTGAGTCCGGCCAGCAGCCGGCTCAGCCACGCGTTCATCTCGACCCGCTCGGTGCGGATGCGGATGCCGCCCGAGGTGTGGCCGACCGTGCAGCGGAGTACGTCCCCGTCCACCTCGGCGTCGAACTGGTCGTCCCCCATGGCGATGGACACCGAGGTAACGTCGTCGGACTTGCGGAACCGGCCCCCGGCGCGCTTGGCCTGCAGCCGGGTCCCGAGCGCATCGGCCAGCTGGTCGACCAGGGCCTTGAGCAGGATGCGGACGTCGGCGCTGTCGGCCCGCAGCTGGGCGGCCGCCAGCTCCAGGTCGAAGGAGTCCCCGAGGTCGCTCACCCTCCGCACCCTACCGGTGGGGCACCGACCGCCGTCGGTCGGGGTGGCGGCCGGCGATGGGGCTGCCGGTGGGCCCGTCGGCCCGGGATCGTGGGAACTGTAGGACCGGGGCCGATCCTGGTCGGGTAGAGTGTCTCGCTGACATGTTCTCCCCCACGTGGTTCGGGCGACCCGGTGGGCGGATGCCGACAGGTCGGTGACCAGCGCTCGTAGCTCAACGGATTAGAGCATCTGACTACGGATCAGAAGGTTGCAGGTTCGAATCCTGCCGAGCGCGCCATAT
>DATLRE010000021.1:0-21078 GCA_035534835.1 Acidimicrobiales bacterium
ACCATGACGACTCCGGCCGGACCCGAACTCGTGCCCGTGGGGGACACCACCCTGATCGGCACCGTCGTGGAGTTCGACGACGCGCGGGGTGTCGGAACCGTCGGATGCGGGGACCGCTCGGTGCCCTTCCACTGCACGGCCGTCACCGACGGATCCCGCCGGATCGAGGTCGGGACCGTGGTGGCCGTGCGCATCCGGGCGGCCCGGCTCGGCCGGATCGAGGCCCGTTCCGTCCGACCGCTCCCCGACGGGCCCGCCGCCGCCCCGGGCGGGCTCGGGGACCTCGACCGTCCCGGAGCCCACAGCCCACGGCCCCACGATGACGATACCTACGACCCGGTGCCTCCTCCGGCCGTGGACCCGTCGCCGTCGCCACCCGTCGTGGCGTCGGAACCCGTCGCCGAACCTGTCGCCGAACCCGTCGCCGAACCTGTCGCCGAACCCGTCGCCGAACCGGGATCCTTCGACGGCGACCCCTCCGCCGCATCGTGGCCGACGGACCAGTCGGCCACCCCCGTGGTGGGCACGCCCGCCGTCCCCTCCGGGCCGAGCGGCCCGGCTCCCACCGCTCCGTCGGTCGCGTGGCCGTTGGCCGAGGGCGTCAAAGGGTCGGACGACGACGACGAGTCGGCCCCCCGACCCAACTTCTGGTCGCCGTTCTCGAGATCACCGGCCGGGCCGCCGCCGACGTGGTCCACACCGGTCACGCCGAGGGAACCTCCCACCGGTCCGTCCTGACCCGTCGCCCCGCCGTCGGGGTCGCCGGCACCCAGCTCGGCCGGTGCACCGTCGTCGTCCGCATACGGGTTGCCCAGGATGTTGCGGGCCATGTCGACCACGACGGCGCTGTCGGCGTCCTCCTCGGTGACCACGCCGAGGAGGGGGGCGGCCAGCAGTCCGGTCACGATGCCCGTTTCCGACATCGACTCGGCCTGCACGACCGCCCACTCCCAGAGGCGCTTGACCATGTCGGGGCTGGTGGAGCGGCGGGCGGGGTAGCGGAGCCGGGTGTTCACCGCGGCGTGGGCCAGGCCGGTGGCGGCCGGGAACAGCCAGATCAGGCGGTAGTTGCCGGTGACGTCGACGGTGACGGCGGCCAGGTAGGCGAGGAGGACGCCGACCAGGTTGAACGGTGACAGCAGCGCGCCCAGGCGCTCGCCCAGTCCCCCGGCGCGGGGCAGGAGCTGCAGGAGCAGCGGGGCCATCACGATCAGGTAGGCGCCCACGAAGGGCGCGGCGAGATAGCTGAGTACCACGGCCTGCCACAGGTGGGTGTCGAAGTACTGCACCCCCGCCAGCACCGCGCCGATCAGGGGGGCGCCCACGGCGAGCTGCATCGGCGTGAGCCAGCGGCTGAGCGGCACCCCGAGGGCGATCCCGATGATGAAGACGGGGAACCCGGTGGCCAGGCCGGCGACGGTCTGGGCGCTGGCCCCCGCGTGGAGCACCCGCTGGAAGAACAGGATGGCCACGTAGGCGGTCGAGCCGGCACCGGCCCAGAACAGCAGGGACCCGGCGACGAGGACCTTGGCGTTGGGTCCGGCCAGGATCTCCCGCAGCTCGTCGCGCGCAGGTCGTGCGCGCCTCGTGCGGTCCGCCTCGGCGCCGGCCCCCGCGTTCGGCGACTCCCGGACGAGCACCAGGACGGCCAGTCCGGTCAGCACCAGGATCACCGCCGCCAGCTGGAACGGCAGGTTCCACGTGGCCGGATCGGACTGCTTCCAGGTGGCGATGACCGTTCCCTTGATGGCGAAGCTGGCCACGGTGCCGAGCACGGTGGTGAGGAGCAGCGCCTTCAGCCACCGGCTGCGGCCGAACACCTCGGGCACCACGGCCACGTTGGTCAGGGTGAACACGGCGGCGGCCTGGCGGGCGATGACGATGAACACGACGAGGGCCCAGTAGCCGCTCACCACGGTGAACATCCAGGTGGCCGCCCCCATGAGGACGAGGCTCGCCGCCATGTACGGCGTCCGGCGTCCCACCCGGGTCCGGGTCCGGTCGCTGAGGCGCCCCGCGACCGGGTAGGTGATCCAGCTGAGGAGCCGGTTGGCCGTGAGGGCGAAGGTGACGGCGAGCGCCCCGGAGGCACGCTGTTGCACGAACAGGGTGATGAGGACGCCGGAGACGGCGAGATTGGCGCGGGGTCCGACCAGTCCGACGGACAGACCGATGAAGCTCCGGACCCGGGAGGCGTCGACCCCGCCGGATCCCGCCGGCTCGGGGGACGCCGTCGCGTCGACCGGGCCGCTCACCCGTCGGCGTCGGCGTCGACGTCGTCGGCTGCGACTGCGGATTCGGCGTCGACGCCGACCACGGCGTCGACCTGGGCCCCGGCCCGCTGGGCCCCGTCGATCTGCACCCAGGCGAGCTGCAGGCTGGCCCGACCCTCCCGCAGGACCGATTCGCTCTCGCCCAGGCGGCCCTCGAGTCCGTCGACCAGGCATCCGAGCGCGTCGATGGCCAGGCGTGCACCGTCCAACTGCGGGGGCTGCTGGCTCAGGTGCAGGGCGGCGAGCTCGAAGAGGGCGTAGCAGTGGTTGGCCACCACGACCTCGACGGGGGCCCCGGCCAGCTCGGCCCGCATGGCTTCGACCTGGGTGGCCAGGGCGTCGTCCCCGCCGTCCCCGCCGTCGACGTCGTCGCCGACGAAGGGGTCGGGCGGGCGTCCGGCGGAGGGTGCCCCGGCGGGCGCTCCGGGCCTTCCCACGGGTCGTTCGCCGTCAGGTGTCCACAGTGAGCTCACGACTGGTAGCCTAAAGCAACTGATCAACGAGGAAGCGGGGCTTCGCGGTGCGAATCCCCCACCCGGCCACCTCGTCCCGCCCCGGTGGGTCGAGCGTGCGACGGGTCCATGGGACCGGAGGCCGACCGATGTCGGTCGGGCCGGTGCTGGCTCCGCTCCTTCATCGTCGGCCGCGGGAGACCGCGGCCATGAAACAGGGAGTGCAGTCGAATAGCGACACCCACCACCACCGATCCTCGCATCAATGACCGCATCCGCGCCCGCGAGGTGCGCCTGGTCGATCCCGACGGGGAACAGCTCGGCATCAAGCTCCTGCCGGAGGCGCTGGCCATCGCCCGCGACCTCGACCTCGACCTCGTCGAAGTGGCGCCCGGGGCCAATCCGCCGGTCTGCCGCATCATGGATTTCGGCAAGCACAAGTTCGACGAGGCCCAGCGGGCCAAGGAGTCGAAGCGGAAGGCCGTCCACGTAGGGATCAAGGAGATGAAGTACCGGCCCAAGATCGGGCCCGGCGACTTCGACACCAAGACCCGGCAGGTGGCCAAGTTCCTCGAGGAGGGCCACAAGGTCAAGATCACGATCATGTTCCGCGGGCGGGAGGTCTTCCATCCGGAGCTCGGCAAGAAGATCCTCGACCGGATCGCCGACCAGATGGACGGCCTCGGAAAGTCCGAGTCGGTGCCTCGGCTCGACGGCAGGAACATGGTGATGGTGCTCGCACCGGAGAAGCGGGCCAAGCCGGCCGGCTCCCGGTCGGGTGGATCGAAGGGCGGGTCGCCGGCCGCAGGTGCGGATGCGGCAGCACCCGCGGAGGTGACAGCACCGGCGGGCGCACAGCCCTCACCGGTCGACGGGACAGCGGTGGCCGCAGCGGCCACCGAGGCCCCCGGACCGGAGGCGGCACCCGCCGCCACGGCAGGGGACGGGTCCCCGGCCGCCGAGTCGAGCGAAGGATAGGGAGAGACACGATGCCCAAGATGAAGACCGACACTGGCGCCAAGAAGCGCGTCAAGGTGACCGGGTCGGGACGGCTCCGCCGTCGCAAGGCCTTCGCGTCCCACCTGCTCGAGCACAAGTCGGCGGAGCGCAAGCGCCGGCTCGGCCGGGAGACGGACTTCTCCCCCGGCGACGAGAAGCAGATCAAGAGGATGCTCGGGATGTAGCCCGGGGGCGGCACCATCCGCCCCACCCGTCACTCCCACCGGCACCCTGCCGGGCCCCGCCCGTCCCCGGCCGGGGCCCGCGGTGCCGGGCACTCCCGGATCCCCGTCGAGGGACCGCCGGGGACCGCACACCGACCACACACGACCGGCCGACCACCCCAGGCCACGCACACAAAGGAGTTCACCCATGGCCCGAGTCAAAGGTGCCGTCCACGCCAAGAAGCACCACCGCGCCATCCTCGAGCAGGCACAGGGCTACTACGGCAACAAGAGCCGTTCCTTCCGCGCCGCCAACGAGCAGGTCATGCACTCGATGCAGTACGCCTACCGGGACCGGCGGGCGCGCAAGGGCGACTTCCGTCAGCTCTGGATCCAGCGCATCAACGCGGCGGCCCGGCTGAACGGCATGAGCTACAGCCGCTTCATCGCCGGCCTGCACCGGGCCGAGGTCGAGGTCGACCGCAAGGTCCTCGCCGACCTGGCCGTCACCGCCCCCGAGACCTTCGCATCCCTGGTGCAGGTGGCCAACGACGCCCTGGCCTCGGCCGCCCCGAGCACCGAGGCCGGTTCCTGACCCAGTCGGGGCTGGCCTTCACCCACCAGAGGGTCCGGAGGCTGCGCCAGCTCCTGCGCAAGGGCGGCGCTCGCGCCGCCGACCAGGTGGTGGTGCTCGAGGGGGCGGAGCTGCTGTCCGTGGCCATGGCCGCGGGAGCCGACGTGGAGGCCGTGTACGTCGCGCCCGAAGGGGCCGATGTGCCCGCGGTCGCCGAGGTCACCTCGCACGTGCTGGCCACGGGCGGTCGTGTCTTCGACCTCGCCCCCGGGGTCATGGAACGCGTCGCCTCCACGGTCAGTCCCCAGCCGCTCCTGGCCGTCGTCTCGTACGCGGCGGCGCCGATCGACCGCCTCGACGGGGCCTCGTTGGTCCTCGTCTGCGTGGACGTGCGCGACCCCGGCAACCTCGGCACGGTGATCCGCACGGCGGACGCGGCCGGGGCGGACGCCGTCGTGTGCTGCGACGGGACCGTCGACCCGACGAACCCGAAGACGGTGCGGGCCACGGCCGGCTCGCTGTTCCATGTGCCGGTCGTCCGCGGCGGCACCGCGACGGCGGTCCTGGCGGAACTGGCCGCCCGCGGGCTCACCACCGTCGCCACCGTGGTGCGGGACGGCACCGACTACGCGGACTTCGACTGGACCCGGCCGGTGGCTCTGGTGCTCGGCAACGAGGCCGCCGGGCTCGACGGCGACCTGGTCGCCCGCCTGGACGCCGGGGTCACCATCCCCATGGCCGGACGGTCCGAATCGCTCAACGTGGGCATGTCGGCCGCCGTCGTCTGCTTCGAGGCCCTCCGGCAGCGCCGCTCGGCCGGCTCGCCGGGGGCCGCCCCCGCTCGTCCTACGATGTCCGCCATGAGCGAGTCGGCAACGCGCGTCCCACCCTCGGGCACGGACGGGGACGGGGCACCGGCATGACGGGGAGCCCGGACATCGCGGGCCTGGTGGCCGATGCCCGGGCCGCCATCGAGGCGGCCGGCACCACGGAGGCGATCCGCCACGTGTCGGCAACGGTCTCGGGCAAGAAGTCGCCCCTGGCCGAGGCGTCCCGGGCGCTCGGCTCCCTGGATCCCGAGGCGCGCCGGGAGCTCGGTCGGCAGCTGCACGAGGCCCGTGCCGAGGTCGAGTCGCTGCTGGAGGCCAAGCGCGCCGCCATCCGCTTCGCCGAGCTGTCGGCGGAACTCGCCGCTTCCCGTCTCGACCTGACCGAGTACGTCCCGGGCACGGCGGCCGCTCCCGCCGCCCGGGGCCACCTCCACCTGGTGTCCCAGACCCGCGATGCGCTCGAGGACGTCTTCGTGGGCATGGGATTCGAGGTGGCCGAAGGCCCCGAGATCGAGACGGACTGGTACAACTTCGGTGCACTCAACATCCCACCGGCCCATCCGGCTCGGGGCATGTGGGACACCTTCTACCTCGATCTGGGCGAGCCGGAGTCGACGCTCCTACGAACCCACACCTCACCGGTGCAGATCCACCTGATGGAGGGCGCCGTGCTGGACGGCACGTTGCCGATCCACTCGGTCATGCCCGGACGCTGCTACCGCCGCGACACCCCCGACGCCCGTCACCTGGCCGTCTTCCACCAGATCGAGGGACTCGTCGTCGACCGGGGGATCACCTTCGCCGACCTGGCCGGCACCATCGAGACGTTCACGGCCGCCTACTTCGGACCCGACATCCACTCGCGGCTGCGACCGGCGTACTTCCCGTTCACCGAACCTTCGGCCGAGTTCGAGGTCACCTGCGCCATCTGTCGTGGCGGGGGATGCCGGACGTGCTCCCAGACCGGGTGGATCGAGCTCGGCGGGTGCGGCATGGTCGACCCTGCGGTGTTCGCGTCGGTCGGGATCGACGCCGACGAGTGGACCGGGTTCGCCTTCGGGTTCGGTATCGACCGGTGCGCGCAGATGCGCCACCAGATCGCCGACATGCGGGCCCTCATCGAGAACGACATCCGTTTCCTGCGCCAATTCTGAGGCGCGAACCCCGAGAGGACAGCAGTTGCGCGTTCCCCTTTCCTGGCTACGAGACTTCGCCCCCTTCCCCCGGAACGCCGCGCTCGTCGCCGCCACCCTGGACGACCTCGGCCTCGTGGTGGAAGGTGTCGAGGTGGTGGGCGAGGGCCTGGGGGACGTGGTCGTCGCCCGGATCGAGGAGGTCACCGCCATCGAGGGGGCCGACAGGATCCGCCGTGTCGTGGTCACCGACGGCTCGGACCTCGTCGAGGTGGTGTGCGGTGCGCAGAACTTCGCCGTCGGCGACCTGGTGCCCTTCGCCCCGGTGGGCGCGGTGCTGCCCGGCGGGTTCGCCATCGGCCGCCGGAAGATGCGGGGCATGGTCTCGAACGGGATGCTGTGCTCGGGCCGCGAGCTGCGGCTGTCCGAGGACCACGCCGGCCTCCTGGTCCTGAACGATGTCGACGGTGCCGAACCCGGCGCCGCCCTGACCGACGCCCTCGGCATCGAGCCCGACGTGGTGTTCGACGTCGCCGTCGAGGCCAACCGGCCCGATGCCTGGTGCATGGCCGGCGTGGCACGGGACCTTGCCGCCCGGCTGGGACTCGAATTCGTCGTGCCCACCACCGCCGAGCTCGTGGCGGCCGCGTCCGGGTCGGACGCCGGCGCCACCGTCCGGGCACCCGCGGCGGGCCCGCCGGTCGGCTCGCTCGCCACCGTGATGGTCGAGGACCTCGAACTGTGCCCCCGGTTCACCGCCCGGGTGCTCACCGGGGTCCGCGTCACGGACTCACCGGACTGGCTGGCCCGCCGGCTCGTGGCGGCCGGCATGCGCCCGATCAACAACGTGGTCGACGCCTCCAACTACGTGATGCTCGAACTCGGCCAGCCCACCCACCCCTACGACCTCGATCGCCTGGGCGGCACCGGGCTGCAGGTGCGCCGGGCGGGGGCGGGGGAGCAGGTCACGACCCTCGACGACGTGGTCCGCACCCTCGGTCGCCCGGGTCCGGGTCTGGGCGACACCGGCCAGGACTGCCTGATCTGCGACGCGACCGGGTCGCCGGTGGGCATCGGCGGAATCATGGGTGGCGCCTCGTCCGAAATCAGCCCGGACACCACCCGGATCCTGCTCGAGGCCGCCTACTTCGTGCCCATGGCCATCGCCCGGACGTCGAAGCGTCTCGCACTGCGCACCGAGGCGTCGGCCCGGTTCGAACGGGGGTGCGACCCCGACGGCATCGACCGCGCCGCCGAGCGATTCTGCGATCTCCTCGGCCTCACCGCGGGCCCCGAACTGACGCTGGCCGAGGGCGTGCTCGACGTCACCGGCGGCGTCCCCCGACCGCTCGAGATCACCGTGCGCCCCGCCCGGGTGAACGGGCTCCTCGGTACCGGACTGTCCGCCTCGGCGATCGCCGGGCTGCTCGCCCCCCTGGGCATGGTCGCCACCGTCACCGGCGGCGACGACGACCCGGTGGCCGTGGTCGTGCCGACCTTCCGGCCCGACATCCGGCCGCTGCCCATGGGTGAGGCCGACCTGGCCGAGGAGGTGGCCCGCACCTACGGCTACGCCCGGCTGCCCCGCCGCAACCCGGCGTGGCCGCAACCGGGGCGCCTCACCGCCTACCAGCGCGAGCGCCGGTACCTGAAGGACGTGCTGTGCGGACTGGGGTCGAGCGAGGCGTGGACCGCGGCGTTCTCGACCGAGGCCGACCAGCTGGCCGCCGGGTTCGCCCCGCCGTACATCGAGGTCACCAACCCACTGGTCGACGCCGAGCGGTTCCTTCGCTCGTCCATGGCACCGGGACTGCTCCGCGCCCTGCTGTACAACGCCGAGCGGCGGCAGGGCGACGTCCGGCTCTTCGAGGTCGGGTCCGTCTTCCGTCGCCTCGAGGTCCCGACGGGCGACGGCCCCGACGCCGGCCAGACCGAACGGCTCTGTGCCGTGTTCGCCGGCGAAGGAGACGACGCCTGGTCGGCGGTGGCCGCCTGGCGCACGGTCGCCGACTCCCTCGGTCTGGGCGACTGGGTGCTCGAGCAGGGCCCCCACCACGACCCGGCCACCCGGGTGCTGCACGAGTACCGGTCGGGCACCCTGCTGTCCGGGGGCGGTTCCGGCGAGGCCGACGACGGGCGTCGGGCCGTGCTCGGCGTGGTGGGCGAGCTCGACCCCACGGTGATCGAGTCGTACGGTCTCGTCGGCGCCGACGGGCGCCCCCGCCGGGTGGGCTGGCTCGATCTCGACCTCGACGTGCTCCTCGACCCGGTGCGGGCCGCCCGCCGTCCGCTCGAGTCGGTTCCGGTCAGCCGGTTCCCGTCGTCCGACATCGACCTGGCCTTCGTCGTTCCCGAAGCGGTTCCGGCCGACCGGGTCGAGGCCACACTGTCCTCGGCCGGCGGCGAACTGCTCGAGTCGGTGCGGCTGTTCGACGTGTACCGGGGGGAGTCCCTGGGCGAGGGGGTCCGCAGCCTGGCCTACCGGCTGCGCTTCTGTGCACTCGACCGGACCCTCACCGACGAGGAGATCGGGGGCCTGCGGGCCGCCTGCATCGCCGCCGTGGAGCAGCGCCACCGGGCCGTGCTGCGCTGAGCCGCTGATCGGGGTGCGCTAGGAGGCGCTCCCGAAGTCGGGGAGGGTGAGGGTGCCGTCGGCACCCAGTCCGAAGCCGGGATTGTGCGCCACCTCCCAGACGTACCCGTCCGGATCCCGGAAGAACCCGGCATAGCCGCCGTAGAAGGTCTCGCCCGGGTCCTTGGTCACCACCCCTCCGGCGCCTGCGGCGTCGCCGACGATCCCGGCATCCCCGGCGAGCTTGTCCCGACCCCACAGCACGAGCGCCGGTCCGCCCGCCGCGAAGAACACCGTCTCGTCGACCTCCTGGCCGTGCCAGCCGAGCCCTTCGTAGAACGCGCGCGAACGTCCGAGGTCCCCGACTCCCAGGGTGATCAGACTGACCCGTTGCTCCATGCGCCGGACGGTACCCCGACCTGCAGCGGTGTGCCCGTCCCGCGGCGGCACCGGGGTCAGGAGTCGAAGCCGAGCCCGACCGAGTCGAGCGCCCGCAGCCACAGATTGCGCCGGCCTCCGTGGGTGTCGGCCCGGGCCAGCGACCACCGGGTCAGGTGGATCCCGATCGAGCGCACCGGCTCCGGCGGAAAGGGGATCGGCTTGGACCGCACGAAGCGCAGTCGGGTCAGCTCGGTGTCGGCTCCCGACAGGAGGTCGAGTGCGACCCGGGCGCCGAAACGCGAGGCCCCGACCCCGAGCCCGGTGTAGCCCGCCACCGACGCCACCCGGCCGTCGAACGAACGGTCGAAGAAGGCGCAGAACCGGGAGCAGGTGTCGATGGCACCGGACCACGTGTGGGTGAAGCGGACGTCCTCGAGCTGGGGGAACATCTCGGCGAAGCGGGTGGCCAGCAGCGAGAAGGTCGCCGGACGCTGCTCGAGTGCAGGGCCCATGGCGCTGCCGTAGTGATAGACGGCGTCGTAGCCCCCGAACAGGATGCGGTCGTCGGCGGTCTGGCGCAGGTAGACGAACTGGTTGCCGGTGCTGGAGATGCCCTGGCGCCGGGTCCAGCCGATCGCCCGGCGTCGGACCGGGTCGAGCGGTTCGGTCATGAGCACGTAGTCGTAGACCGGTACGACGTACTTGCGCAGGCGACGGACCGGCGACGGCGCGGCGTTCGTGGCGAGCACGACCCGTGCGGCGGCGACCCGGCCGTGTGCGGTGTGGACGACCATCGGGGCGTGGGCTCCGGGGCCGCCGGGTGCGAGCCCGTCGACCCGGCTGTGCTCGTACACGCGCACACCCGCCTGCTCGCACGCGCGGCGGAGCCCCCAGGCCAGACGGGCCGGGTTCACCAGGGCGCACGAGCTCGTGTCCCACAGCCCGGCCAGGAAGGTGGGGGAGTGGACGTCCGCCCGGACCTCGTCCCCTTCCAGGAAGATCGGCGACGCGCCGTGCTCCCGGGACTGGGCCTCCGCCTCGCGCAATCCGGTCACCTGGTGGGGCTCGGTGGCGACGTCGAGTTCGCCGGTGCGTTCGAAGTCGCACTCGATCCCCAGCTCGGTCACGGTCGACTCGATGGCGTCGAGGTTCTCGCTCCCCAGTCGTTCGAGGGTGGCGACCTCGTCGGGGAACCGCTCCACGCCGTTGGCCAGCCCGTGCGTCAGGCTCGCCGCGCAGAAGCCGCCGTTTCGCCCCGACGCCGCCCATCCGCAGCGGTCTCCTTCCAGCAGCACCACGTCGCACGACGGATCGTCCTGCTTGGCCAGCAACGCGGCCCACAGCCCGGTGTAGCCGCCACCCACGACCACCAGGTCGGCCCGCCCGGGACCGACGAGCGGGAGTGCCGGCCCGGGGGCCGCCGGGTCGTCCAGCCAGAACGACAGTGGACGTGCGTCGGCGAGCGCCACGGAGCGGTCCATGCGGAAAACCTATCGGGCGGCGACGACGCCGCCACCGACGAGGACGAACCGGTGACGGGAGAGAAGTTGCATATTCATGCGCGAATGTGCATAGACTTGCAGGATGACGGGAGCGCCGAAGCAGGTCGGGATCGTCGGGGCCTCCGGATACGGGGGCGCCGAGCTGCTGCGCCTGTGCGCCGGCCACCCGGGCCTGGCGGTGGCGGCGGCCCAGGCCGGGTCCCACGCCGGCCAGGCGGTGGCCACCCACACACCGTCACTCGCCGCGGCCTACCCGGACCTCGTGTACGGGCCGACCGATGCCGACGCCCTGGACGGGCTGGACGTGGTCTTCCTCGCCCTGCCCCACGGCCGGTCGCAGTCGGTGGTGCCCGATCTGGTCGACCGGGTCGGCGTCGTGGTGGACCTGGCCGCCGACTTCCGGCTCGCCGACCCGGCCGCCTACCCGACCTGGTACGGCGAGCCGCACACCGCGCCCGAGCTCCTGGCCACCTTCGTCTACGGGCTGCCCGAGCTCCACCGTCCCGAGCTCGTCGGCGCCACCCGGATCGCCGCACCGGGCTGCTACCCGACGGCGGCCCTGCTGGCCCTGGCCCCCCTGGTCGAGGCCGGGGTGCTGGAGGCGCCCGCCGACGGGGGTGCTCCTGCATTCGTCGTCGACGCGGCCAGCGGCACGTCGGGTGCCGGCCGGGCGCCAAAGGACAGCCTCCACTTCGCCACGGTCGACGAGGACTTCACGGCGTACGGCCTGCTCGACCACCGCCACACCGCCGAGATGGAGCAGGGACTCGGCGCCGCCGTCCTGTTCACGCCCCACCTCGCCCCCATGGTCCGGGGGATCCTGGCCACCTGCTACGCCCGACCGGCCGACCCCCGGTCCCTGACCACGGAGGACGCCATGCAACTGCTGCGCGACCGGTACGCCGACGAGCCGTTCGTCGTCGTGTCCGACGCCCCGCCGTCGACCAAGGCGGCCAGCGGCTCGAACACCGCCCACCTGTCGGTCCGGGTCGACCCGCGCACCGGCTGGGTCGTGGTGCTGTCGGCCATCGACAACCTCGTCAAGGGTGCCGCCGGTCAGGCGGTGCAGTGCGCCAACCTGGCGCTCGGGATCCCCGAGGCGACCGGGCTGCCCATCGCCGGGGTCTACCCGTGAGCATCACGACGCCGCGGGGATTCGTGGCCGCCGGCATCTCCGCCGGCGTCAAGGCGTCCGGCGCCCTCGACCTGGCCCTCGTGGCCACCGACGACGGGGCGGCGGTGCCGACAGCGGCCACCTTCACGACGAACCTGGCCGCCGCCGCACCGGTGCAGGTCAGCCGGGCCCACATGGCCGCCACCGGGGGCCGGGCCGCCGGCGTGCTCGTGTCCAGCGGGAACGCCAACGCCGCCACCGGCGACCGCGGCCGGGCCGACGCCACCGCCATGTGCGCCCTGGCCGCGGACGGCCTCGGCGTGCCCGTCGAGCAGGTGCTCGTGTGCTCGACGGGACTGATCGGCATTCCGCTGCCGATGGAACCGATCGCGGACGGCATCCCCCGGCTGGTGGCCGCCCGGGCGGGTGGCGACGCCGCCGGGGCCGACGCCGCCGCCGGCATCCTGACCACGGACTCGGGACGCAAGGAGGTGCTGGTCGAGTACCCGGGGTTCACGGTGGCCGGCATGGCCAAGGGCGCCGGCATGCTCGCCCCCGACATGGCCACGATGCTGGCCTTCCTGACCACCGACGCCGCCGTGGAGCCGGGACCGCTGGGTGACATCCTGCGGGCCGCCGTGGCCGACTCGTTCAACTCGATGTCGGTCGACGGGTGCACGTCGACCAACGACACCGTGGTGCTCCTGGCGTCGGGACGGGCCGGGCGGGGCGACCCGTCCCTGGTGGCCGATGCCGTGGCCGAGGCCTGCGCCGACCTGGCCGGGCAGATGGCGGCCGACGCCGAGGGTGCCGACACCGTCTTCCAGGTCCACGTGAGCGGGGCCCGATCGGACGCCGAGGCCCACCGGGCGGCCCGCAAGGTGGCCGACTCGCTGCTGGTCAAGTGCTCGATCAACGGGAAGGACCCCTACTGGGGCCGGGTGGCCAGCGAACTCGGCTCGGCCGGGGTCGACTTCGACATGGACCGCCTGACGATCGCCTACGGCGGCACCGCGGTGTGCCGGGGCGGGATCGAGATCCCCCACGACGCCGCCGCGGTGGCGGCCCACATGGCCGGTCCGCTCGTCTCCATCGAGTGCGGCCTGGGCCTGGCCGACGGCACCGGCGTGGTCCTCGGCGTGGAACTCGGCTACGGCTACATCGACGAGAACCGGACGACCTCGTGAGCGGGACCGGCGTGCGCACGGCGACGGGGAGCGCGGGCGGCCCCGAAGCGAAGGCGGCCGTCCTGGTCGAGTCCCTGCCGTACATCCGGCGCTTCCTGGGCAAGGTGGTGGTGGTCAAGTACGGCGGCAACGTGCTGGCCGCCAAGCCGGGCCAGGACGCCGTCGACGAGGAGGAGGCCCTGGCCAGCTTCGCCGAGGACATCGTCCTGATGCGCTCGGTCGGCATGCTGCCGGTCGTCGTCCACGGGGGCGGCCCCCAGATCGGGGCGCTGATGGAGCGGGTCGGCAAGCAGGCCGAGTTCCTCGACGGGTTCCGGGTGACCGACGCCGACACGATCGACCTGGTGCGCATGGTCCTGGTCGGCAAGGTGAACCGGGACATCGTGTCCACCATCAACGTCCACGGGGCCCTCGCCGTGGGGCTGTCGGGGGAGGACGCCAATCTGATCCACGCCACGGCCCGGTCCGAGGCGCTCGGCTTCGTGGGCGACGTGGTGGGCGTCGACCCGACGATCGTCCACCAGCTGCTGGCCCAGGGGCTCATCCCGGTCGTGGCGACGATCGGCACCGACGACTCGGGTCAGGCGTTCAACATCAACGCCGACACCGCGGCCGGCGCGCTGGCGGCCGCGCTCCAGTCGGAGAAGCTGGTCTTCCTCACCGACGTGGCCGGCCTGCGCTCGGTGCCCGACGACCCCTCCACACTGCTGCACCGGGCCACGGCCGAGCAGCTCGACGCCATGGTGGCCTCGGGTGCGGCCAACGGCGGGATGATCCCGAAGGTGGAGGCGTGCGCCCGGGCCGTACGGCACGGGGTCCGGCGCGCCCACATCCTGGACGGGCGCACGCCCCACGCGCTCCTGCTCGAGCTGTTCACCGACGAAGGCGTCGGCACGATGATCGGGGTCGACCTGTGACGGCGCCCACCGGGCCGTCGCGGGACGTGCCCGCCGGGGCGATCGACCGCTCCGCGCTGATGCACACCTACGCCGAGCCGACGGTCACGTTCGTGCGCGGGGAGGGAAGCGTCCTCTACGACGTCGAGGGCAGGCCGTACCTCGACTTCCTGTCCGGGCTGGCGGTGACCTCGCTCGGCCACGCCCACCCGGTGGTCGCCGGGGCGATCGCCGACCAGGCCCGCACCCTCAGCCACGTGTCCAACCTCTTCGGCACCACGGTCGGACCCGAGGTGGCGGTGACGCTGGACCGGCTCATCGGCGGCGGACGGGACCGTGCCGGGGGCCAGGTGTTCTTCGCCAACTCGGGGGCCGAGGCCAACGAGTGCGCCATCAAGCTGGCCCGCCGGTGGGCCGGCCCCGACCGCTTCGCCGTCGTGGCCACCACCGACGCCTTCCACGGCCGGACGCTCGCCGCGCTGGCCGCCACCGGCCAGTTCGAGAAGCAGGCGGCGTTCGCCCCGATGCCCGACGGGTTCGCGCACGTCCCCTACGGCGACATCGAGGCCATGGACGCCGCCGTCGACCCGGCCCGGGTCGCGGCCGTGCTGGTCGAGCCCATCCAGGGCGAGGCGGGCGTCGTCGTGCCGTCGTCGGACTACCTGGGCGCCCTCCGCCAGCTCTGCAGCGAACGGGACGTGCTGTTGATGGTCGACGAGATCCAGACCGGCCTCGGCCGCACCGGCCGGTGGTTCGCCTTCCAGCACCTGGGGATCGAGCCCGACGTGGTGACCATGGCCAAGGCGCTCGGCAACGGCATGCCCGTCGGGGCCTGCTGGGCGCGGGCCGAGGTGGCGGCCGCGTTCGTGCCCGGCGACCACGGCAGCACGTTCGGCGGACAGCCGCTCGCCATGTCCGCGGCCCGGGCCACGCTGTCGGTGATGGAGGCCGAGGGCGTGCCCGAGCGGGCCGCGACCGCGGGCGCCCGGCTACGCGACGGGCTGTCCCGGCTGCCCGGGGTGGTCGAGGTGCGGGGGGAAGGACTGCTGCTGGCCGCCGTGCTGGTCAACGGGTTTGCCGGGCCGGTGTGCGCCGAGGCGCTCCAGGGCGGACTCGTGATCAACGCGCCGCGGCCCGACGTGCTGCGGTTCGCCCCGTCCCTGCTGGTGTCCGACGAGGAGATCGACCGGGCCGTGGCCAGCCTGTCCCGCATCCTGGCCCGAATGGTGGCCGCCTTCGGCGCCGGCGACGCCGTCGCCCCGGCCACCGGGGGTACCGACCATGACGGGTGAGCGGAGCACCGGGATGACCCGTCACGTCCTGGAGGTCGACGACCTCGGTCCCGACGGACTGGATGCGGTCCTCGCCCTGGCGGAGCGGGACCCCGCCGCACTGCCGCGGAGCCTCGAGGGGAAGGGCGTCGCCCTGGTCTTCGAGAAGCCCTCCGCCCGGACCCGGAACAGCTCGGAGCTGGCCGTGGTGGCCCTCGGCGGCCACCCCGTCTACATCCAGGGCGCAGAGGTCGGAATCGACACCCGGGAGACGGCCGAGGACGTGGCCCGCACGCTCGCCTGCTACCACCGGGTACTGTGCGCCCGGGTGATGGACCACACCACCCTCGAGCGGATGGCGGAGGCACTCGATGCGGCGCACGTGCCGGTGCCGGTGGTCAACCTGCTGTCCGACCGGGCCCACCCCTGCCAGGCGCTGGCCGACCTGTTGACCCTGCGCCAGCGGTTCGGCGCCGACGGTGCCCGCGACCGGCCGGTCGCCTACGTCGGTGACGCCAACAACGTGTGGCGTTCCCTGGCGCTGGCCGCATCCATGGCCGGCATCCCCACACGGGTGGCCTCGCCCGACGGGTACGGCCCGTCGGACGAGGACGTCGCCCGGGTGCGCTCGTTCGGCGGCGCGCTGGTGGTGACCGACGACCCGGCGGAGGCGGCGGACGGCGCCGGTGCCCTCTACACCGACGTGTGGACCTCGATGGGCCAGGAGGACGAGGCGGCGGCACGGACCGCCGCCTTCGCCGGCTTCTGCGTGGACGAGGCACTCGTCGCCCGGGCCGCGCCGGACGCCCTGGTCATGCACTGCCTGCCCGCCCACCGGGGCGAGGAGATCAGCGCCGGGGTCGTCGACGGGCCCCGCAGTGTGGTGTGGCAGCAGGCGGCCAACCGCATGCACGCCATGCGCGGCCTCCTGGCCTGGGTCACCGCCCACGGTGCGTCCGGCGGCGCGCCATGACCCGGGTGACCAAGCACCAGCGCCAGCACCGGATCACCAAGCTGCTCGAGTCGAGCGCGGTGGGCAGCCAGGCCCACCTGGTCGAGCTCCTGGCCGCCGAGGGGATCGAGGCCACCCAGACCACCGTCTCCCGCGACCTGGAGGAGCTGGGCGCCCTGAAGGTGCGCCTGCCCGGGGGCGACACGGCATACGCCCTGCCCGAGCTGCCCTCCCACCAGGTGGCACCCGAGGACCACCTGCGGCGGGTGCTCGGGGAGTGGGTGGTCGAGGCCGACCACTCCGGAAATCTGATCGTGCTCCGCACCCCGCCCGGCTCCGCCCATGTCGTAGGCTCGGCGCTCGACCGGAGCGGGCTCCCCGGCGTCGTCGGCACCGTGGCCGGCGACGACACCGTGCTGGTGGTGGCCTCCGAGGCGGCAGGCGGCCCGGCGGTGGCGCACCGCCTGGCGGTGCTGTCGGGCCTGGAGGCGTCCGGCGGCGGGTCCCACGGGGCGGACGGCGCACAGCGCGACGACGAACCTCCACCCGACGAGACGACGAGCAGAGAGACAAGGGGTCCGAGATGACGGAACGAGTGGTACTGGCCTACAGCGGGGGTCTGGACACCTCCATCGCGGTGCGGTGGCTGATGGAGAACCACGGGGTCGAGGTCGTGGCCGTGGCGGTGGACGTCGGCCAGGCCGCCGAGTCCGGGGGCGAGGACTGGGACGCCATCCGGAACCGGGCGCTGGCCGCCGGAGCCGTCGAGGCCGTCGTCGTCGACGCCCGGGCCGAGATGGCCGAGGACTTCTGCATGCCCGCACTCCTGGCGAACGGGAAGTACGAGGGCAAGTACCCCCTGGTGTCGGCCCTGTCCCGTCCCGTCATCGTGAAGCACCTGGTGGCCGAGGCCCGTCGCCACGGCGCCACCTCCGTCGCCCACGGGTGCACCGGCAAGGGCAACGACCAGGTCCGCTTCGAGGTGGGCACCCGCGCACTGGCCCCGGACCTCGAGGTCCTGGCCCCGGCCCGCGTGTGGGGACTGACCCGCGAGGAGTCGATCGAGTACGCGGCCAAGTGGGACATCCCGCTCACCGTCACCAAGGAGAAGCTCTACTCGATCGACGAGAACCTGTGGGGCAAGGCCATCGAGTGCGGTGTCATCGAGGACCCGTGGAACCGCCCACCGGAGGACGTCTACACGATGACCGTGCCGACGGCGACGGAGCCGACCGAGGTGGTGATCGGATTCGAGTCCGGACTGCCGGTGTCCCTCGACGGTCGGTCCCTCGCGCCCGAGCCGCTCATCGCCGAACTCAACCGGGTCGTCGGCGCCTACGGCTACGGGCGGCTCGACATGGTGGAGAACCGGCGGGTCGGCATCAAGAGCCGGGAGACCTACGAATGCCCGGGTGCGCTGGCCCTGCTGCTGGCCCACGCCGACCTGGAGGACCTGACCCTCGAGCGTGACCTCCACCACGAGAAGCTCCGCCTCGAGCCGCGGTGGTCCGAGCTGGTCTACGACGGCCTGTGGTTCTCGCCCCTGAAGCAGGCCCTGGACGCCTTCTTCCTCGAGAGCCAGAGGCACGTCACCGGCGAGGTGCGCCTGCGCCTCGACCAGGGCCGGTGCTGGGTGGTCGGCCGGCGCAGCCCGGTCAGCCTCTACGACCACGGCCTCGCCACCTACGACGCCTCCGACACGTTCCGCCACCAGGACGCCGAGGGTTTCGTGCGCCTCTGGGGCCTGGGCGTGGCCACCTGGTCCGCCGTCCAGGAGGGGCGCGGCGACCCGGCCGCGGGGCGATGACCCTCTGGCACGGCCGCCTCCACGGCGGGACGGCGGAGGTGGTGATGGACTACTCCGTCTCGATCCACTTCGACCAGCGGCTGGCCCGGGACGACCTCACCGGCTCGAGGGCCCACGTCCGCGGGCTCGGACGGGGCGGGCTGCTGACCGAGGACGAGGTGACGGTGCTGCTCGGCACCCTCGACGCCGTCGAGGCCGAGCTCGACACCGGCACCTTCGCCTTCGTGCCCGACGACGAGGACATCCACACCGCCGTCGAGCGGCGGGTGACCGAGCTGGCCGGCGACGTAGGGGCGAAGCTCCACACCGGGCGGAGCCGGAACGACCAGATCGCCACCGATCTCCGGCTGTACGCCAAGCGGGAGCTGGCCGATCTGGCCGCACAGGTCCTCGGACTCCAGGACGTGCTGGTGGACCGGGCCAAGGAGGCGGGCGACACCTACCTGCCCGGATACACCCACCTGCAGCGGGCCCAACCCGTGCTGTTGGCCCACCACCTGCTGGCCCACGGCTGGGCGCTGGCCCGCGACGTCGACCGGCTGCTGGCCTCGGTGGCCCGCCTCGACGTGTCGCCCCTCGGCGCCGGAGCGCTGGCCGGCTCGTCGCTCGCCCTCGACCCCGACGGCACCGGTGCCGACCTCGGGTTCGCCGGGCGGTTCGAGAACTCGCTCGACGCGGTGTCCGACCGCGACTTCGTGGCGGAGGCCCTCTTCGACCTGGCCCTGCTGGGGGTGCACCTGTCGCGGATCGGCGAGGAGCTGGTGCTGTGGTCCTCGGAGGAGTTCGGGTTCGCCGTCCTCGACGACGCCTTCGCCACCGGGTCGTCGATGCTTCCGCAGAAGAAGAACCCGGACGTCGCCGAACTGGCCCGGGGGAAGAGCGGCCGGCTCATCGGCAACCTGACCGGACTGCTCGTGACCCTGAAGGGCCTCCCCCTCGCGTACAACCGCGACCTGCAGGAGGACAAGGAGCCGCTCTTCGACTCGGTCGACCAGTCGCGCCTGGCGCTGGCCGCACTGTCCGGCCTGCTCGCCACCGTGACCTTCGACGCCGCCCGGATGCAGGATGCGGCCAACGGATCGTCGGTGGCCGCCGTCGACCTGGCCGAGTGGCTGGTCGAGCAGGGGATGCCGTTCCGTCAGGCCCACAGCGTGGTCGGGGGACTGGTCCACGACTCCCTCGAGCGACACGTTCCGCTGGTCGAGCTGGTGGAGGCCCATCCGGCACTCGGGACCGAGGCGGTCGGCCTCCTCGAGCCCGGAGTGGCCGTGACCCGCCGGACCACCCCGGGCGGTGCCGGCCCGGCTGCGGTGGCCGTCCAGATGGGCCGGTTCGCCCACCGGCTCGAGGCCGATCGGATCCGGGTGGCGGCGCTGGGCTGAGGTCCGCGGGCGGCCTCGCCGGCGGCCTCGCCGGCGACCTGCCGGGCACGCCGCCGGAATCGGGCGCCTCGGTGCCCAGCGCCGCGGTGCCCGCGGTCGGCCGTTGACAGGTGGCTCGGAGGGGCGTAAGACATGCTCACGTCCGAGAGGGGACCCGAGTATGCCGGAGTGCGAGCTGCGACCCCCGAAACGGAAGCCGGGGCGGAAGCGTCGCCGCGTGCTGGCGGGGTCGGCTGCGACCGCCGTCGCCCTCCTCGCCGCCGCCTGCGGCACGTCGTCCTCGTCGCCGACCACGACCACGGCCACCCCCTCCACGACGAGGACCAGTCGGCCCTCGGGAACCACCGCGGTGGTCTCCGCATCGTCCCGGGGCTCGCTCGGTGTGGTGCTCACCGACGGGGAGAACGGCCCGACCCTCTACCGCTACACGCCGGACGGGACCGGCAAGGCCACGTGCACCGGTGCGTGCGCCACGGCCTGGCCCCCGCTGACCGAGCCCGCCGGCACGACCACCGTGGCCGCCGGCGCCGGCGTACCCGCCGCCGACCTCGGGACGGTGACACGTCCCGACGGAACACTCCAGGTCACGTACCGGGGAATGCCGCTCTACCGGTACTCCGGCGATTCGCAGCCGACCCAGACCAACGGGCAGGGGGTCGGGGGGATCTGGTTCGTGGTGAACCCGGCGGGACCACCGGGCACGGCGACCACCGCCACGTCGACCAGCACCGCCACGTCGACCAGCCGGGTGTCCGGCTACTGAGACCGACGGACGGTCCGAACGCGGCGCCCGACGGCTGATCCACGCCCGCGGAACCGGCCGTGCGAGGTGCACGTACGTTCGGTTTGGTGTAGAGTTCACGTTCTCGCACGGCGTCGCCCTTCTCGGCCCGGGTACTCCCGGTCCGATTGACATGCCGGCTCCGATGCGATAATGTAACTAGTCCCGGTGAACGCCCCTCGGGGTGGCGCCAGGCAACTGCGGTTCCGAGGCCTTGCCTCTGTCTGCGGTCATTCCGGCACCAACGCCGTTTCGGTGCGTGCCCGGTTGCTCCTTGAAAACGGAATAGTGATAGCCAAAAGTCAGTGCGGGCGATCGCGGGGAAACTCGAGATCGCCAGTCAATTCAAAGCATTGAACGGACAATGATCTGTTCTTTGCCAGTATTCAGTTGACCGAGAGGATCAGTGTCCTCGACGTCAGCTCTTCGATTTTGGCCGGGCCCTCGGGTCCGGTCGGAGTCTCAATGGAGAGTTTGATCCTGGCTCAGGACGAACGCTGGCGGCGTGCCTAACACATGCAAGTCGAACGAGGTTCAGGCAGTAGCAATACTGCCGAAGACCTAGTGGCGAACGGGTGAGTAGCACGTGAGCAACCTGCCCCGAAGACCGGGACAACACCGGGAAACCGGTGCTAATACCGGATACCCCCATCGAGTCGCATGGCTCGATGAGGAAATGGATTCCGCTTCGGGAGGGGCTCGCGGCCTATCAGCTAGTTGGTGAGGTAACGGCTCACCAAGGCGTCGACGGGTAGCTGGTCTGAGAGGACGATCAGCCACACTGGGACTGAGACACGGCCCAGACTCC
>DATLRE010000022.1:0-8545 GCA_035534835.1 Acidimicrobiales bacterium
GGGCAGCGTCAGCGAGATCCCGAATCCCTGGTGGAAGCCGAGGCGGGCGAAGTTGGCGGCGAACCTGCTGGTCGGAGCGGCCACCCGGAAGTCGGCGGCCAGGGCGAGGCCCAGCCCGCCCCCGACGGCCGAGCCCTGCACCGCGGCCACGAGTGGCACCGGGCTGTCGACGAGCCGCGCTGCGGTCCCGTAGATGGTGGCCAGCACGTCGGGCTCCGGCCTGTCGGTGGCACCGAAGTCGAGCCCGGCGCAGAAGTGGCGACCCTCCGAGCACAGGACGACGGCCCGCGTGTGGCGAGCCGCCGCCCATTCGACCCCCTCGACGACGCCGGCCAGGAGGTCCGTGTCGAAGTAGTTGGCCGGCGGCCGGTGCATCTCCACCTCGGCCACGTCGTCGCCGCCGAGGGTCACGGACACGGCGCCGAACGTCGCGTCGGGCGCGGTCATCGAGCCCCTCCGTGCGGTCCTCCTGGTCGGCTCCCGCCCCCGTTCCCACGGCCGGAGCCCCGGCGCTCGCCGTGGTCCGTCGCGACCCACGCCGCCACCTCGGCGAGCACCTCCTCCGTGTGCTCACCGCTGAGAGCAGCGGGCCGCCGCACCGTCGGACCCGGGGACGCCGAGAACCGGACGGGCTGCGGGATCACCCGATAGGGTCCCGCCAGCGGGTGCTCGTCGACGGGCAGGGCGTCGACCAGCTCCTCGAGGGTGGGGACCGCGGACGCCGGGATCCCCGCCCCGGCGCAGAACGCCAGCCACTCGTCGGTAGCGCGCCCGGTCAGGACCTCGGCCACGTCGCGGTACAGGCTGTCGGCGTGGGTGATCCGGGAGCGCGCCGTGCGGATGCGCTCGTCCTCGGCGAGATCGGGACGCCCACCGGCGCGGAAGAGGTCCTCGTAGTTCTCCCGCGTGTAGGCCAGCACGTTGATCCAGCCGTCCGACGTGCGCTGCGGTTGGCGTTCGGGATTGAGGATGCGCGGGTATCCCGGGGGACCCTGCGGCGGGATGGCCGTGGCGGCGCCGGCGTGCTCGACCAACGTGAACGCGGTGAGCACGTCGATCATCGGGACCTCGACCCGCTGGCCCTCACCGGTGCGCTCCCGGTGGAGCAGCGCGGCGAGCACCGCATAGGCGATCGTCAACCCGCTCACCTTGTCGGCCACGAGGGTCGGCACGAGCACGGGGTCGCCTCCCTGGCGGCGGAACGTGTCGGGGATCCCGGAGCCGGCCTGGATCACGTCGTCGTACGCAGGGGCGTCGGCGGCCGGCGAGTCCGAAGGGTACCCCTGGGCCTGGCAGAACACCACGTCGGGCCGCACCTCGGCGACGTCCTCGTAGGTGAGCCGGAGCCGACCGAGCGTGCGGGGGCGCAGGTTGGTGACGACCACGTCGACCGTCGCGGCGATGCCCAGGAGGCGCGCCCGGTCCTCGGGGTCCTTGAGGTCGAGCACCACGTTCCGCTTGTTCCGCAGGAGGTTGAGTGCGATCCCCGACAGCTGGGGGACGGGCCCGGGCGTCATGACACGGCTGAGGGTCCCCTTCGGGTCCTCCACGGTGATGACGTCGGCACCGAGGTCGCCGAGGATCTGGGTGGCGAGCGGACCCATGACGACCGAGCTGATGTCGAGCACCCGCACGCCGTGCAGCGGGCCCGGGGACGTCGATGGCATAGGGCGGTCCTTGTGGTGCGGTCCCGGGCGTGAGTCGGCGCGGCGTCCCGGACGGAGCGGGCGGAGTGGCCAATGGTAGCGAGCCGGCCCCGGACGGTGCGGACGCCCGACTGCCGGTCCGGCGCGATCCCCCACGGCCGGCCCGCATGCGGCGAGACTGTCACGAGGATGTCCGTCCGCACTGACCGCGCCGATCCGCCTCCCCGATGAGGCCCACCGGGACATCGGACACGCCGGAGCCGACGGGCGGCGGTGCGACCCCGCCGGCCCCCTCGCCGAGCACCGGCCCGGCCCCGGACGTCCCCGACCCGCGGATGCCCGATCGCGCGTCGCCCGGGGCACCGCCTCCGGTCGGTGGGGTCCGCCCGACCCTGGTGGGCGAGTTCAAGGACGCCGTCACCGTCCGCGCCGTGTTCCTCGTCGTCGGGGTGGCGGTCATCCAGCTGGCGTTCATCACGTCCTACGTGGGGGCGTTCCACCGTCCCGTGCCCTACCGGCTGCCGGTGGCCGTGGCGGCCCCGTCCGACGAGAGCGTCCGGCTCGTCGCAGCGCTCAACGCCATCGCGGGGACGCCGCTCGAGGCGACGGCGGTGCCGAATGCGGCGTCCGGGACGAGCGAACTCCTCCGGCGTTCGGTCTACGGCGTGCTCGTCGTCACTCCGGGGTCCTCCGGAGCACGGCTGGTGGAGGCCAGCGCCAGTGGCGTGTCGGCCGCGCAGGCGCTCACCGAGGTGCTCGACGCCGTCGGTGCCGCGCTCCACCGGACCGTGACGGTGGACGACATCCGACCACCGTCGCCCGGCGACCGCAACAGCCTCACGTCCTTCTACCTGACGATCGGATGGATCGTGGGCGGGTACCTCGTGGCGTCGATCCTGGGGATCAGCAACGGGTCCCGGCCGGCGAACCCGCAGCGGGCGACCGTGCGCCTCGGGGTGATCGCCCTCTACGCGCTGGCGACCGGGTTCCTCGGTGCCCTCGTCGTGGGACCGGTCCTCCACGCCCTGCCCGGGCCCACGTGGTCGCTGGCACTGCTGGGCGGGCTGCTCGTGTTCTCGGCCGGAGCGTTCTCGATGGCGCTGCAGGTGATCGCGGGCACGATCGGCATCGGGATCACCATCGTCGTCTTCGTCGTGCTGGGGAATCCCAGCGCGGGCGGCGCCTACTCCTGGCCGCTGCTGCCCGCCTTCTGGCGGGTGATCGGACCGTGGATCCCATCGGGTGCCGGCACGGCGGCCGCTCGGGGGATCGCCTACTTCGGAGGTGTGGCCATCGGTACCGACCTCCTGGTGATCGCGGCCTACGGTGTCCTCGGCGTCGTGGCCGTCTACGTGGTGCTGGTCGATGTCGGTCACCAGCTCGTCCGCCTGCCCGAGCGTGCCCGTCACCGGGCGGTGGAAGCGGGCGGCTGAGGGACCCGACGGGCCCCGGCCGCCGGTCGCGTCGCTCCGACCGCCGCGCTCAGCCGCCGGCGAGCGGGTTGGGGGTGGGCGGGGCCACCCGCGTGAGCGTGTTGCGGTCGATGTGGGCGAAGGGCTCGGTCCGCCCGGGGATGTCGAGCACCCCCTCCTCCTCGTAGGACCACGTGCCGCCTTCGTGGATGGAGACGTGCATGCGGTAGCTCAGCGTGCGGAAGTTCCGGTCGAGGAACGGGTTGGAGAGGATCCCGTACACCTCGGATCCGACGGCCGCCCGCACCTCGAACTCGGTGGCGTCGGGCTCGGCGGTGCCGCCGGCGAGGAGTACCTGTCCGCGCGGGATCCCGAGCGTCAGGGTCACGGTTCCCGAGGCCGGCTCCCACAACCAGTACCCGACCTGGTCGTGGAAGGTCTCGACCTCGCCGGGCTTGACGATGTGGGTGTGGTAGCGCAGCCCGTAGAACAGCTGGGGGCCGTTCGTCTGGCGGTCGATGGGCTGCAGCTCGTACCGCTCGTGGAACGCATTGCGCTCGGTCCCCTCGGTCACGGGATGCTCGTCGGCGCCCGCGACGCCCTCCCAGACGCCGGCCATCGGGGCGAGCGGCCCGAGGTTCGCCAGGGTGTCCGGGTCCCCGTCCGGCTCCGTGTAGATGTCGTCCCCGAAGGGGTCGTCGGCCATGGTGGATGGTCCTCCGCGCTCGGTCCTGCCCGTCTCGACCTCGATTCGCCAGGTCAGCCTAGGTGTCCTCCAACCGGCAAGGTGCGGTGCCAGGAGGATGCCCGCCGCCCGGCAAGGTGGCCGCCGCAGGGTGGGGCCGTCGCCCGAGCGGGCGGCCCGCCCGGCGCCGACGGCAGCGGACGGCAACGCACCCCGGTGCAGACGAAGGGACCACACATGAGCAGTGCAACCACCACGACGATCGTCGGGAACCTGACCCGGGACCCCGAGATCCGCTACACCCGCGACGGCCAGGCGACCACCAATCTCGGAGTCGCTGCGAACCGCAGATGGCAGAACCGGGAGACCAATGAGTGGGAGGAGTCGACCTCGTTCTTCGACGTCGTCATCTGGCGCGACCTCGCGGAAAACGCGGCACTGAGCCTCACCAAGGGCATGCGGGTCATCGTGACCGGACGGCTGGAGCAGCGCAGCTGGGAGACCGAGGAGGGCGACCGTCGGTTCAAGGTCGAGATCGTCGCCGACGAGGTCGGCCCGTCGCTGCGCTTCGCCACCGTCGACGTCCACCGGGTGGTCCGGCCGGCGGCCGAGGATGACGGCGGCATCGGTGGGGATGTGGCCGGTGCGTGAGGGGGGTGCGAGCGCGCTCCCGGTGCGTGGACCGGGTCACACCGGACGCTCGCCGGGGCCGCACCAGCGCCGTCCCGCCGCCGGTGGTGCGGCCGTGCGGTTCGGGACGGAGGTCGTGCTGACGAAGGAGGAGGTGTTCGGCGCCTGCCAGGCGCTCGCCGACGCGGGTCGTGTCCTCGTCCGGTCCGGGGGTGCGGCGGAGGCGGACACCCTGGGCTCCCTGTTCGCACTCCTGGAGGAGCGGCTCGCCACCGGATGACGGCGGGGCATCCGGGCCCTCCGCACGGATCCCCTCCCGCCGCCCCGCCTCCGCCCCGCACCTCCCCCGGCGCGCATCCGCCCCCGACTCCGGGGGGAGGAGTCGGGGGCGGATTGCGGGGTGGGGGGATCGGTGCCGCGAGCTGCGGGTGGACGGACCCGGTGTCAGGCGTCCGTCGGCTGGAATTCCAGCGCGAGCGAGTTGACGCAGTAGCGGAGGCCGGTCGGAGCCGGACCGTCGGGGAACACGTGGCCCAGGTGGCCACCACAGCGGGCGCAGGTGATCTCCGTCCGTCGCATGCCGAAGGACGAGTCGTCGTGCTCCTCGACGGTCCCGTCGTCCAGCGCCCGGGTGAAGCTCGGCCACCCGGATCCGGACTCGAACTTCGTGGACGTCGGGAACAGCTCGGCGCCGCAGCCGGCGCAGGTGAACATTCCGGTGCCCTCGACGTGGAGCAATTCGCCGGACCCTGCCGGCTCGGTGCCCTTCTGGCGTAGGACGGCATAGCGCTCGGGCGTGAGCCGGGACCGCCATTCGTCGTCGGTGAGCTCGACCTTGGCGGCCGTGGGCTCGTCGGTGGTGCTCATGGGATCTCCTCCGTCGCTCATGGGAACTCCTTCGCCGTCGATGGTCCCGACCCGACGGAGCCCGGTGTCCCCGCCGCAACCGCTCCGGCGACCCTCCGGGAACCGGGCGGACACCGAGCCACTCGGGAGCCGCTCCGTTCAAGCGGCCCGGTAGCGCATCTTCCGGACCCTGCCGATCCACCGGACCCTGCCGGGCCCGGCCGATCCGCCGGACACCGACGACCGTCACGTCGTCATCAGGCAGAACGCCCCAGGGCCCCGATGTGTTCCCGCCGGACCGGTCGGGTCCGATCCGCCGGCCCGATCCGCCGGCCCGATCCGCGTCACCTGCCGCCTCGTCCGGCCCCCGGTGGGGTCCCGAAACCCGTTTGCTAACGTCGCGTCAGATTTCGCGCCACCCCCTCCCACCAGGACGCCGCCACCATGGACCTTCGAGATCGACCCGAGGACGAGGCCTTCCGCAAGGAGGTCCAGACCTGGCTCGCCGACCACGTGGTGGGGGAGTTCGCGGCACTCGGCGGACGGGGCGGCTCCGGTGACGAGACCTACGGATTCGAGGTGCGGCTCGAGTGGGAGCGGGTCCTGGCCGCCGGCGGTTGGACGTGCCTCGGCTGGCCGGTCGAGTTCGGTGGGCGGGGGGCGTCCATCGCCCACCAGGTGATCTTCAACGAGGAGTACGTCAAGGCCAAGGCGCCGGGCCGGGTCAGTATCCTCGGCGAGGGACTGCTCGGTCCGACGCTGATCCAGTACGGCACCAAGGCGCAGCAGGACCGGTTCCTGCCGCGCATCGTGGACGGGACCGAGCTGTGGTGCCAGGGCTACTCGGAGCCCAACGCCGGCAGCGACCTCGCCAACGTGGCCACCCGCGCCGAATTGGACGGCGACGAGTGGGTCCTCACCGGTCAGAAGGTGTGGACGTCGCTCGCCCACCAGTCCGACTGGTGCTTCGTGGTGTGCCGCACCGAGCCCGGGTCCCGCCGGCACAAGGGGCTGTCCTACCTCCTCGTGCCGATGGACCAGCCCGGAGTGGAGATCCGTCCCATCACCCAGCTGACCCGGACCTCGGAGTTCAACGAGGTCTTCTTCGACGGCGCCCGGACGGCGAAGGACCTGGTGGTGGGCGAGCCGGGGGAGGGGTGGCGCGTGGCGCTGGCCACCCTGGGCTACGAACGGGGCGTGGGCCTCCTCGGCCACCAGCTCTCGTTCCGTCGCGAACTCGACCACGTGATCGCCGCCGCGCACGCCAACGGCCGCGCCGAAGACCCCGTGATCCGCCAGCGGCTGGCACGCTCCTACGTCGAGCTCGAGGTCCTGCGCTACAACACGCTGCGCAGCCTGTCCGGCTACGACGGCCCGGTGGCGCCTCCCGAGGCGTCGATCATCAAGCTGTACTGGGCGACGTGGCACCAGCAGCTCGGCGAGCTGGCCATGGAGGTCCGCGGTCCGGCCGGGCTCGTCGCCGAGGAGGCACCCTACGAACTCGACGAGTTCCAGCGGACCTTCCTCTTCAGCAGGTCCGAGACCATCTACGGCGGCTCCAACGAGATCCAGAGGAACATCATCGGCGAGCGGGTCCTCGGACTGCCGCCCGAGCCCAAAGGGGACCTGCGATGACCGACACCACCACCGGCGCACCCCGGGCGCCGGAGCCCCCCGAGGGCCACGGTCTGCTGACGGGCAGGATCGTGGTGGTGACGGCCGCCGCGGGCACCGGGATCGGCTTCGCCACCGCCAGGCGCTGCATCGAGGAGGGCGCCACGGTGGTGGTATCCGACGCGCACGAACGTCGCCTCGGCGAGGCGGCCGACGCCCTCGCGGCCCTGCCCGGGTCCGACGGGGTCCGGCCCCTCGCCGTTCCCTGTGACGTGACCGACGAGACCCAGGTGCAGAGGCTCTACGACACCGCCGTCGCCCAGCACGGTCGGTTCGACGTGGCGGTCAACAACGCCGGCCTCGGTGGCCAGGTCGAGGTGGTCGACATGACCGACGACCAGTGGGACCTGGTGCTCGACGTCACGCTGACCGGCACCTTCCGGTGCACCCGGGCCGCCCTCCGCCACTTCTACGGACGGGGCGGGGGCGGGGTCATCGTCAACAACGCCTCGGTGCTCGGATGGCGCGCCCAGGCCGGCCAGTCGCACTACGCGGCGGCCAAGGCGGGGGTGATGGCCCTGACCCGGTGCACCGCCGTCGAGGCGGCGCCCCACGGGGTGCGGATCAACGCCGTGTCGCCGAGCCTGGCCGTGCACCCCTTCCTCAACCGGGTGATGGCTGACGAGGACCTCGCCGAGCTCAGCCGACGCGAGGTCTTCGGCCGCGGCGCGGAGGTCTGGGAGGTGGCCAACGTGATCGCCTTCCTGGCCAGCGACTACGCCACGTACATGACCGGCGAGGTCGTGTCGGTGAGCAGCCAGCACCCCTGACCCTCCCGGACGTCGGCCGGAGGGCCGTCCCGGCGGGACACGCACGTGACCGGCGTGCACCGGAGCGGCGCGGACCGGCGCGGGATGCCCACGACCGGGATGCCCACGACCGGGACGGGCACCCCAGAGGTCTTGCACTACCCTGACGGCGTGTCAGATGTGACGGATCCCCGAGGGGACCTGGAATGGGGGACGCTGCCCGGCCTGGTCCAGGACGCCGCCGCCCGATTCGGCGAGGCCGAGGCCGTGGTGGACCTCCACGGCCCCGGCGGAACCACGACCCGCTGGTCGTTCGACCGGCTGGTCGAGGAGGTCGCCACCGCCACCCGGGCCGTCGTCGCCCACGGGATCGAACCCGGCGATCGCGTGGCCGTGTGGGCCCCCAACTGTGCCGAGTGGGTCGTCGCCGCGCTGGGCGCAGTGGGTGCGGCGGCGGTCCTGGTGCCGCTCAACACCCGCTACAAGGGGGCCGAGGCCGCCTACATCCTGCGGGCGTCGGGTGCCCGGGTCCTCTTTACCGTGCAGGGGTTCCTCGGCACGGACTACCCGGCGATGCTCGACGAGGCGATCGCCGCGGGCGAGACGGTGCCCGCGCTCGAGAAGGTCGTCGTCCTGCGGACCGACGACACCGGGACGCCGCCGTCCGGTGACCGGCTGGTGGCATGGGAGGACTTCCTGGCCGCCGCCGACCGGTGCGAGCCCGAGGTGGCGGCGGGCCGGACGGCCGCCATCGGGCCGGACGACCTCTCGGACCTGGTCTTCACCTCGGGTACCACGGGTCACCCCAAGGGGGCGATGACCACCCACGGCCAGACGCTGCGCACCTTCGCCACCTGGTCCGAGGTCGTGGGTCTGAGGGAAGGCGACCGCTACCTGATCGTC
>DATLRE010000023.1:0-8637 GCA_035534835.1 Acidimicrobiales bacterium
CTTCTCCTTCACCTCGGCCCGCTCGCGGCGGACCTTGGCGGCCTTGGCCAGTGCGGCCTGGCGCTGTTCGGGCGTGAGTGCAGGCGGTTGCGGCATGGCGGGAACGATAGCGCCTCCGCGGCGGCCGGTCACCTGGGACGCCCTCGGGGCGCGCCGGAGGACCGCACGGGCCGGCGGACACCGGTGCGGCGCCACCGCCTCGACCGTGGCGGATACTGGTGGTGTGCCGGTGATCGACCTCAACGCGGACCTGGCCGAGCACGACGTGCTGACCGCCGACGACGTCTCGCTGCTCGACGTCGTGACGAGTGCCAGCCTCGCCTGCGGCTTCCACGCCGGCAGTGCGCGGGTGATGCGCGACGCCGCCGAGGCCTGCGTGGCCCGCGGTGTCGCCATCGGCGCCCACGTGTCGTACCGGGACCGTGCCGGATTCGGCCGGCGCGTCCTCGAGGTCGCCCCCGACCGCCTGGCGGCCGACGTGGTCGAGCAGTGGGAGGCGCTCGTCGCCGAGGCCGCGGCCGCCGGCGGCACCGTCGCCTACGTGAAGCCGCACGGCGCCCTGTACACCACCATGGCCGCCGATCCCGAGGTGGCCGCGACGGTCACCGCCGCCCTGGCCGGCCGGTGCCGGGTCCTGGTGGCACCGCCGGCGAGCGCGCTGGCCGGTCCGGCGGCGGCCGCCGGGATCCGGATGGTGACCGAGGGGTTCTGCGACCGCGGCTACGACGCCGACGGACGGCTCGTGCCCCGCACCCACGCCGGCGCGCTGCTCGACGGGCCTGCTGCCGTCGGGGACCGGGCGCGGTCGCTGGCCGTCGACCGCGGCGTGCACGCCGTCGACGGGGCGTGGGTGGCCCTCGAGGTCGAGACGCTCTGCGTCCACGGCGACCGTCCCGGTGCCGGCGACCGGGCCCGGGCCGCCCGGGACGCCCTCCACGGGTCGGGCGTCCGGGTCCGCAGTTTCGTCACGGCCGACCCGTCGTGAGCCGGTGAGCCGGTGAGCGCCCCCCGGGTGGTGCCGTTCGGGGACCGGGCCCTGCTGGTCACGACCGGCGACGTCCGGTGCGCCCACGCCGTGGCCGCCGGGATCGACGCCCGTCGGGCAGGGACCGGCGACCCCCCGCCCGACGGGATCGAGGAGGTGGTGGTGGGATTCGACTCGGTGCTGGTCGCCCTCGCCCCGGGCCCGGAGGCGGACGACGTGGCCGGCGTCGCGTCCTGGCTCGGCCGGGTGGCCCGCGAGTCGGTCGAGACCGGACCCGTGGACCGGGGATCGGCCACCCACGTGCTCCCGGTCGTCTTCGACGGTGCCGACCTCGCCGAGGTGGCGTCCGTCGTCGGGTTGCCCGTCGGGCGGGTCGTCGACCTCGTCGTGGGTGCCGAGCTCGAGGTCGCCTTCGTCGGATTCTCCCCCGGGTTCCCCTACCTGACCGGGCTGCCGGACGCGCTCGCCGCGCTGGAGCGACGGTCCACGCCGCGCACGGCGGTGCCTGCCGGCTCGGTGGCCGTCGCCGGCGGCTTCGCCGCCGTCTACCCGCGCCCCACCCCCGGCGGCTGGCACCTGCTCGGGCGCACGTCCGTGCCCCTGTTCGACCCCCGCCGGCGACCGTACGCCCGGATGGCCCCCGGCGACCGCGTCCGGTTCGTCGTCGCCGACACGTCAGCACCGGGGCCGCGGGCGGCGGCCGGCGGGCGACCCCCGCTCGACGCCGGTGACGCACCGCATCTCGAAGTGCTCGAGCCCGGCCTGGCCAGTGCCGTCCAGGACGCCGGGCGCGTCGGCGTCGCCGCACTGGGGGTTCCCCGCGCCGGGGCCGCCGACCCGCGTTCGCTGGCCCTCGTCAACCTGCTGCTCGGCAACGGTGTCGGGGCTGGCGCCGTCGAGTGCACGGTGTCGGGGCCGACGGTCCGGGTCGCCGGCGACGGCCACCTCTCGGTCGTCGGTGCGGCGGCCGGTGCCGTCGCCGTCTCGGTCGACGGCCGGACCGTTCCCGACGGCACCGTGGTCCCGGTGCGGGACGGCCAGGTGGTGCGGGTCGGCCGGATCGCCCACGGCCTACGGGCCTACCTGGGCGTGGCCGGAGGACTCGCCACCCCGTCCCTGTTCGGCTCCCGCGGTTCGGACGTGCTGTCGGGCCTCGGACCGGGCCGACTGCGGACCGGCGACCGGCTGGCGCGGGGGGCGCCCGGACGGGCCCGGGGGTACCTCCGCCTGCCGGACGCAGACCCCGGGGGCGGCCCGGTCGTGCTCCGCGTCGTGCCCGGACCCCATGCCCTCGGACGGGACGGGTCGGGTGACGATGCCTTCGCCCGGCTGGTGGCCGCCCGGTGGACCGTCGGGGCGGACGGCGACCGGGTCGGGGTGCGGCTCACCCCGGTGGGCGACGACCGATCCACACCCCTCGCCCCCGTGGCCTCGACCCCCGTCGTGACGGGTGCGGTGCAGCTCCCTCCCGACGGACGTCCCATCGTGCTGCTGCCGGACCACGCCACCGTGGGCGGCTATCCGGTGGTCGCCTGCGTGATCGCCGCCGACCTGCCGCTCCTCGGCCAGCTCGGGCCCGGCGACGTCGTCACCCTCGCCCCGGTGGGCAGGACCGGTGCCGCGGACGCGCTCGCCCGTTCCCGTGCCACGCGCGACGCCGCCGTGTCCGGCTGGTTCCCGACGTCGGCGGGCACATGAGCGACCGTGCGTCGGCGCGGGCGCCGGCCGTGGCACGATGGGGTCCGGATCCGCGGGCGCGGCACGCCCCGCACGAGAGGAGCGACCGATGAGCGACGCCGACCAGGACGAGGACGGCCCCTTCCGGTCGCGGGCCGACGGCCAGCTCCACTTCGAACCGGGGACGGCCGCGGGGACCTTCCCCGTCGCCGCACCGGAGAACGCCACGCCGCTCAGCGAGGACGAGCCGGAGGGGACCGTCCCGGCGAGCCCGCTGTGGGCCATGAAGGAGCGGGCCCACGGCGGCGTCCACCTCTTCGGCCATCCGGCACGGATCCGGGCGCACGCCGGTCACGGCGACGGCCGGGTCTACGCCATCGACGACGGTCCCCACCACTGCATGATCGGGCGGCCGGTGGGTGCCACCGCCGACGGCTGCGTCTACAGCCTGATCGCCCGGGTGGACCTGGCGACGTGGCAGGCGCTGGCCAGCGGGTCCATCGACGGACGCGCCGCGTTCCTGGCCTCGCACGACGCCGGCCTGAGCGGCACCGTCGAGACGAACGGCGTGTCCAACGTGTTCGACGTCGACTGGTACGGGTCGCCCGACGCCATCCCCGAGCCGTACCTTCCGCCGGCACCGTACGTCACCTTCGCCGAGGACCTGCCGACCGCCGACCGCTAGCTCCTCCGGCCCCGCCGGGTCAGCGGAGCACCGACCCCAGGACGGCGCACTCGCGGGCCGCCGCCTCGCGCAGTGCCGCGGCGTCCGGCCCGGACACGAGCAGCGAGCGCGACACGTTGGGGAGCACGGTCCCCGGGACGCACCCGGCGAACAGCCGGCCCGCGTCCTCGGCGGAAGCCCCCTGGAACCCGACCCCCGGGGCGAGGATGACCCCGCCCAGGCCGGAGAGGTCGAAGTCGGACGGGGACCGGGTCGCCCCGACCACCGCCCCCACCGTGCCGGGACGCGGCAGCCCTCCGTGGTTCCGCTCGGCGATGTCGGCGAGCAGCATGTCCTCGACCGTCGGCCCCGACGGGTCCCCGCCGGGTCCCGCCGTACGGGCACACTGCAGCGAGCGCCCCTCGGGGTTGGAGCTACGGACGACCACGATCACGCCCCTCCCGCCCGCCGCGGCCAGGTCGAACGCCGGCTGCAGGGCGCCCATGCCGAGGTAGGCGAGGGCGGTCATGGCGTCGGCGGCCAGCGGGCTGGCCGGGTCGAGCCAGGCCGAGGCGTACGCCTCCATGGTCGAGCCGATGTCCCCGCGCTTGACGTCGGCGATGGCGATCAGGCCGGCGTCGCGGCAGGCGGACAGGACCTCCTCGAGCACGGCCATGCCGGCCGACCCCATCCGCTCGAAGTAGGCCACCTGGGGCTTCACCACCGGCACCACCCCGGCGAACGCCTCCACGCAGCGCAGACCGAAGGTCCGCAGGCCCTCGGACGTGTCCTCGAGCCCCCAGTGCCCGAGCAGCTCGGACGAGGGGTCGATGCCCGCGCACAGGGGCCCGGTGGCGGCCACCGCCCCCGCCACGCGTTCGGCGAATCCCTCCGTCATGTGCCCCTCCTCGTCACGTCGCTGCTCCCGTCGTCGCACGGGCGGCGCCGGGAACCCCCGTGCCGCCGTTCCCGCGGTTCGTCATCCGTGTGCCTGTCCCCGCAGGGTGCGTACGGCCCGCACCCCGTGCGTCGCGCACCACGCGCCGATCCCGTCCAGCACCCGCCACGCCGCCCGCGGGTCGCGGAAGGTCGCCGTCCCGACCTGGACGGCGTCCGCACCGGCGAGCAGCAGCTCGACGGCGTCCCGACCGCACGTCACCCCGCCCACACCGATGATGGTGGCGTCGGGGTGCGCGGCCCGCACGTCGTAGACGGCACGGACGGCGATCGGGTGGATCGACGGTCCGGACAGCCCGCCCCCGGCAGGGCCCGAACCGAGCACCGGCGCCCGCCGTTCCAGGTCGATGGCCATCCCGAGGGCGGTGTTCACCAGGGTCACCGCCTCGGCGCCGTGGCCGAGCGCGGCCCCGGCCACCTCGGCCAGGTCGGCGACGGTCGGGCTGAGCTTGGCCCACAGGGGCACGGCGTCCAGGTGCCCGGCCACCGCCGACAGGACCTCGGCGGTCGCCGTCGGGGAGTGGGCGAACATGTGGCGCCGGTCCTCGATGTTCGGACAACTGACGTTGACCTCGACCGCCGTCAGGCCCTCGACCCCCACCAGCAGGGAGGCCGCCTCGGCGTAGTCGGCCACCCGCTGGCCCCAGATGCTGACCACCGTGCGGGCCCCGGCGTGGGCGAGGCGGGGCAGGTCGTCCCGGACCCACGCCTCGATGCCCGGGCCCTGGAGGCCGACGCTGTTGAGCATGCCCGCCCCGGCCGGGTGGACGCGGGGCGCCGGGTTGCCGGGCCACGGGGCGACCGACAGCGACTTGACCACGACGGCGCCGAGGGCGGCCAGCGGCCCGTAGGCCTCGAGCTCATCCGCGTGGCCGGCGGTGCCCGATGCCGTCATCACCGGGTTGGGGAGGACGAGGGAGCCCACCGGCACCGACAGGTCGACGTCCTCCCGGGTGGCGGCCCGCCACGCCCGGCCCACCCGGCCGCGGCGGCCGGCGGCGGCCGGGCCGCTCACCGGCTCATCGCCCGTGGTACTCCTGCAGCGACCGCACCGACAGCGGGTGGCTCACCCAGTCGGCGATCCCGGCGGCGGCGGCCCGGGCGGCGGCCACGGTGGTCAGGCACGGAACCAGGTGGGCCAGCGCGGTGGCCCGGATGTGCAGCCCGTCGGCCCGCGGCCCGCGGCCGCGGGGCGTGTTGACGACCAGCTGGACCTTGCCCCCGGCGATGAGCTCGACGGCGTCCACCCGGCCCGGGTGGGACTCCCCCACCTTGGCGACGACGGTGGCGACGGCGATGCCCTCCGACTCGAGCAGGGCGGCGGTGCCGGCGGTGGCGGCCAGTTCGAAGCCGAGCGCCGCGAACTGCCGGGCCGCCTCGAGTCCGCCCGCCTTGTCCCGGTCGGCGAGCGAGAGGAACACGGTGCCCCCGGTGGGCAGCCGGTTGCCCGCGGCGATCTGGCTCTTGGCGAACGCCAGCCCGAAGGTGGCGTCGATCCCCATCACCTCACCGGTGGAGCGCATCTCCGGTCCGAGGAGCGTGTCGACGCCCGGGAACCGGTTGAAGGGCAGGACGGCCTCCTTGACCGAGACGTGGCCGCCGACCGGTTCCGCCAGCAGGCCCTCCGTCCGCAGCTCCGCCAGCGTCGCCCCGACCATGACCCGGGCCGCCACCATGGCGACGGGTACGCCGGTCGCCTTGGCCACGAACGGCACGGTGCGACTGGCACGCGGATTGGCCTCGAGCACGTAGGCCCGGTCGTCCTTGACCGCGAACTGCACGTTGCACAGCCCGCGGACCTGCAGCGCCTCGCAGATGACCCGGACGTGACGCTCCAGCTCGGCGAGCACCTCGGGCGACAGCGTCTGGGGCGGCAGGGCGCAGGCGGAGTCGCCCGAGTGGACCCCGGCCTCCTCGACGTGCTCCATGATGCCGCAGACCAGGACCTCGCCGGTCGCGTCCCGGACGGCGTCGACGTCGACCTCGACGGCGTCCTCCAGGAACCGGTCGACCAGCACGGGCCGGTCGGCGGTCACGCCGCCCTCCCGGCCGAGCGACCCCCCCACCCCCGACATGCCCTCGACGGCCTCGACCAGGCGCTCGTCGTCGTAGACGATCTCCATGGCCCGGCCGCCGAGGACGTACGACGGGCGGACCAGCACCGGGTACCCGACCCGGTCGGCCACCGCCACCGCCTCTGCCGGCGTGGTGGCCGTGCCGCCGGGGGGTTGGGGGATCCCGAGCCGCCCGCACAGGTCGTTCCACCGCTCGCGGTCCTCGGCGAGGTCGATGGAGGCCGGCGACGTCCCGAGCACCAGATCGTCCGGGATCCCGGCGGCGAGCTTGAGCGGGGTCTGGCCCCCGAGGCTCACGATGACACCGACCAGCCGTCCGCCGCCCACGGAGGCGGCCTGCTCGGCCTCGATGACGTTGGCCAGGTCCTCGTCCGTCAGGGGTTCGAAGTAGAGGCGGTCGGAGGTGTCGTAGTCGGTCGACACGGTCTCGGGATTGCAGTTGAGCATGATCGTCTCGAATCCGGCGTCGCGCAGGGCCATCGAGGCGTGCACGCAGCAGTAGTCGAACTCGATGCCCTGGCCGATCCGGTTCGGGCCGGAGCCGAGGATGATGACCCGCGGTCGGTCGGAGGTGCGGATCTCGTCCTCGTCCTCGTAGGTCGAGTAGTGGTAGGGCGTGTGGGCCTCGAACTCGGCCGCACAGGTGTCGACGGTCTTGAAGGTCACCGGGACCCCCGCCGCCGTGCGGGCGGCGCGCACGTCGGCGGCCGACACCGACCCGCCCAGCAGGTGGGCCAGCTGCGCGTCGGCGAACCCCAGCCGCTTGAGGCGGCGCCACTCCCGTCGGTCGAGGTCGTCGACGGTGACCCCCAGGGTCACCCGCAGGTCGAGGGCCATGCGGGCGTCGGTGATCTTGGCCAGTTCGGACAGGAACCACGGATCGATGCCGGTGGCACCGGCCAGCTCGTCGACGGGGACGCCCCGGCGCAGCAGCGACTCGAGCTGGTACAGGCGCTCCGGCGTGGCCGTCGCCACCTCGTCGAGCAGCTGGTTGACCGGGATCTCGTCGACGGCGGTCTCCGCGGGGTCGCCGTTGAGGCCGGAGCGGCCCTGCTCGAGCGAGCGCACCGCCTTCTGCAGCGACTCGGGGAACGTCCGACCGATGCCCATGACCTCCCCCACGGACTGCATCCGGGTGCCGAGCACGTCGGTGGCGCCGGGCAGCTTCTCGAACGCCCACCGGGGGATCTTGGTGACCACGTAGTCGATGACCGGCTCGAAGCTGGCCGGCGTGGCCCCGGTGATGTCGTTCGGGATCTCGTCGAGCCGGTAGCCGACGGCCAGACGGGCGGCGATCTTGGCGATCGGGAACCCGGTGGCCTTGGAGGCGAGCGCGGACGACCGGGACACGCGTGGGTTCATCTCGATGACGGTCTGGTGACCGGTCCTCGGGTCGACGGCGAACTGGACGTTGGAGCCACCCGTCTCGACGCCGACCCGGCGGATGCACGCGAACGCCGCGTCGCGCATCGCCTGGTACTCGACGTCGGTCAGGGTCTGGGCCGGGGCCACCGTGATCGAGTCGCCGGTGTGGACGCCCATCGGGTCGAAGTTCTCGATCGAGCAGATGACCACGCAGTTGTCGGCATGGTCGCGCATGACCTCGAGCTCGTACTCCTTCTGGCCGGCGATGGACCGCTCGACGAGCACCTCGGTGACGGGCGATGCGTCGAGGCCCTCGGCGGCGAGCCGGAGGAGGGCCTCGGCGTCCCGGGCGATGCCCGTGCCGGCCCCGCCCAGGATGTAGCTCGGCCGCACCATGATCGGGTAGCCGATGGAGGCACCGATGGCCATGGCCTCGTCGAGGGAGTGGGCGAAGCCCGATGGCGGCGTCGACAGGCCGATCCCCTCCATCGCCTCCTTGAACCGCTCACGGTCCTCGGCCGTGGCGATGGCCTCGGGGTTGGCGCCGATCACCTCGACGCCGTTGGCCTCGAGCACACCCCGCTCCGACAGTGCCATGGTCAGGTTCAGGGCCGTCTGGCCGCCGAGGGTCGGCAGCAGGGCGTCGGGACGCTCGCGTTCGATGATGGCGGTGAGCACGTCGGGATCGAGCGGTTCCACATAGGTCCGGTCGGCCATGCCCGGGTCGGTCATGATCGTGGCCGGGTTCGAGTTGGCCAGCACCACCCGGTACCCCTCGTCGACCAGCACCCGACAGGCCTGGGTTCCCGAGTAGTCGAACTCGCAGGCCTGCCCGATCACGATCGGGCCCGATCCGATCACCAGGATCGACTCGAGGTCGTCGCGGCGCGGCATCAGGCGGTGCCTCTCCTGGG
>DATLRE010000024.1:0-2248 GCA_035534835.1 Acidimicrobiales bacterium
CTTCGCCTTCGCCGCCCTGTTCGACTGGTCCCGCAACGGGGGCCAGGCGAGCTTCGAGGCGGCGCTCGACATCATGGGGGCGACGGTGGTTCCGCTCGACCCCGAAGGGATCAAGGAGGCGTTCGCCTCGGTGATGCGCCTGACGGTCGAGGTCGAGTTCGAGGACCCCGAGGCCCGCTTCCTCACCACCACCGCCGTCCAGGCCCTGGCGCTCGACTACGTCAGCCAACGCGAATTCCGTCGGGAAACCCGTCCCGGTGTCGGCGGACGCGAGGAGGACGAGACGTCGGCGTGGGCGAATTGGCTGCTCGAGCAGCGGCGCCGGGAGTCCCGGCAGACGACCGCCGGCTACGAGGCCGTGCTCAACTTCGGCCTGCTGCGGCTACGACGCCGGCCGAAGTCGGGCTACACCACCGGTCGCATCGTCCGGGCCGTCCAGTCGCTCTGGGACGGGAGCATGCACCGGGCGTTCCTCCTGCCCGAGGAGTACCCCGAGTACGGGCGGGGCACGCCGCCGGTGGCGGTCTCACCCGCTACCGGACTGCCCGAGGGCTCCGGCCAGATCGAGCAGGCCATGGTCGACCTGGTCATGGGCATGACCGAGGACAGCCTCTTCTCCACCAACAGGACCAGCCTCGAGAGTCAGCTCGTGGTCGCCGGACTCCACCGCTACCGGACGGCCCGCACGACGGTCCCGCTCGGGCCCCTCGTCGCCGAGGCGGGGACGGACGGCGCCCTGATGCGGGAGCGGTTCCCGACCGACCAGCAGTTCGCCTCGGCCTGCCTGCAGTGGTTGGCCGGCGAGTGGCAGGGATTCGAGGGGTTCGCCGTCCAGTTCCGGGCCTCGGCGATGGCGGGCGTCGAAGCACTGCTCCTCTGGGTGGACTCCGTCCACCGCGACTTCCCGGCACTGTTGCGCGCCGCCGGGTTCGTCCGGGGCGACCCGGCCTTCGACGAGATCGCCGCGTTCACCGCCATGGTCCTGTCGGGGACCTCCCTCGGCCTGCACGGAGTCGTGAGCCCGGACGACAGGCGGCGGGCCCGGCAGTGCGTGGAGGCCGCAGCGGAGGGGGACGACTGGCGCGCCATCGCCGGAATGCCGCGCCGTCGACGCCCCGGGGCCGGCGGGTAGGACGCCGCCGGTCGACCTCGGCCGCCCCGGTGCGGATGCAACCGGCAATTGCGCACCAGTGCGCACGGAACGCGGTGCAGAGTGCACATGGGCGGCGGATCAGCCCGTGATGACGCAAGGGAGGCAGGGTCGTGGAGGGCGGCCCGCTACCTGGCGGGAAGGGTCGTACCCGGGGCGTGATGCCGGGAACAACTTCTCCCCCTGCCCTCCTCGCGTCGTCCACCGGGGAGGTGCCCGGAAGGTCAGGTCGGCGCGACCAGCGACCCCACCAAGAGCGCGGCGGCCATGGCGACCGGCGCGCTCACCAGACCCAGGACGACGGCGCGGGCCGTCGGCGGATCGGCACCGGAGCGTCGGGCCGTGCGCCACCACAGGACCCACGCCAGGGACCCGGTGACGAAGAGGTTCGGTCCCACGTCCAGGCCGATGAGCAGGGCGAACGGGTGGGGAGGCGTGCGGGCGGCCAGCAGCGACGCGGCCGGCAGGTTGTTGAACAGGACGCTCGACACGGCGGCCACCACGGTGGTGCCGGCGGCGTCGAGGTGGCCGAGGAGCGTCGTCGGACCCGACCAGCGGCGGCCCAGCGTGCCCAGCGCCACGGCCAGACCGAACAGCGCGACGAGGACCCGGATGCCCAGGACCCCCCGGACCCGCGCCCACCCGACGGCTCCGCCGGCCATCCGGACGGCGGCGGCGGCGGCACCGACGACGGCCACCGGCACCGCCGGCGAGCGCAGGACCAGTACCAGCGCGGTGGCGGCGACCACGGCGACGAGCCCGACGCCGAGCACCACCCGCTCGGGTGGCTCCGCGGTCGGCGACGAGGACGGCAGGCGACGGCGCTCGAGGACGCCGACCACAGCCGTGGTCACCACGACGGAGGCGATCCACGGCAGCGCCATGCGGTGGAGGAACTGTCCGCCCGACAGGTGCAGGTGCCCGAGGACGATCAGGTTGGTGAGGTTCGAACCGGGCAGCAGGAGGCTGCCGGCATTGGCCAGGAGCAGGCAGCTGACCACGTAGGGCGTCGGGTCGGCCTTCCGGCTGCGGGCGGCGTGGACGAGGACCGGCGTCAGGAAGACCACGGCGGTGTCGAGGTTGAGGACCGCCGACACC
>DATLRE010000025.1:0-1999 GCA_035534835.1 Acidimicrobiales bacterium
CGTCGTCTACTGCAACGTTTCGACCCTGTTCGCCGTGCGGAACGCATTCGGGGTCCGCAAGGTGCGCCAGCCGATGTATTGGCTCGCCCGACCCGGTGCCGACGAGTCGATCCCTGGCGACTGCGTGGCCGTGCAGTTCGATTTTCACGGCGGCTACGATCGGTCGGCGGTTCGCAACTACTGGCCTGGTGTTGGTCCCGCCCCGTCCCCCGTCCCCGTCATCCCACCACCACCACCCGGCTTCACGGAAGGAAGCGACAACGTGACCAACAACACAGGGCAAGTGCAAATGATCGGCTCTCGAGGATTCTTCACTCTGCCGGACCCGACACTCATCGGTCGAGTGGTCTCTGTGAACGTGTTCGAACAGACTCCGAGCGTTGTCGGCGCCTATGTGCCCGTTCCGGGCTACGTCGGATTGTCGAGCGACAAGGGCACCCTGGAATTCGGCCCAGGGGCATACGGCCCGGTGTCCGACGCGGTCTACGGGTTTGAGTACTGGGTGGCGGGGTGACGCTAGGCTTCCTGCCGTCGGCAACCTCCGACACCCGGGAGCACCTTGCAGCCGCCGCCCCCGCCCCCACCGTTCGGGCCGAACGTAACGGGGGCGGTGGCGCTCCCGGGAAGCGGGCCGACTGCGGCCGTGTCGTGGTCCCGTTCGTCGCCGGGATGCTGCAACCTCGCACCCTGGCGGCCGTGTGGCGCAACGGGGCCCGGGCCGAGCTGGCCTACCTTGACCGGTCGGACCCGACCGCCTACGCCCGGCTCGTCTGCGACCTCTGGGAGACCGGGCAGGGGTTCACCATCGTCGAGCAGGACATCGTGGCGCCGGATGGCTCCCTGGCGGCACTCCACGACTGCGAGCACCCATGGTGCGTCCATCCCTACAGCGTCGGGCGGGCGCCGACCTCGCCCATGCTCGGGCTCGTGCGATTCTCAACCGCCCTGGTCGCTGCAATGCCCGCATTGGCCCGCAAATCGCTCGCACGGCGCCCCAAGCGTGGCGGGTGGACCAAGTACCGGGGGGTCGACCTTGCACTCGCACGGCCGCTCCAGCAAGCAGGCATCGTCCACCATGACCACTGGCCGGTTGCCGAGCATCTCCACCGCTACGCCGATCCGACCGACCCCGGTAGCTGACCGGGACCCTTGCAGGTCGTCGGGGCACGGTGATAGCGTTGGGCCGGTGTCCCTCGTGGGGAGGGGCCGAGAGTGGAGGTTGAGACAATGACTGACGCACCCGTGATGCCACCAGTGAGCGCATTCGACTTCGGTGACGGGCCGGTCCCCGCTCACCGACACATCAACCGGGACGGCGCCCCGGGTGGTTGGGTGGCTGACACCGCCTGGGTCGCCGACAACGCCCAGGTCACCGACAACGCCCAGGTCTCCGACACCGCCCGGGTCTCCGGCACCGCCCGGGTCTCCGGCAACGCCTGGGTCTTCGGCGACGCCCAGGTCTTCGACAACGCCCAGGTCTTCGACAACGCCCGGGTCTTCGGCGACGCCCGGGTCTCCGGCACCGCCTGGGTCGCCGACAACGCCCGGGTCTCCGGCGACGCCCGGGTCTCCGGCAACGCCTGGGTCTCCGGCACCGCCCGGGTCTTCGGCAACGCCCGGGTCTCCGGCACCGCCTGCGTCTTCGGCAACGCCCGGGTCTCCGGCGACGCCCGGGTCTTCGGCACCGCCTGGGTCGCCGACAACGCCCGGGTCACCGGCGACGCCCGGGTCACCGACAACGCCCGGGTCTTCGGCAACGCCCGGGTCTCCGGCGACGCCTGGGTCTCCGACGACGCCCGGGTCTCCGGCGACGCCCGGGTCTCCGGCGACGCCCGGGTCTCCGGCGGGGCCCGGGTCGCCGAGTAACGATACCGGTATCGCTGTAGGCAGTGTCTCGGCACCCACGGGTGCCGGGGCAGTGCGGACAGCCCGCACGGGGAGAGAGAGGCGACGACGATGGCGAGCAAGGACGAAAGCAAGGGCAAGGCAGTGGAGCGAA
>DATLRE010000026.1:0-2199 GCA_035534835.1 Acidimicrobiales bacterium
CCGCCCGGCATCCCCGCGTCACCGCACGGACACGGGTTCATGGCCGCCACCAGGAGGAACCGGGCCGGGTAGGTGATCGACCCACGTGCTCGACTGACGCGGACGACCCCGTCCTCGAGGGGCTGGCGCAGCGCGTCCACCACCGCGGCCGGGAACTCCCCCAGCTCGTCCAGGAACAGGATGCCCCCGTGGGCCAGTCCGATCTCCCCCGGTCGCATGGCCGCGCTCCCCCCGCCGATCAGCGCCACGGCCGAGACCCCGTGGTGCGGCGCCCGGAACGGCGGGCGGGTGACGAGCCCGGCGCCGGGTCGCAGCTCCCCCGCCGCCGACAGGATCCGGGTCACGTCCCGGGCGGTCGGGGTGTCGAGGTCGGGGAGGAGGCCGGCCAGACGGGTGGCGAGCAGGGTCTTGCCGGCGCCGGGCGGCCCGACGAGGAGCAGGTGGTGCCCGCCGGCGGCAGCAGCCTCGAGGGCGCGACGGGCGATCGGCTGGCCGAGCACGTCGGCCAGGTCGCCCGAGTCGGTCGGGTCCGGTGCGGCTGTCCGCACGGCAGGCGCCGGAACGTGCGGTGTCGGGTCCGACCACGGGCGCCGACCCGTGCAGCGCGCTACCACCTCGGACAGCGTCGGCGCCGAGACGCACGGTCCGCCGGCCAGGCGGGCCTCGTCCAGACTCGCCTCGGCGACGACCAGGCGGCGGTCGAGCAGGGCATCGGCCAGCACCAGCGTGCCGGGCACGCCCCGGACCGACCCGTCGAGTCCGAGCTCGCCGACGAAGGCGAGCCCGTCCACGGCAGCCGGGTCGAGCACCCCGGAGGCCACCAGGACACCGACGGCGACGGGCAGGTCCAGGCCGGCCCCCGCCTTGCGCATGCCGGACGGAGCGAGGTTCACGGTGATCCGGCGCCGCGGCCAGGCGAGGCCGCTCGACACCAGGGCGGCACGCACCCGGTCGCGCGACTCGCGCACGGCCGCGTCGGGCAGGCCGACCATGGTCAGGCTGGGGAGCCCGTTGGACACATGGACCTCGACGGACACGGGTCGGCCGTCGACCCCGAGGAGGACGGCGGAGGGGATGCTGGCGATCACGGTGACTCCCGAAGGGGTGAGGGGTTCGGGAGAGCCCTGTTGCATCACCGGTCCCCGCGGGTCCCGGATGCGGCGCCGACGGCCCTCGAGGCACCGGGGCGACCCTAGGCACCGGGTGTGACGCCGGTGCCGGGGACCGGTCCCTCCGGAACCCCGGGGTCAGCGACCCTCGAACACCGGGGGCCGTCTCTCCACGAAGGCCGCGAGCGCCTCCCGGGTGTCCCTCGTCCCGAAATTGGCGGTCTGTGATCGGGCCTCGTCCTCGAGCGCCTGCTCCATCGAGACCGCCATCGAGTTGTTCAGCATGGTCTTGGTCATCGACAGGGCGAGCGTCGGACCCACGGCCAGACGACGGGCCCAGTCGTCGACGAAGGGATCGAGGTCCTCGTCGCGGACCACGCGGTTCACCAGGCCGAACTCGGCGGCTTCGGCCGAGCTCAGGATGTCGGCGAAGAATGCCAGCTCCTTGGCCCGGTGGAGCCCGATCAGCCGGGGCAGGAGCCACGATGCGCCGAAGTCCACCGACAGGCCCCGCCGGGCGAAGATCTGCGAGAAGCGGGCCGACTCCGAAGCCACCACCAGGTCGCACCCGATCGCCAGGGACATGCCGGCCCCGGCCGCCACCCCACCGACCTTGGCGATGGTCGGCTTGGGGAACCGGTGGAGTCGGAGGGCCACGTCGGCCAGCGCGCGCATCTGGACCAGATAGGGGTCGCCGGGTCGACCGGCCACGTCCGAGGGGTCCGAGAGGTCGGCGCCGGAGCAGAAGGCCCCTCCTGCTCCGGTGAGCACCAGCACCCGGGCAGCCCGGTCCGCCGCCGTGTCGTCGAACACGGCGAGGAGCTCGCGCCACATCGTGCCGTTGGCCGCGTTCTTGCGTTCGGGGCGGTTCATGGTGACGGTCACCACGCCGCCGTCACGTTCGACGATCAGGGTCCGGAGGTCGCTCGGCATGGCCGCAGCCTAGGAGATCGGACCCGGGCGCCACCGGGAGTCGGCACCCGGTTCCCGACCCCGGGTTAGGGTTCCCCGGTGCGCACCCTGCGGCTCCTGGCCCTGTCCGCCGTGGTCCTGGCGGCAGCCGTCCCGGCCGGCGCCGGAGCCGCCTCGG
>DATLRE010000027.1:0-46359 GCA_035534835.1 Acidimicrobiales bacterium
GGAGCGCGGGGACGAAGGCGAGTGCGGCCAGCGTGAGTGCCGCGCCGGCGGCGAGCAGGACGTGCAGGCGCTGCCCGCACACCCGGACCACGCCGAGCGGTCCGTCGGCGGTGAGGGCCAGGAGACCGAGGACGATCCCGAGGGCGATGAGGATCCCACCCCGCCCCACGTGGACGGACTGGGTGACGAGCAGGAAGGCGACGCCGAGCTCCAGGACCTGGAGGGCCCAGAACGGGATGCGCCAGCGCGGAAGCGGTCCGCGTCCGGCACCTGCGCCGGTCCGGGCGTCCCGGGCGTCCGGCGGCACGGTGGAGGTGCGTTCAGGACGTGGCGTCCGCGTTGCCGTCCGCGGCGGATGGCGCCGGTGCGGGCGCGGGCGCCTGGACGACCTGCGGGGTGGCCTCGGCCAGTGGGGTGGCCTCGGCCAGTGGGGCGGCCGCCGGTGCACCGGACTTGGTGTCGCCGCTGGCGCCCTCGTCGAGGCCCTTCTTGAATTCCTTCTGCGCGGAACCGAGCGATCGGGCCAGCTTCGGGATCTGCGTGGACCCGAAGAGGACGACGGCGATCACGATCAGGACGATGATGCCCTGCTCGCCGAAGAGTTCTGCTGGTGCCATGACGTGTCTCCCCTAATTGCCTGCTGTGGACAGGTTAGACCTGGACGGACGGCGCCGCTGCGCAGGCACCCGGGGACGTCCCCGGACCGCCCCGGGCTCCCGTTCAGCCGGCGAGGAAGACGCCCAGGCAGAGGGCGACGACCGAGGCCAGGGCCCCGACGGCCCCCCACACGGCGAGGCCCACCTTCGAGGTGGACCGCTGGTGCAGGAACACCCCCACCCCGGCGATCACCACGAACGTGATCTTGATGCCGAGCACGGCGTTCCAGGTCGACGACGCGTGGCGGGCGTCCACGGCCTGGATGTTCCAGAGTCCGGTGACGACCAGGACGGCGTAGGCCGGCCACAGGAGCCACGCGAGCGCCCGGGCCGCCTTCTTCGGAGCGTCGTCACCGAGGCCCCGGATCGTCGGGAGCAGCCCGACCATGGTGAACTGCCCGCCCACCCACAAGGTGGCGGCCAGCACGTGGAGGATGAGGCGGAACCCGTCCAGCCCGGAGGAGAGCGTGGGAACGGCGGCGGCGAGCACGGGGGCCGGGTGCATGCCCGCCGGCTACCGGCCCGTCCAGTTGGGCTCGCGCTTCTCGGCGAAGGCGACGGCGCCCTCCATGGCGTCGGCCGACCGGCCGATCTCGCCGAAGACGGCGTCGTTGATGCCCCAGGCCTCCGACTCCGGCAGCTCGCCGGCCTGCTTCATGACCTGCTTGGACAGGCGGACGGCGAGCGGTGCGTTCTTGGCGATGCGCTCGGCCAGGGCGAGGGCCTCACCCATCAGCTGGTCGGCCGGGACGACCCGGTTGACGAGGCCGATCTGCAGGGCGCGCTCGGCGCTGATGGGCTCGCCGGTCAGCGCCATCTCGAGGGCGATGGCCTGGGGGATGCGCTTCGGCAGGCGGATGAGGCCGCCCGCCCCGGCCACCAGGCCGCGGGCCACCTCGGGGATCCCGAACTTGGCGTGGTCGGCCGCCACCACCAGATCGCAGCTGAGCATGATCTCGCACCCGCCGGCCAGCGCCGAACCGTTGCAGGCGGCGATGAGGGCCTTCGGGAAGTCGCGCTTGGTGATGCCGCCGAAGCCCTTGTCGGTGATGGGGAACTCGCCCGTGGCGAAGGCCTTCAGGTCCATGCCAGCCGAGAACGCCTTGTCGCCGGCCGCGGTGAGCACCACGACCCAGACGTCGTCGTCGGCCTCGATCTCGTCGAGTGCGGTCGACAGCGCCGTGGCCGTGGCCAGGTTGATGGCGTTGCGCGCCTCGGGGCGGTTGATGGTGAGGATCTCGATGTGATCCTGGCGCTCGCGGAGCAGTTCGGACATGGTGGTCTCCCGGTGACGAGGATTCAGCGTTCCGCCAGACGGTAGCGCGGCTCGCCGGCCTGGACGACCACGGAGCCGCCCACGAGACCGGGGACGTCGAGATCGCCCATGGCCGCCGTGACCCCGTCGTCGGCCGGGGAGAGGGCCATGTGACGTCCATCGGCCAGCCGGGCGAGGACCGGGGCGCCGGCGGCGGTGCCGTCGTTGTCCCGCCAGACGGTCGCCGCCACCACGGTGGCGGTCTCCGGGGCATCGAGCACCTCGGCCACCTCGACGGCGGTCGCGTCGATGGCGGCCTGGGCCGCGGAGGTGTCCGCGCGCCGGAACCCGGCGGGCGGCGGGGTGGAGCCGTAGACGCCGAGCGCGTGCTTGGTGACGAACCAGCCGAGCCCGGTCGCCAGTCCGAGCCGCGTGCCCCCGCCGGTGTCCTCGCGCAGCAGGTCGCACAGGGTGGCGATGCCGTGGGTCGTGTAGTTGTTGCCCGGTCCCCCGAAGTAGGGGAGGCCGCCGGTGACGGTCAGTCCCCGTGCGTCGTCGGGGGCGATGCCGAGGGCGGCCGTGGCCAGCTGCACGGCGGACGGGAAGCACGAGTAGATGTCCATCCGGTCGATGTCGTCGACCCCGACCGGACCCAGGGCGGCCTCCGAGGCCGAGGCGAACAGGGCCGCGCCGGCGGCGGCGATGGCCGGCGAGCGGCCCGGGTCCGGGCGCTCCGACACGAAGCGCACGTCGACGGCCTCGGCGCCCGACCACACGAACACGGCCCGGTCGGCGACCCCCGCCCGGCGGGCGGCCGCCAGCGAGCAGACCACCAGGGCGGCGGACTGGTCGGAGCCGAGGAACGCGGTCATCCGCTTGGTGTACGGCTCGCAGACGATGCGGTTGTCGGGGGAGGGGGTGGCGATCTCCGCAGCCGAGCGTTCCTGGGGGAACCAGGCGAAGGGGTGGGCCGCCGCCACCGTCGTGAAGGGCGCCATCATCTCGCCGAGCACCGTGCGGTGGGCGGCGGCGTCGTGGCCGGCCCGCGCCGCCAGCACGCTCTCGAACAGCGGGTACACGTGCACGGGGGCGAGCAGGGCCGCGGCCAGCTCCGCCGGTCCGAACCCGGGGAGGGCGTCGCCCACGACGGTGTCGGCCGGCAGGTCGACCCGCCCCTCGTCGCGCGGGAGCCCCTGGGCGCGACGGGCCCGCGACGAGCGGATGGCCTCCGCCCCCGCCACGAGGGTCACCGAGAGCCTGCCGTCGGCGATCTCGGTGGCCGCCCGGTTCACCAGCCACTGGGGCGTGTTGCCCCCGACCGTCGTGACCTCGCGCACGACGTCGGGCCCGAGGCCCAGGCGGTCGGCCAGCTCGGTCGACGGGGCGGGCCCCGACTTGGTCATGACGTCGACGACGGTCAGCCGTTCGATCCGGTCCCGCAGGAGCGGCACGTCGGCCAGCGCCGCCTCGCACGCCCGGACCATCAGCTCGACCGGGTTCACCAGCGTGACGCGCTCGAGCGCCTGCCCCGAGGCGATGACGACGGGGATGCGTTCGGGGTCGATCGACGGTTGCGGCATGGGGGCGTCCTGAGGGGGGTCGGCGTCGGGCGGGCCGGGTGGCCGCACGGTGCGGGAAGCTACCATCGCCACTCTGGGGAGGCCCCGTGGACGGGTCGTCCCCCGCCGAGGAGAGGGCGCGACGGTGGCGACACGGGACGAGGCAGCGGGAGCGGGGGTGCCGGCCGCGTCGGGCGACGGTCTCGTCCCGGACGGGTTCCTGCTGGGGGTGGCCACCGCCGGCTTCCAGGTCGAGGGAGGGTTCAACGGTCCGGGCCGTCCGGCCAACAACTGGCTGGCGTGGGAGCAGGTCGGACGGGTCGCCCCGTCGGGCGACGCCGTCGGGTTCTGGGAGGATCCCGGAGCGGCCCTCGACCGGGCGGCGGCACTCGGGTGCGACAGCTTCCGGCTGAGCGTCGAGTGGGCACGGGTGCTGCCCGACCGGGGCGGTGTCGACCGGGCCGCGCTCGACGGCTACCGGGCGATCGTGGAGGGGTGCGTCGAGCGGGGGCTCACCCCTCTGGTCACGCTCCACCACTTCACCCACCCGGAGTGGCTGGGCGCGGACCTGTGGCTGCGCCCGGACGCGCCGGCGCGCTTCGCGGCCTACGCGCGGGTGGTCGTCTCGGCACTGGCGCCCTCGGTGCGCCACTGGGTCACCCTCAACGAGGTCAACGTCCTGGCGCTGATGACCTACGTGCTCGGCGCGTTCCCGCCGGGCCGCACGGGTGCGTTCGCCGATGCCGCGGTGGCCCTCGACAACCTGCTCTGCGCCCACGTGTTCGGGTACGACACGATCCGCGACGAGCGACCCGACGCCGTGGTCACCACAAACAACGCCTGCCTCACGGTCTACGAGTACGACCGGATGCTGGTCGACCTGCTGCTCGCCCGGGGCCTCGGCATCGGACGCGGCGACCTGGACGCCTGGATCGCCGAGCGCCGGCGCCGGCACTACGCCCTGCTGCCCACGCCGGGGGTGGGCGAGGAGCTGCTGCGCCGGGCCGGGGCCCGCCTCGCCCCGTACGGGTCGACGGGCCGGCGCCGGCGGACGCCCCGCCGGGTCCTCGACGCCCTCGAGGCGAGCCCGCACGAGCGCACGCTCGACGTGCTGGGCGTCGACTACTACGATCCCCTGGCCGCCCGCCACTTCCGGGTCCCCGGCCACCGGACCGCCGGCGGCCGGACGCCGGCGCCGGCCCGCGAGCTGTGGGACGACCCGCCCGACCCGGGCGGTCTGGCCCGGTGGCTCGGCGTGCAGCACGAGCTCGCGCCCGGCCTGCCCCTGTGGGTGGTGGAGAACGGGATGTGCAACCGGGTGCGCAACGGCCGGTCCTTCGGACGGCTCGACGGGTGGGACCGTCCCCGCTACCTGCGCGAGAACCTGGCCGCGGTGGTGTCGGCCGTCGGGTCCGGGGTCCCCGTCGAGGGGTACTGGCACTGGTCGCTGGTGGACAACTACGAGTGGGGCTCCTACGAGCCGCGCTTCGGCCTGCACGGGGTGGACCGGTCCCGCGGCCCGGGGGGCGGGACGTGGCTCGAGACCGACGCCATGGGACGGGACTCGGCCGGCGAGTACCGCCGGCTCATCGCCGGGCTCCGGTCGGGTGACCGGTCGGTGCTGACGGCGGGCTGACACCGCCGGGTCACGGCTACACCAGGTACGGGCAGTGCCGGCAGCCCTGGTGGCAGCACGTGCCGCGTCCGCCCAGGAAGTCGGCCGTCATCACCCAGTAGCCGGTGGCGGGGTCGGAGTAGCCGGTGGCCCCGGCCCGTCGGGCGGCCCGGTGGGCGGCCAGGATGGCCTCGCGCCCCGGGTCGTCGGCGGCCAGCCGCGAGGGATGGGGCTCGTCGGGGCCGCGTCCGGCGAGGGGCTCCGTCCCGGTCATCGCCGGGAGTCGGTCACCCGGCGTGTGCGGCGGTCGACCGTTCGTCCCCGCCCCCGGCGACCCCGCCTCCGGCGCCGGGGACGTCCCCGGCGTCCCCGCCCCACTCGCCCTCGTCCAGGCTCGGGACGAAGTCGCGCTGGCGGACCAGGAACAGGCAGCCGACGGCCCCGACGAGGGCCACCACGGCGGCGATCCCCATCAGGTGGTCGAAGGTCGACACGAAGCCGGACCGGTAGGCGCTCAGCAGGGCCGTTCGCGCCGACTCGACGGGGATGGCCGCCGCCGCCTGGCGCACGCCGCCCGAGGCCAGCGCCGAGCCCAGCTGGCTGCCGCCGTGGGCGAGGACGGCCTGCCCGGTGGGGGTGGACTGGAGCGAGGCGACCACGGCGGGCTTGACCTGGTGGACGAAGACCGCGCCCAGGCCGGCGATGCCGGTGGCGATCCCGACCTGGCGGAAGGTGCTGGCCGTGCCGGTCGACATCCCGCTGCGCTCGGGGGGGACCACCGACACCGATGCCGACGCCAGCACCGGGTTGGTGATGCCGATGCCGATGCCGCCGACCAGGAAGCCCGGGAGCAGGACCAGCCACGACGAGGTGGCCTGCACGTGCGACATGAGCTCGCAGCTCAGTGCCACGAGGACCAGCCCGAGGCTCATCATGAACCGCGACTGCACCTTCACCGTCAGCTTCCCGGCGACGGGAGCGGCGAAGAAGGCCAGCATGGTCAGAGGCAGGAACCGGACACCGGCCTGGAACGGCGAGTAGCCGAGCACCGTCTGCATGTAGAGCGTCAGGTAGAGGAACATGGCGAAGATCGAGGCCGACAGGGTGAACGAGCCGAGCGAGACGCCGACCATCGCCGGGCGCCGGAACAGCCCGAGGTCCAGCATCGGATCGTCCTGGCGCCACTCGCCGACGACGAAGACGGCCATGAGCACGCCGGACCCGACCAGCATCGACACGATGGCGGTGCTGCCCCAGCCCTTGGCGTTGCCCTGGACCAGGGCGTAGACGAGGAGGAACAGCGACGCGGTGAAGGTGACGAATCCGAGCCAGTCGATCCGCCGACCGGTGGAGAACTTGGCGTTGTCGACCTTGGACAAGGTGATGACCACGGCGACGACGCCGATCGGGATGTTGACGAAGAAGATCCAGCGCCAGCCGATGCCGCTGGTGATGGCCCCGCCCACCAGCGGGCCGATGGCGACGGCCCCGCCCACCACGGCCCCGTAGACGCCGATGGCCGTCCCCCGCTCCCGGCCCGAGAACGCCTGGGCGATCAGGGCGAGCGAGGTGGCGAACATGATGGCCCCGCCCACGCCCTGGGCGGCCCGGGACAGGTTCAGCATCAGGGGGGTGGTGGCCAGGCCGCAGGTCAGCGAGGCGAGGGAGAAGAGCACCAGTCCGATGGCGAACATCCCGCGCCGGCCGTACATGTCGCCGAGGACGCCCGCCGTGAGGAGGAACGCGGCCAGGGTGAGCGCGTAGGCGTCCACCACCCACTGGAGGTCGGCGAAGGAGGTGTGGAGGGCGGCCTGGATGTCCGGCAGCGCCACGTTCACGACCGTGATGTCGAGCAGCAGCATGAAGGTCCCGAAACAGACGGCGATCAAGGTCCACCACTTGCGATCCACGGTCTCTCCCTGCTCCGTCCGCCGACTGTCCCTCGCCCCGACCGGCACCGCGCCGCCGACCTTCGTCCGGCATGTATAGACCATGGGTCCCGGCCCGGCAACGGACCGTCGGCGCGAGGGCCACGCCCGTGGCTGGGCGTACGCTCGTTCAGACCGTCCCGTAGGTCGTGCCGCGGTCCTCGGCCCGTGTCCCGCTGCCGGCCAGCTCGGCGGCTGCGGCGGCCAGGTCGGCGCACAGGTCGCCGATCACCGCGGCATGTCCCGCGTGCACGGTGGCGTGCAGGCTGTCCGGGGGCGTCTGCCGGTCGAAGAACCACCCGCCCCGTCGGGCCAGGGCGTCGCCGAGGGCGAAGGTGTCGATCCCGGCGGGACCGCCGTCGCCCCCGAAGGCGAGGACGGTGCCGTCCGGGTCGCCCCGCAGGCCGACGCCGGGGGTCGACCCGATGCCGGCGCGCAGGGCGGTCGCGGCCCGGTGGGCGTCCCCGGCCAGGCGGAGGTAGCCGTCCTCGCCCAGGTGGTGGAGGACGGCCCAGCCGGCGGCGATGGGGCCGCCCGGGCGGGTCCCGGCCATCGACGGCGAGCCGTACAGGCCGCCCAGCCAGTCGGAGGTCACGAACGACTGCAGGCGGCCGAGCCGGCGGTCGCCGTAGAGGATCACCGACACGCCCTTGGCCGCGTAGCCGTACTTGTGGAGGTCGGCGCTGATCGACGTGACGCCCGGGACCGACAGGTCCCACGCCTTCGTGACGTGGCCGAGCGTCCCGAGGAAGGGCAGGAGGAATCCGCCGAGGCAGGCGTCCACGTGGCAGAGGACGTCCCGGTCGTGGGCGAGGGCCCCGAGCTCGGGGATCGGGTCGATCACCCCCTGCGGGTACGACGGCGCCGAGCCGACGACGAGCACGGTCCGGTCGTCCACGGCGTCCGCCATGGCGTCCACGTCGGCGCTGCCGTCCGGCCGGACGGGGACCCGGCGCGACTCGAGGTCGAAGTAGTGCGACGCCTTGGCGAAGGCGGCGTGGGCGCTGGTGGCGAGCACCATGTTCGGGCGGTCGATCCCCCGCTCGGCCCGTCCCCAGTCCCGGGCCGTCCGGGTGGCCTGGAGCAGCGACTCGGTGCCCCCCGACGTGAGGTAGCCCCGGACGCCCGCGCCGCCCCCGGGGCGCCGGTCGCCGCCCAGCAGACCGGTGGTGATGGCGACGATGTCCTGCTGCATCCTCCCCAGGCTGGGGAAGGCCGCCGTGTTCAGCGCGTTTTCGGCCCCGTACCGGGCCGCCGCCCGGGCGAGCAGCTCGCGGACGTCCTCGCCGGCGTCGTAGACGAGGCTGAAGACCCGCCCGCCCCGCCAGTCCCGGTCGTGGTCCGCGAACGCATCGAGTCGGGCCAGGACGGACTCGGGGTCCTGCCCGTGGGCGGGCAGTCGGGCGTCGGCGGACTCGTCCACGGGCCGAGTGTAGGGGGGCCCTCCGCCGACGTGCGGGGCGGGTGCCTCCGTCCGGGCAGGCGCCCCGCCGCCTCAGGTGATGTCGCGCCGGGACAGCAGGAGCGACCCGATGAGGGCGAACCCGAGCCCGTAGCCGAGCATGAGCAGCGCCCCTTGCCACCAGGTGAACAGGTCGAAGTGGGGCCCGTTGCCGGAATGCCGGGTCAGGTTGGAGGCGGCGTCGGCGGCGCCGGTCGGGACCCACTTGTAGGCCGAGTTGACCAGGGCGACCAGGATGCCCTGCAGGATGATGAACCAGCCGAGGCTCACGATGATGGCGGCCACCTGGTTGGTCAGGATCGACCCGACCCCCACCCCGAGGATGGCGAACAGGACGAAGACCAGGAGGAACCCGGGGGCGACGGCCGGGATCTGGCGCGCCAGGTCGGTGAACGAGCCACCTCGGGCACTCAGTGTCCAACCGCCCGCGACCAGCGCGATCACCAGCATCAGTACGCCCAGGAGGGCGCCCAGGATCGCCGCCGACAGCAGCTTGGCGCCCACGAACTCCGACCGTCTCGGGGTCACCAGGAACGAGGTCGTGACCGTCTTGTGCCGGAACTCCGTCGTCACCACCAGCACGCCGAGCAGCAGGGCCAGAAGGTAGCCCTGGAACCCCGATCCGAGCAGGTTCCGGAGCTGCTGGGTGGTGTGGGGGACGTCGTATCCGGGCCCGCCCTGATCGCGGCCGAGGAAGATCGTGAGGATGAGGAGGCCTTCGATCACCACGGCGACCCCGGCGAGCACCCAGGGAACGGCCGTGGTGCGGATCTTCAGGAGTTCGGACCGGACGACGGCGATCACGCGCCGTCCCCCGGCATCTGGAACGGCGCCGACTGACCGCCCGCCGCTCCCATCGGGTGGGCGGCGTCGAACCCCTGGGTCAGCTGCAGGAAGACGTCCTCGAGGCTCCCCTTCTCCTGGACGAGCTCGTGGAGGACGACCTGGTTCTGGGCGGCGAACATCCCGAACCATTCGGGCGACGCCCCGTCGATCACCAGGGTGTCGGGGGCGGTCATGCGCCAGCCGACCGGGATGGCGTCGAGCAGCCCGGCCAGCCGGTGGGTCTCGGGCGTGCGGATGCGCATGCCGGTCCCGGTCCCGGTCCGGCCGGCCAGTTCGGTCAGCGTGGTCTGGAGCACGAGCCGGCCCTGCGAGATGATCACGACGTCGTCGACCGTCTCCTCCATCTCGGACAGCAGGTGGGACGAGACCAGCACGGCGTGGCCCAGCGCGGCCTGGCCGCGGATGAAGGTGCGCAGCCACTGGATGCCCTGCGGGTCGAGGCCGTTCGCCGGTTCGTCCAGGATCAGGATCTCGGGGTCGCCCAGCAGCGCCGTGGCGAGCTGCAGGCGCTGGCGCATCCCGAGCGAGAACTTGCCGACACGTCGCCGGGCGACCTCGGTGAGCCCCACGAGCTCGAGGGTCTCCGCCACCCGGCTCCCCGGGATGCCGCTGGCGAGCGCCACCGTCCTCAGGTGGTCCTCGGCCCGCCGGGTCGGATGGAAGCTGGTGGCCTCGAGGGCCGCGCCCACGTGGCGGACCGGATGCTCGAGCTCGACGTAGCGCCGGCCGCCGAAGGTGGCGGTCCCGTGGGTCACCGCGACCAGGCCGAGGAGCATGCGCAACGTCGTGGTCTTGCCCGAGCCGTTGGGTCCGAGGAACCCGGTCACCCGGCCCTGGGCCACCTCGAACGACAGGTCGTCGACGGCGCGGACGGGACCGAACTGCTTGGAGAGACCGCGCACTTCGATGGCGGAGGTCATGCCAGACGGTAGCCCGGGGACCGCCCACGGACGGGCCACCCCCGGAGTCCGCCGGACCGGCCCGGTCAGACCTCGGCGTAGACCTCGATCGGCAGGAGCAGCCCGATGGCCACGACGAGCTCGTCGTGCACGCGGCCCATGTTGCTCCACCCGTTCACCCAGCCGACGAGGGCGGAGTACCAGACGTGGCCGAGGATCCGGGCCCGGTCGCTGATGTCGGCCGGCTGGGGCTCGCCGATGGCCCGGGTGATGATCCCCTCCATGAGGACCGACACCTGCTGCTGGCACTCGATGGCGGCGGGGTCGGGCGAGGCCAGGGCGGTGAACACGGCGCTCACCAGGGTCGGCTGGCGCCCCATGGCCCGCAGGGCCCGGTCCAGGGCGTCGATGACCCGCTCGGCCGGGCTGGATCCCTGTGCGGGGGACTGGGCGAGCCGGCTGTCGAGCTGCTCGACCCAGTGGACGAGCGACGCGGCCAGCAGGTGGTCCTTGCTGGTGAAGTAGCGGTACACGGTACCCATGGCCACGTCGGCCCGGGCGGCCACGTCGCGCATCTGCACGGCCTCGTATCCGCCCTCCAGCGCGAGGGACATCGCCGCGTCCACGACGCGCTGGCGCCGGGCCTGCTGGGCCCGCGTGAGCGTGCGAGGCACGGGACCGTTCGCCATGGCATCCCACCCTAGCCGGACACCCTTTCCCGACCCGGGGAACGGTCCGGCACCCCGCCGGCTCGGCGGCCCCACGGCAACCTCGGGTCGCTCCGGGCCAGCCGTCCGGCCCCCGCCTCGGTACCATGGTCGGCCATGCCCTCCGCCGAGCCCAGCGACGACGACCTGGAGCTGATCGCCACCACCGACGGCCGGGTCCCGGGGCGGCGCGGGCTCGCCACCCGCCAGCGCCTCCTCGAGTGCACGGCCGAGCTGCTGGTGGCCACCCCCTGGCGCTCGATCAAGGTCATCGACATCGCCCGGCAGGCCGGTACGTCGCCGGCCACCTTCTACCAGTACTTCGAGAACGTGGAGGCGGCCATCACCGTCCTGGCCGAGGAGCTGGTCGACGGGGCGGGCGTCCTGGCCGGCCTGGTCGACGGCGACTGGTCGGCGGAGGCGTCGTGGACGACGGCGGTCGCCGTGGTCGAGGGGTTCATGGACTACTGGGAGCGCAACCGGGCCGTGTTCCGGGTGGTGGAGCTGACCACCGTGGAGGGCGACCTGCGGTTCCAGGGGCTGCGGGTGCGGGCGCTCAACGCCGTCACCGTCACCCTGGCCCGGGTCATCGCCAACCAGTCGGCCACGTCGGGATCGCCGGCCGGGGACGATCCGATGGCGGTCGCCGGAACCCTGATCGCCATGCTGGCCCAGGTCGCCGGCCACCGGTACGGGTTCGAGTTCTGGGGCATCCGGACCGCCTCGCTGGTCGACAGCCAGGCACGGCTCCTCCACTGGTCGGTCACCGGCCGACCGGCCCCCGAGGGCGTCCGGGTCCCCGGCGCCGGCAGCGCCGCGCCCCGCACCGGGCCGGTGGTCGGCGGCGGCGCCGCCTCGGCCCGCACCGCCAAGGCCGCGGGGCGGCCCCGGCGCTGACCCGGCGCCGACCCCCGTGCCGCCCGGTCCTCAGCGCAGCGCCACCGGGTTCACCGGCGAGCCGAGGGCCCCGGTGAAGGGCAGCGGGGTGGCGTCCAGCAGGAACGAGTAGCGGCCGTCGGCCGCACAGGCATCGGCCAGGGCGTCGAGGGACCAGTTCTGGCCCTGGGTCATCCCCATCTCCACCAGGTGGAGGACGTGCACGGGAAGGAAGAGGTCCTCGGACTCGCACGGGTACACCTCGAGGATGAGGGTGTCGATGGCCACCGCGGCCACGTCGTGGTCGTGGAACCACCCGGCGGTGGCGACCGTGAGACCCGGCGTGGGCCACGTGTAGGCGAGCAGGTCGCGTGCCGGGGGCCGGCCCCCGATCCCCGGCCGTCCGTCGAGGGCCAGGTGGGCGGTCTGGCCCGTCCGGACCAGGACCACGTCGCCCGGCTCGACCTCGATCCGGCCGAGGGCGCAGGCAGCGTCGAGGTCCTCCGGCGCGATGGCGTACCCCGGGTCGAGGAGTTCGAGCCCCTTGGCCCGGGCCACGTCGAGCAGGAGTCCACGGGACACGAGCGAGCGGATCTGCTGGATGCCGAGGAGCGAGGCGCCGTCCTCGGTGACGGTGGAGGCGGGGTAGCCGTTGTAGAGCACGCGGCCGGCGGGGCCCGCGCCGTAGGACGCGTGGGCCAGCCCGTCCCAGTGGGTGGCGCACTGCATGGCGAAGGTCACGACGTCCTCGGAGAAGGCGACCCACCCCGGGTCGTCGCTCTGGGGGGCGTCGACGGCGACCATGGTGTGGGTGGGATTGACGCGACCCTCGATGAACCCCATCTGGATCCCCTCGGCCTCGGACATCGGGATGCCCAGGGGGAAGGCCTCGCCGTCGACCACCGAGGCGACGCCACGCAACCGGGCGGTCGTGTCGATCAGGTTCAGGGTGCCGATCCGGTCGTCGGGCCCCCAGCGGCCCCAATTGCTCACCCGCCCGACCATCTCGGTGAATTCGGAGGGGATCGACGGCGGCACAGGAGCGGGCACGCCCCCGTTGTAGCCGATCCGGGCAACAGTTTCGGCCACGATCTGCCGATGGAACGGACTGGAAGGTGCTCCGGACCGCTTGTGAGCGAGGAGCCGGGTCGGGTGAGACTCCCCCCGGTCTCCCCGGGGCACGGGAGCACATCGAGGCATCGACGGAGGACGGGTTTCCCCATGTCGTACGACACTCCAGCACCGAGCGGTACCACCGTCGGCCCGGCCCGGGTCGCCCGTCGTCGCGCCCGGGTGGTGGTCGCCGCGGCGATCGCCGTGGTGGCGACGGCGGCGCTCACCCTGGCGGCTCCGGTGGGCCCCCTGGCCCCGGCACCGGCAGGCGCCGCCGTCGCACCGATGAGCCTCGACGCCGTCCAGTCGCTCTACGCCCAGGACCTCCTCGCCCGGGCGAACGCCGAGCGGGCGGCCCGGAGTTCGAGCGCGCTGACGGTCCCTCCGCTCGGGATGGACCCGGGGCTGGCCGCGGCCGCCCAGGCCTGGTCCGCGCACCTGGCCGCCGTCGGTCAGGTCCAGGACCCGCCCCTGTCGGCCTGCGGGCCCAGCCCGTCCCCCGGCCAGCTCTGCGAGCTGGCGGCCAACGCCGGCGACTCCGGAACGGCCTTCTGGCCCGGTGACGGCTCGGACGGGATGGACAGCTCGTACATGGCGTCGGCCGGTCACCGCCAGAACATGCTGAACGCCGGGTACGACACCGTGGGCATCGGCGTGACCTGCAGCGGCGGCCAGGCATGGACCGTCGAGCTCTTCGGCTTCGCCTACGGCAACCTGGCCCCGGCCCAGAACCGCCAGGCCACCCAGAACGCCCTCCAGGGCGTCCCCGTCCCGGCGGGTCCGACCGTCGCCGGTACCCAGACCGGGGTCCCCGTGTACTGCCCGGGCCAGATGGTCGGTCCGAACGGACAGACCACGGCCACCGGTGGCCAGTACGCCTACCCCTACCCCGTCGCGCCCGTCCCCGGTGAGCCCATGGCCTCCGGTCAGGACCCGGCGGTGGGGATCGCCGGATCGGGCGGACCGGGCTACTGGGTGGCCCGCGCCGACGGCAGCGTGGCGGCCCACGGGACCGCCGTCCTCCACGGATCGATGGCCGGACTGCCCATGGTGGCGTCCATCCGCCACATCGTCGGGACGCCCGACGGGCGGGGCTACTGGCTGGTGGCCGCCGACGGCGGCATCTTCTCGTTCGGCGACGCCGCCTTCCACGGCTCGATGGGCGGCCGGCCCCTCAATGCCCCGGTGGTCGACATGGCGCCGACGCCCGACGGGGGCGGCTACTGGCTGGTGGCCTCCGACGGCGGCATCTTCGCCTTCGGCGACGCCGCCTTCTTCGGCTCGATGGGCGGGATGCCGCTCAACGCCCCGATCGTCGGCCTGGCGCCGACACCCGACGGGCGGGGCTACTGGCTGGTGGCCGCCGACGGCGGCATCTTCGCCTTCGGCGACGCCGCCTTCTTCGGATCGACGGGATCGTTCCGGCTGAACGCGCCGATCGTCGGGATGTCCCCGACGCCGAACGGGGGCGGCTACTGGCTGGTGGCCTCCGACGGCGGCATCTTCGCCTTCGGCGGCGCGCCCTTCCACGGGAGCGCCGGCGGCCTGACGCTCCAGGCACCCATCACCGGCATGGCGACCTACGCACCGACGGGGGGCTACTGGTTGGTGGCCGCCGACGGCGGGGTGTTCGCCTTCGCCGCGCCGTTCGCCGGCGCCGGCTGAGCCCGCCGGGCCGGGGACCGGTTCAGCTCGCCCAGATGATCGACTGCAACTCCGAATACGCCTCGAGGCCGTAGTCGCCGCCGTCCCGTCCGATGCCGCTCATCTTGAATCCCCCGAACGGGGCGTCCATGTTGCGCTGGGCCGTGTTGATCCCGACGTGGCCGGCCCGCAGCTGCTTGGCCACCCGGAACGCCCGGGCGGTGTCGGCGCTGAAGACGTAGTCGTACAGGCCGAACTCCGAGTCGTTGGCGATGGCCACGCCCTCGTCGTCGTCGTCGAACGGGATGGCGACGACCACCGGGCCGAAGATCTCCTCCCGGGCGGAACGCATGTCGTTGGAGCCGGTGATGAGGGTGGGCTCGACGTAGTAGCCCCGCTCCATGTGGGCCGGCCGGCCGCCGCCCACGACGACCTCGCCCTCGGTCCGGCCCGACTCGATGTAGTCGAGGATGCGTCCCTGCTGGGGACCCGAGATCACCGGTCCCACCACGGTGGCGGGGTCGGTGGGGTCGCCCACGGTGAGGCGGGCGGCGAAGGCGGACAGCCCCTCGACCACCTGGTCGAAGATGCTGCGGTGGACGACGGCCCGGGTGGGTGCCGTGCAGATCTGTCCGGAGTGGAAGGCCCACGTGGAGCCGATGGCCGTGATGGCCGCCTTCAGGTCGGCGTCGGCGAAGAGCACGGCGGCGCCCTTGCCGCCGAGCTCCATGAGCAGGCGCTTCATGGTCGGAGCGCCGGCCGACGCGATCCGCTGACCGACGGCCGTCGACCCGGTGAAGGAGACCATGTCGACGTCGGGCGACGTCGTGAGCACCGACGCCGGTTCCGGGCCCTGTGCGCTCACCAGGTTGATGACGCCGGGCGGGAACCCGACCTCGTCGAGCACCCGGGCCAGCTCCACGACGGCCAGCGGGTCCTGGGGTGCGGGCTTGATCACGACCGTGTTCCCCATGGCGAGCGCCGGGGCGACCTTGCCGGCCATGTTGGTGAGCGGGAAGTTGTAGCTGGCGATGGCGGCCACCACGCCGACGGGCTGGCGGTAGGCGAGGGCGCTGATGAGCCCGCCCGGTGCCAGCGGGGTGGCGGCGGTGGCGATGGGCGGGAGGCTCGACTCCTGGACGTGGCGGATGTCCCGGCTGTACCGGTCGAAGCGGTCGGCGCTGATCGGGACCTGCATGCGCGACCCGACCGAGGCGGTGGCACCGGTCTCGGCGATCACCAGCGGCACGAGCTCGTCGTTCTTGGCCCGGATGGCGGCGGCGGCCGCCTTCAGCAGGGCGAGGCGCTCCTCGACCGGGGTGGCGGCCCACGCCGGGAAGGCCTCGCGGGCGGCTGCACAGGCGGCCTCGGCGTCGGCCACCGAGGCGTTGGGCGCCTGGCCGACGACCTCCTCGGTGGCCGGGTTGACGATGTCGTAGGTGCCGTCGCCGGCGTCGACCCACGACCCGCCGATCAGCAGCTTGGTCTCGTCTCGGGTGGCCTGGTCGCCCATGGGAGGGGGTCCTTTCGTCGGGGGTCGTGGTCGTGCGGACTGTCGTGGTCGTGGTCGTGCGGTCATGTCGTTCCGGGGCGGGGGTCCCGAGCGCCGGTCGGTCGGTGGGGACGGCCGGTCGCGCCGACCGGAGTGTAGGTCGCGCCCGGGACCGGCCACCGGTGCGGCCCGGGCCCGTGGCCTCAGGCCGGGGGCGCCGTGTCGACGGTGACGGTGTCCCGGCCCGACCGCAGGAGCGTGCCGGGCAGGTTGCCGGTGGGTCGGCCGTCGACCACGGTCTCGACGCCGTTGACGAGGACCCGGCGGACGCCGATCGAGTCGGCGATGAGCCGGGGGCTCCCGCCCGGCAGGTCCTCGACCAGGGTGGCCGGCTCGGAGGCCACGGTCTCGGGGTCGAACACGAAGAGGTCGGCGCGCAGGCCCTCGGCCACCCGGCCACGGTCGTGGAGCCCGAAGAGGTCGGCCGGGGCCTGGGTCATCCAGTGGACGGCCTGCTCCATGGGGACGAGCTTGCGCTTGCGCAGGCAGTCGCCCAGGAACGAGGTCGGGTAGTTGGAGCCGCACATGCGGTCCAGGTGGGCGCCGGCGTCGGACCCGCCGACCAGGGCCCCCGGGTCCTTCCACACGTCGACCCGGGCCTCCCACGAGGCGGCGTCGCCGTCGGAGGCCTTGGGCCACAGCACCGTGCGCAGGCCGTCGGCGATGACCAGGTCGAGCAGGGCGTCGAAGGGGGCCTTGCCCTGCTCCTCGGCGATCGAGCCGACGTCGCGCCAGCTGTAGCCGGCGTTCTCGGGGGCGAACGTGTCCCCGATGATGTAGTTCGCCCAGCTGGACAGGCGGCGGAACACGCCGGCCCCCTCGGAGTGGGCCAGCTCGTCGAGTTCGGCCCGCACCGCCGGGTCGCGCAGCTTCTCGATCCGCTCCTCGTGGGGGAGGCCCATCACGTCGCCCCACCCGGGGATGAGGAACAGGGCGCAGTGGGTGCGGAAGCTCATGTTCATCGGCACCAGGGTCGGCATGGTGAGGGCGACGATCCTGCCCCCGGCCGCCGCCGCCGCAGCCGAGGCCTCGAGCTGGCGGGCGGTCTTGGCCGGCGTCCGCGAGTCGACGGTGAGGAGGTTCCAGTTCAGCGGCCTCCGCGCCGTGGTGGTCATGGCCACCATCAGGTCGATCTCCTCGTCGGTGAAGGTGTCGAGGCAGCCGTCGGTGATGTACTCGAGCGTGGTGCCGGGGTGGTCGCGGACGACCTCGCAGAAGGCCAGCATCTCGCGGCGGTCGGCGTAGCGGGACGAGATCGGGTTGCCGTCCCCGTCGGAGTGGGTGCGCGACTGCGACGACGAGAACCCGAGGCCGCCGGCCTCGATCGACTCGGCCAGCAGCGCGCCCATGGCCGCGAGCTCGCGGTCGTCGGCCACCTCGCCCGCCCGGTCGGCCCCCATCACCCAGCGGCGGATGGCGCAGTGCCCGACGAGGAAGCCGGCGTTGACGCCGAGGTTCCCCTCGAGCCGGCCCAGGTACTCGCCGAAGCTCTCCCAGTCCCACTCGATCCCGTCCTCGAGCGCCACGAGCGGCATCCCCTCGACCTTGGCCATCATGCGGCGGATGTAGTCGTGGTCGGCCGGCTTGATCGGCGCCAGGGTGAAGCCGCAGTTGCCGGCGATGACCGTGGTCACGCCGTGCAGGTTCGACGGGGATGCCGTCGGGTCCCAGAACAGCTGGGCGTCGTAGTGCGTGTGCGGGTCGATGATCCCGGGGGCGACCACGAGGCCCTCGGCGTCGAGTTCGGTCGCCCCGGACTCGTCGACGGTGCCGACGGCGACGATGACGCCGTCCCGGATCCCGACGTCGGCCCGGAACCCGGGAGCGCCCGTCCCGTCGACGACGGTGCCGTTGCGGATCACGTAGTCGAGCATGGTGGCGTTCCCTCTCTATGGCCCGGACGGTCGCCCGCAGCCGTGTGCGCATGGATGTGGTGGCGGGACGGCGGCGGTCGTCTCCGACCCTGTCGCCGGGTCCCCCCGAAACTGACTGTGCGTCAGATTATGGCATGCGCCCGCCGGGTGCGGCAGGTGCCGGATCGCCCGGGCGGGTCGCGGCGCCGACGGTAAGGTGCGGGCATCCACCACGGCTACCTCCGGGACAACCTGCTGCCGGTCATCGTGCTCCTGCTCGGTGCCGGGCTCACCGTACGCTTCGCCCACTGGGTCGGGGCCCGCCGGCGCGCCTGGATCGACCGCCAGATCCGGCGCCAGATCGAGTCGGGGATCGTCGCCTCCGAGGCACTCAAGCGCTCCCGGGCCATCAGCGAGGCCGTCGAGTGGTCCGCCGTCGCCCTGACCTACTTCATCGTGGCCATCCTGGCCTTCGACCAACTGGGCATCCCGCTCACCACCCTGGTGGCGCCGGCGACCGTCATCGGGATCGGCCTCGGCTTCGGCGCCCAGCAGATGGTCGGCGACCTGCTGGCCGGGTTCTTCCTGTTCGCCGAGCACCAGTTCGCCTTCGGGGACGTGATCCGGCTGTCGATGCCCGGTCAGAACACCGGGATCACCGGGACGGTCGAGGAGCTCACGCTCCGGGTGACCAAGCTGCGGACGCCGCAGGGCGAGCTGGTGGTGGTGCCGAACAGCGCGCTGCGCCAGGTCACCAACCTGTCCAAGGACTGGTCGCGGGCCGTCATCGACATCCCGGTGTCGGTGACCGAGGACCTGGAGCGGGTCACGGGGCTGCTGCGCGAGGTCGTGGTCGCCATGGCCGAGGACCCGGCGTGGTCGGGGCTGCTGCTGGGCGACCCGGTGGTGGCCGGTGTGGAGGCGATCGACGTCGGCTACGTGCAGCTCCGTCTCATCGCCCGGACCCTCCCCGGGCGCCAGTTCGAGGTGGCACGGGAGATCCGGCTGCGGGCGACCGGCGCGCTCCGGGCCTCGGGCATCGCTTCGCCGGGCGTGGGCGACAGCGCCACCCGGGGCGCATCGTGAGTCCGGAAGGATCGGGGGACGGCGCCGGGGCGGCGGCCGGCGACGCTGCGCACGGCGGCTCGGACGATCCCCGCCCGACCGGCGAGGTCGCCGAGGAGAAGGTGCCCCACAGCGCCCTCGCGGGCCTGATGGCCGAGCCCGTGTCGCGCTCGGTCCCCGTCCGGCGGTCGACGGTCCTGATGCTCGTCGCCTTCCTGGGCTTCGGCACGCTGATGTACCTGTACCCACCGACCACCAAGACGTTCACCACGTACACGACGAACAACCCCAACGGTCTCCCGACGGGCCTGGTACCCGCGCCCACGTCGACCACCACCACGGTGCCGCCGTCGACGACCACGACCACGGCGCCGTCGGCGTCCACCACCACGTCGAGCTCCACGACCTCGACCACGCCGGGCGTGTCGACCACGACCACGACGTCGCGGCCGGCCGCGTCGACCTCGACGACCGTGGGGAGCACCACGACCACGACGCGGGTGGGTACGGCCACGACGTCGACCACGACCACCACCTCCACGGCGCCCTGACCGGCGGACGGGCCCCCGGTCCGCCGCCCCCCGGTCAGCCGTTGACCAGCGGGAGGACCTCGGCGCCGAACGCGGCGATCTGGTCGCACAGCTCGTCGGGCGAGTGCGCCGGGAACCGGACCTGCACCTGGCCCACGCCGGCGTCACCGAACGGCCGCAGGTACTCGGCCAGCTGTTCCGGCGAGCCCTGCACCGTGCCCGGGGGCAGCTCGTTGCCGGCCGCCGGGGTCCCCAGGTAGAGGGGGTAGGAGATCGCGCCGATGTCGAGCGGCGCGCCGGCGCGGTGCTCGGCGCGCAGCTCGCGCAGGGTGGCCAGGAGCTCGAGGTTGGGGCCGACCGACTGGGGCAGCCACCCGTCCGCGAACCGGGCCGTGCGCCGCAGCGCGGCGGGCGACGACCCGCCGACCCAGATCGGGGGGCGGGGCGACTGCACCGGTCGGGGCCGCAGGCCCACGCCCGTTGCCGGCCAGCGCGGCCCGGGCAGCTCGGGGAACTCGTGGGCCAGGCCGAGGGCCAGGCCGGCCACCGCCTCGTCGGTGGCCGGGCCCCGCTCGTCGAAGGCCGGGCCCATCAGGTCGAACTCCTCGGTGACGTGCCCGGCGCCCACGCCGCAGATCACCCGTCCCGACGACAGGACGTCGACCGTGGCGAACTCCTTGGCCGCCCGGAGCGGGTGGCGCAGGGCGGCCACGTAGATGTGGGACAGGAGGCGGATCTCGCGGGTCACCCCGGCCAGCCAGCCGAGTGTCGCGATCGTGTCGTACCAGGTGGTGCTCATGGCGCCGGCCAGTCGGTCGGGGATGAACGTGTGGTCGCAGACGCCCACGTAGAAGAAGCCGGCCTCCTCGCAGGCACGGGCCACCCGGGCCAGCTCGGCCGGCCCGGCGCCGGGCTCCCACGGCTCGACGTAGATCGTCGACTGCGACTGGACGGGCAGCTGCATCCCGAACGACACCACCCCGGGGGGCAGCACGGGCACCACGTCGGCGGGCGGGGCGATGGGGGAGTCGGTCACGGGTGCACCTCACTTGCTCGGGTCCCCCGCGGGGGACGTCTCGTCCGGCGTGCGCGGCCCCGGGGCCGCCGCCGGCCCTGGGTCAGTCGGCCACCGGCGGGCCGGCCACCAGGGACTCGGCCAGGGATTCGGCCAGGGACTCGGCCAGGGACTCGTCGTTGCCGAACTGGGTGGCGAGGACCCGGGCGCGCTTGTAGGCGAGATGGGCGGGCACCTCCCAGGTGAACCCCATCCCGCCGTGGACCTGGATGCACGAGCGCCCGTTGGTGACGGCCGCCTCGTCGGCCAGCAGCTTGGCCCCCGCGGCGGCCACCTCGGCGTCGCCGACGTCGGGCTGGTCGACGGTGACGGCCGCGGCCTGCACGGCGCACCGGGCCACCTCGGCCCGCACGGCCATGTCGGCGCAGAGGTGCTTGACCGCCTGGAACCCGCCGATCGGGCGCCCGAACTGGACGCGGCCCTTGGCGTACTCGACGGCGAGGTCGCACGCCCACTGGGCCATGCCGACCTGGAGCGCGGCGGTGAGCACGGCGCCGTCCCGCCGCCACCTGGCGGCCACGTCGGGTCCGGCCACCGGCTCGCCGGCGGGCAGCACGGGGAGTGACCAGACCGGGGTGAGCGGGTCCATGGGACGCGGCAGCGGGGTGGCCTCCAGCGACGCCGGATCGAGCCGCTCGACGCCCTCGGCGGACCGCACGAGGAGCACGTCGAGATCGGCCAGGTGCTCGAGGACGACCGGGAGCGAGCCGGTGCCGACGGCGCCCGGCACCGGGCGCTCCACCAGGCCCACCACGGCGGTGCCGTCCTCGGCGCCGTCGACCAGTCCGGCGGCCAGGTGCGAGGCGACGAGCGGTCCCGGCACCAGGGCCCGGCCGAGCTCCTCGAAGACCAGGGCGGCCTCGGCCAGCCCCAGGCCGACGCCGCCGGCCTCCTCGGTCAGGCACAGGTGGAACACGCCGGCCTCTCCCAGGCGCCGCCACCCGTCCCGGTCGACGACCCGGTCGGTCGACTCGGCGCGGCGGACCGCCTCGAGGGGGAACACCCCCTCGCACAGCCTGCGGATGCCGTCGGCCAGCTCGCGCTGGAATTCCGATACCTCGAAGTCCATTCCGGCCCTAGCCCTTCGCCCCGGCGGTGACCTGCGGCTCCTTCGGGAGCCCCAGGATGCGCTCGCCGACGATGTTCCGCTGGATCTGCGACGTCCCGGCGGCGATGGTGAGCGAGATCCCCCGCAGCCAGTCCTCCACCACCGTGCCCGCGGGCAGCAGGCCCCCGCCGTCGGTGCCCTCGAGGTCGTGGGCGGCCAGTCCGGCGCGGTCGAGGAGGGCGAGGGAGAACTCGCCCAGCTTGTGGCGGGTCTCCGAGTAGGCCAGCTTGAAGTAGGTGCCCCCGACCCCGGGGATGCCGGTCCGGGCGGCCTGGGAGACGTTGCGCCGGGTCAGGGCCCACAGGGCGTCGAGCTCGGCTCTCAGGTGCCCGGCCTGACGCCGGACCCCGGCGTCGGACCACGCGCCGGTGCGGCGTGCCAGGGCCACGGTGGTGGACAGGAGTTCGATGGCCTCGAGCAGGTCGCCGACGAAGGCGGTGCCGCGCTCGAAGCTGAGCGTGACCATGGTGACCCGCCAGCCGTCGTTCTCCTCGCCCACCCGGTTGGCCACCGGCACCCGGACCTCGTCCAGGAAGAGCTCGGCGAACTCGGTGGACCCGGCGATGGTGTGGAGCGGTCGGATGTCGACCCCGGGTGCGTCCATCGGGAGGATGAGCCACGAGATGCCGCGGTGGCGGCTGTCCTCGGGCCCGGTGCGCACCAGCAGCTCGCAGTGGTCGGCCACCTCGGCGTGCGACGTCCAGATCTTCTGCCCGGTCACCACGTAGTCGTCGCCGTCGCGGACGGCCCGGGTGCGCAGGGAGGCGAGGTCACTCCCGGCGTTGGGCTCGGAGAAGCCCTGGCACCAGACCTCGTCGCCGCGGAGGATCGGGGGCAGGAACCGGGCCCGCTGCTCGGCGGTCCCCTCGGCGATCACGGTCGGGCCCGCATGCAGCAGGCCCACGAAGTTCACCCCGACGTAGGGGGCGTGCGCCCGCTCCAGCTCCTCTTTGAACACGAGCTCCTCGACCGCCGAGCTGCCGCGGCCGCCGCCCTCGACCGGCCAGTCCACCCCGGCGTAGCCGGCGTCGAACAGCAGGCGTTGCCAGTGGGTGTCGTAGGCGCGGCGCCCCGGCCAGTCGTCGGGGGACGGCTTGGGCGGCAGGCCCGGGAGGGTCGCCTCGAGCCAGGCGCGCAGCTCGTTCCGGAACGCCTGCTCGGCGTCGCTGTAGCGCAGGTCCACGTCGGTCTACTGCCCGGTGGTCACTGGAAGTCGAGGCCGAACAGCCGGATGGCGTTGCCGCGCACGACCTTGTACCGCTGCTCGTCGGTCAGGCCGGCCATCTGCTTCTCCGCGATCTCGCGGGTGCGGGGCCACGTCGAGTCCGAATGCGGGTAGTCCGACTCGTAGGTGATGTTGTCCTCGCCGATCTCGTCGATGAGCTTGAGGCCGTTGGGGTCGTCGAAGAAGCAGCCGAAGACGTGGTCCGCGAAGTAGCTGGACGGGGGGTTGGGCACCTTGTCGCCGACGCCGCCCCAGCCACGGTTCTCCTCCCACACCACGTCCATGCGGTGCAGGAGGTGGGGGATCCAGCCGATCTGGCCCTCCGAGTAGGCCACCTTCAGGTTCGAGAACCGCTCGAAGAGGCCGGACAGCAGGAAGTCGGTCATGGACAGCTCGGCGTTGATGTGGGTGAGCGAGGACCCCACCGCGGCCGGGGCGTCCGGCGAGGTCGACGGCATCTTGGAGCTGGAGCCGATGTGCATGTTGACGACCATCGAGGTCTCGTCGCACGCCGCGAAGAACGGGTCCCAGTAGTTGTCGGGGTCGTGGATCGACGGCAGCCCGAGGTAGGCGGGGATCTCGGAGAAGCAGACGGCACGCACGCCGCGCTCGGCGTTGCGCCGTACCTCGGCCGCCGCCAGGTGCGCGTCCCACAGCGGCACGATGATGAGCGGGATCAGCCGTCCGCCGGTCCCGGCGCACCACTCCTCGACCTGGTAGTCGTTGTAGGCCTCGACGCACAGGAGGGCGAGCTCCTTGTCCTGGGCCTCGGTGAAGGTCTGGCCGCAGAACCGGGGGAAGGTCGGGAAGCACAGCGAGGCTTCGATGTGGTTCTCGTCCATGTCCTCGAGGCGCTCCTTCTGGCTGTAGGAGCCCGGGCGCATGTCCTCGTAGGTGATGCCCTTCATCGTGACCTGGTCGCGGGGCACGCCCACGGCCGAGTCGACCCGGAGCAGGGGTCGCTTGAGGTCCTCGTAGTACCACCAGTCGGTCGGGTTGCCCTCGGAGCCGGGCGTCACGGTGAGCTTGCCGCCGACGAAGGTGATCTCCCCCATCGGGGCCCGCACGATGCGGGGGCACACGTCGTGGTACCTGCTCGGGATGCGGTCCGTCCAGGTGGTGGCGGGTTCGACGATGTGGTCGTCGACGGAGATGATCATCGGCAGTTCGGCCATGACCGGGAGTGTATCCCCGCTTCTGACGGAGTGTCAGGTGCGGGGCGCGCCGGCGCCCGACGGGTGCCGTGGGGCCCGGTCGGGGCCCGGGACCGCCCCTTTCGCCGGGCCGGAGGGATGCCTACGATGGGCGCGATGCGAGGTCCGGCGCGTTCCGCACTGGTGGCGCTGGCCGCCGTCGTGGCGGCGGCGTCCCTCGGTGCGACGGCGTCCACCCCCGCGGGCGCGGCGCCGGCCCGGTCCGCGCTGGTGTCGGCGGCACTGTCCGTGCCCCACGTCTACGCCGGGGGTGGCGTCCTCGGGTTCGGTGCCCCGACGGTGGGCGGTCCGATCACGACGCCGCTCAACTCCGTGGTCGTCGCCCAGGTCGCGAACCCGGCCGCCACCGTGTCCGACGAGGGTTACTGGCTGGCCTCCGCCGACGGTGGGGTCTACGCCGTGGGCAACGCCGGCTTCTTCGGGTCGTTGGGCGCGCTCCGGCTGCAGGGGCCGATCGTGGCCATGGCGGCGACGCCCGACGGGAAGGGCTACTGGATGGCCGGCCTCGACGGCGGGGTGTTCGCCTTCGGCGACGCCGCCTTCTACGGCTCGATGGGCGCGGTGCCGCTCAACCAGCCGATCGTCGGGATGGCGCCGACCGCGGACGGCCGCGGGTACTGGCTGGTGGCGTCCGACGGCGGCGTGTTCGCCTTCGGCGACGCGCCGTTCCTCGGTTCCATGGGAGGTACGACCCTCGTGTCGCCGGTGACCGGCATGGCCCCGGCCCACACCGGTGCGGGGTACTGGCTCGTCGCCGGCGACGGCGGCATCTTCGCCTTCGGGGACGCACCGTTCCACGGATCCATCGGGGGGACCCCGCTGAACGACCCGGTCGTCGGGATGACGGCGACCGCGGACGACGGCGGCTACTACTTCGTCGCCAACGACGGCGGCGTCTTCACCGAGGGGGACGCCGTCTTCCGGGGATCGCTGGGTGGGGGATTGGGGGGCGACCCGCACGTCATCCTGCCGGTGGCCGGCATCACCCTCGACCGGGACGGCACGGGCTACTGGCTGCTCGACCCGGACGGGTTCTCCTACTCGTTCTCCAACCCGCCGGATCCCGCACCGTCGCCGACGGCCTCGGCCATCGTGTCGGTGGCGGCCAGCCAGGTCAACGCGGACCCGTACACCGGTTACTTCTGCAATCCGTACGGGCCGTGCGAAGCGTGGTGCGCGCTGTTCGCCACCTGGGTCTGGGAGCGGGCCGGGGTGCCGGTCCCGTCCTACGCCTTCACCGGGGACATCTTCACCTGGGCCGCGGCCAACACCGCGGTGCTGCCCCCGTCGGCCGCCCCGCTGCCGGGCGACGCCGTTCTCTACGGCACCGGTCCGTGGTCGACGGCGACGTCGGTCCACGTCGGCCTGGTCACCCAGGTGTGGCCGGACGGCGCGGTGGTGACGATCGAGGGGGACGCCGGCCCAGCGGCGACCGGCAGTCTGGGCGTCGTCATCAACGGGCCCTACCTACCCAGCCACTCCCCGCAGTACAACGGGGTCCCGGTCTACGCCTTCGCCCGCCCGTAGGTGGGTCGGGACCGGTCCGGGCCGGGCGGAGCGCGGGCGGGGTCAGCGCTCGGCGAGGAGCGAGTCGAGCAGCCGTGCCCGGTGGTCGGCGGCCGACCCCCACGCCTCGGCCAGGGCCCAGGTGCGCTTGAGGTAGAGGTGGAGGTCGCACTCCCACGTGTACCCGATGGCGCCGTGCACCTGCAGGGAGACCCGGGCCGCCTCGGCGGCGGCGTCGGACGCCCGTGCCTTGGCGGCCGACGCGGCCCGCGAGGCGTGGGCGTCCCCGGTGTCGAGCGCCCAGGCCGCCCCGTAGACGACGGGCCGGGCGAACTCGAGCAGGACCTGCGCTCCGGCCAGCAGGTGCTTGACGGCCTGGAAGCTGCCGATGGGCCTGCCGAACTGCTGGCGGTCCTTGGCGTACGCGGCCGTCCGGGCGACCATGGCGTCGGCCAGGCCGAGCAGCTCCGCACCGGTGGCCACGGCCGCCCGGTCGGCGGTGACGGCCAGGCGCGCCGCGGCCCCGGCGCCCGGGACGAGGACCGTGCCCGGTGACGGCGTCCACACCGGGGTGCCCATCCGGCGGGTGGGATCGAGGGACGGGACCGGGGTGACGGTGACCGACGCGGCGTCGAGGCCGTGCAGCTCGGGCCCGTCCGGCCCGTCCGCCACCAGCAGGAGCAGGTCGGCCCCGTCGGCACCGGCCACCGGCCCGGACGGCCGGGCCGGGTCGGCCACGGCGGCGACCAGGTCGCCCGCGGCGATGGCGTCGAGCCACGGCCCGATCCGGGCGCCGGCGGCGCCGGAGGCCGCGAGGTCGGCGAGCAGCGGGGCGGCCAGGCCGGTGGTCGCCACGAGCGGCTCCGGAAGGGCCACCCGTCCGGCCTCCTCGGCCAGCAGCACCAGGTCGACGAGGCCGAGGCCCAGGCCGCCGTGCGCCTCGGGCACGGTGAGCCCGGCGACCCCGAGGTCGGCCAGGGTCGCCCACCGTGGCGTCCGTGCGGCCGGCGCCGCGTAGGCGGCGCGCACGTCGTCCGGGGTGCACTCCTTGGCCACGACCTGGCGGACGGTGTCGCGGAACTCGAGCTGGGTGTCGGTGAAGGCGAAGTGCATGTCGGTCGCTCCCGCTCAGGCCCGCGGCAGCCCGAGCATGCGCTCGGCCACCACGTTCCGCTGGATCTCGTTGGTACCGGCGTAGATGGGCCCGGCCAACGCGAACAGGAATCCGTCGAGCCACCGGGCGTCGACTCCGTCCCCGTGGAACTCGGCCTCGGGGCCGAGCAGGTCGAGGGCGGTCCGGTGGATGGCCAGGTCGGTCTCGGACCAGTGGATCTTGTTGGCGCTGGCCTCGGGCCCGACCGACCCGCCGTCGAGCACCCGGGTGGCGGTCCACAGCGTGTTCAACCGGTAGGCCTCGGCGTCCGTCCACGCCCGGGCCACGGCGTCCGCGCTGCGGCGGGCCCGGTCGGGGTCGGTGGCCAGACGCTCGGCGTACAGGTCGACGAGGCGGTCGGCGGCACGCGAGTAGCGGGCCGGACTGCGGAGGCTGAGCCCCCGCTCGGACCCGGCGGTGGCCATGGCCACGTTCCAGCCCCGGCCGACGTCGCCGAGCACGAGGTCGTCGGGCACGAGCACGTCCTCGAAGAACAGCTCGGCGAACCCGGTCTCGCCGTCGATCTGCGGGATCGGCCGGATGGTGACCCCGGGGGTGGCCATGTCGATCAGGAAGTAGGTGAGCCCCCGGTGGCGCTCGGCCTCCGGGTCGGTGCGGAACAGCCCGAAGCACCACTCGGCGAAGGCACCGCGCGACGCCCACGTCTTCTGCCCGCTGAGCACCCAGCCGCCCTCGGCGTCCGAGCGGCGGGCCCGGCTGCGGATGCCGGCGAGGTCGCTGCCGGCGTCGGGCTCGGACCACCCCTGGCACCAGATCTCCTCGGCCGAGGCCATCGGCGGCAGGAACCGGGACTTCTGCGCGTCGGTGCCGAACTCGAACATGGTGGGCGCCAGGAGGAAGACCCCGTTCTGGCTCACCCGCAGCGGCGCCTGGGCCCGCCAGTACTCCTCCTCGAACACGAGCCACTCGAGGATGCCCACGCCCCGGCCGCCGTACTCCTCGGGCCACGAGACGACGGACCAGCGGTCGGCGGCCAGCTCGGCCTCCCAGGCCCGGTGGGCCGCGAACCCCTCGGCCGTGTCGAGGGAGGGGAGCGACCCGGGCGCGGGCGCGTGGGTGGCCAGCCAGGTGCGGGCCTCGGCCCGGAACGCCTCCTGGGCGTCGGTGTAGTGCAGGTCCATGGGTCGGTCCATCGGGCGGGTCCCTCGTTCGGCCGGTGGCGTGGCCCGCCGGCTCGGTCGAGGGGAAATCTGACACACCGCCAGATTTCCGGCAACCGTGGCCCATCGGCAACAATGGCCCCATGGCCAACGCTGTGATCGTCGACGTCGTCCGCACCCCGGTAGGGAGGAAGAACGGGCGGCTGTCCGGGTGGCACGCCGTGGACCTGGCCGCGCAGCCCCTCGCCGCGTTGGTGGCCCGCAACGACCTGGACCCGGCGCTGGTCGAGGACGTGATCTTCGGCTGCACCATGACCGTGGGGGAGCAGGCCATGAACATCGGGCGCAACGCGGCCCTGGCCGCCGGGTTCCCCGACACGGTGCCCGGCACCACGGTCGACCGCCAGTGCGGGTCGGCCCAGCAGGCGGTGCACTTCGCCGCCCAGGCCGTTGCATCGGGCGCCATGGACATCGTGATCGGCGGCGGTGTGGAGGCGATGAGCCGGGTCCCGATCGGGTCGACGACCGAGCACGGCCCCGGCGAGGCCTACGGCCCGACCGTCCACGGCCGGTTCGACTTCATCCACCAGGGCCTGTGCGCCGAGGAGATCGCCCGCCGCTGGGACATCTCGCGCGAGGAGATGGACCGGTTCGCGCTGCGCTCCCACGACCGGGCCGCCCGCGCCATCGCCGAGGGCCGCTTCGACCGGGAGATCGTCCCGCTGGCGACCCGTCGGGCACGGGTCGAGGACAAGGTGGCGGTGGCCGGGACCGACGAGGGCGACCCGGCGGGCGAGGGCCCCCTCGCCTTCGACGAGGGCGTCCGGGCCGGTTCCACCTACGAGAAGCTGGCGTCGCTGCCGCCGTGCTTCGTCGAGGACGGTCGGGTGACCGCCGCCACCTCGTCCCAGATCTCCGACGGGGCCGCCGCCGTGCTCGTCATGTCCGAGGAGCGGGCCGGCCAACTCGGCCTCACTCCCCGTGCCCGGTTCCACACGTTCGCGGTGGCGGCCAACGACCCGGTGATCATGCTGACCGCCCCGATCCCGGCCACGACGCTGGTCCTCGAGAAGGCGAAGCTCTCCCTCGACGAGATCGACCTGGTCGAGATCAACGAGGCGTTCGCCTCGGTGGTGCTGGCGTGGGAGAAGGAGCACCACCCGGACATGGACCGGGTCAACGTCAACGGCGGGGCGATCGCCATCGGGCACCCGACCGGCGGCTCGGGGGCGCGCCTGCTGGCCACCCTCCTCAACGAGATGGAGCGCACGGGCGCCCGCTACGGGCTGCAGACCATGTGCGAGGGCGGGGGCCAGGCCAACGCCACCATCATCGAGCGCCTGGGCTGACGCGGCAGCGGCGCCCGGGCACGCCGCGGGCCCGCCCCGCATAGCGGGCGCCGGAGCACGCCGCTACGCGGGGAGGTCTGTCTGCGGGGTCGTCTGCGCCTGCTTGGCGAAGTCGACGTGCTCGGCGCTCACCGGCCGGGACATCAGGTACCCCTGGTACAGGTCGCAGCCGAGGGCCGCCACCCGCGCCAGCTGTGCGGGGGTCTCGACCCCCTCGGCCAGGACGACGAGCCCCAGCGCCTTGGAGAGCTGCACGATGGCGGCCACGATGGCCTCGTCGGTCTCCAGGATGCCGAGGCCGTCCACGAAGGACTTGTCGATCTTCAGCACCTTGACCGGGAACCGCTTGAGCCGGGCCAGCGACGACTCGCCGGTCCCGAAGTCGTCGATGGCCAGGCCCACGCCCATGTCGTGGATTCCGTTGAGTGCGTCGACCGTCTCGGAGGTCTCGCTCATCAGGAGGGACTCGGTCACCTCCAGCACGAGGGCCTCGGGCGGCAGCCCGGAGTCGGCCAGGGCCTCGGCGATCGAGTCGAGCAGGGTCGCGTCGCTCAGCTGGTGGACCGACAGGTTGACCGTGACGTAGGCGTCCGCCGCCCCCGGCACCTCGCGGCGCCAACGGGCCATGGTGAAGCACGCCTCGCGCAGGACCCATCGGCCCAGCGAGAAGATCAGGTGGGTCTCCTCGGCGAAGGGGATGAATTCCATCGGGCCGAGCAGGCCCCGTGTCGGGTGGTTCCACCGGACGAGCGCCTCGAGCGCCACGATCTTGCCGTTGGCCACCGAGGCGATGGGCTGGTAGTGGACCACGAGCTCGTCGTTCTCGATCGAATGGCGCAGGTCGTCGTAGATCTCGAGACGGGCGACCGAGTTCTCGCGGAGCGACTCGTCGAACACCTCGATGCGCGAGCGCCCGTTGTTCTTGGCCTTGAACATGGCGGTGTCGGCCTGCTGGAGGATGTCCTGGGCCGACTGGTCGCCCTGGACGACATAGGCCACCCCGACGCTCGCCGTCACCACGACCGAGCGGCCGGTCGACAGCGTGAAGGGCGTCTCGGTCACCCGCGAGTACTCGGTGGCGAGTTCGACGGCGTGGTCGAGGGAGCGGACGTTCGGGCACAGGACGACGAACTCGTCGCCCGAGAACCGGCTCACCACGTCGCCCTTGCGCGTCGCCGTCTTGAACCGCCGGGCCAGCTCCTTCAGGAGCTCGTCACCGCTGGTGTGGCCGAACGAGTCGTTGACGAGCTTGAAACGGTCGACGTCGATGAAGAGCACGGCCAGGTTGGTCTCGTGCTGCATCGAGATCATCAGCTCGCGCTCGAGTTCGTTGTTGAAGGCCTGACGGTTGCCGAGTCCGGTGAGCGAATCGTGGAAGGCCATCCACTGGAGCTGGGACTCGGCCTCCTTGCGGTCGGTCACGTCGGTGAAGGAGCAGACGACCATCGGCGTCTCGGTGCGGCTGGCCCCGGTGAGGAGGCGGGAGCTCATCGACAGCCACTGGAAGCCGCCCGACCCGTCCGTGACGCCGATGACGACGCCGTCCGAGGGCTCACCGGTCATCTGCGTGCGTACGTGGGGGAACATCTCGCGTGTGAGCGGTTGGCCGTCCGCCGACGTGGCGATGGCGTCGCCGGTGAACATCCGGTGTCCGGAGTACCCGGTCAGCCGGCTGCCGAGGATGGTGGCCGCCGCCTGGTTGTGGGCGCTCATCTCCCCCGACTCGTCGAAGAGGATGATGCCCTCGCTGAGCGACGCGACCACCGCCTCGTAGCGTTCCTCGGCGGCGCGCCGACCGGCTTCGGCCCGGCGGGCGTCGGTGAGCTCCGTGCAGACCACGACCCACCCGGCCGGTTGGGTGTCGTCGTCGATCAACGGGTCGATGGCGACGAGCACCTCCACCTCCGACCCGTCCTTGCGACGGTGCCGGCGCTGGCCCCGCTCGAGCACGGACGCGCTGTCGCTGCGGTTGGCACTGACCACGGCGCTGATCGACAGACCGGCCACCTCCGCCTCGGACCAGCCGTAGATGACCTGGGCCGCCTCGTTCCAGCTCTCGATCTTGCCGTCGGCGTCGATGCCGATGATGGCGTCGGACACCTGGGCGACCAGCATGGCCCGGTAGCGGTTGGCGGCCTCCGCCGCATGGCGCTCCGAGACGTCCCGCATGATCACCTGGTAGGCCGGCTGGCCCGCCCAGTGGGTACGGATGCTGGTGACCTCCACGACCACCGAGGTGCCGTCGGTCCGGAGGATCCTCGCCTCGCCGTGCTCGAAGAACTGCCCGTCCTCCTGCAGGGCGGCGATCCGCTCGATGGTGTCGCCGATGTCGTCGGGGTGGAGGAACTCGGTGATGAACCGGCCGTAGAGGTCCTTGGCGCTGTCCAGCTCCAGCCCGATCAGCCGGAACGCCGCACGGTTCCCGTAGACCAACCGTGCGTCCTGGTGCACGACGACGGCGTCGGGTGAGACCTCCGTCAACAGGCGGTAGCGGTCGACCAGGTCACCCAGCTCCCGTTCGAAGCGCTGGGTGTCGGTCACGTCGATGACGACCCCCACGTAGAAGTCCCCCTCGCGCCGTGTGGACCCCCCGCCACCCCCGCCGCCCACGGTGATGCGGGATGCACGGATCACCAGCTCGTGCGGATCCCCTTCGGGGGTGACCACGACCATCTGCAGGTTGTAGTGGGCGGCCGCGACCCCCGAGGAGAGCGGCGCCAGGATCGGTGCCAGGACGGCCGTCCCGAGGTCGACCGCAGTGAGCGGCCCCAGCGGGGGTGCGTGGACGGTGTACTCCGGCTCTCCCACCACCGGCGTGCCCGAACGGACCGAAAATCCGAGGGTGCCGGCGGAGTAGCCGAAGAGCTCCTCGAACGGGAACGACCAGGACACCTCGTCGGCGGTGCGGTCGTAGACCCACGAGACGCTGCGCAGCCCGTCGATCGTGAACTGGACGTCCTCGGACAGTTCGAGCATGGTCGCGGGACCGCGCTCGATCCGGTCGAACGAGAGCGTGGGGCGTTGACTCCCGAAGCCGCTAGCCGTAACCATATGCCGCACCATCGGCAGGCGGCTGGCGCAGCTTGAGCCTGAATCGGCCCTTCCGTGCCTGCTGTCGCGGCTCGGGAGGCGCCGCCAGGTGGGGTTCAGCTGTCGGGCTCGCCGATCACCACGACGGCGTTGTAGCCGCCCATCCCGATGGAGGACTTGACCATCGGACCCGGCACCCGGGGCGTGTGGCCGGATACGAGCCGGGGATGCCCCGGGGCCACCTGGCGGGGCGCCGGGATGTACCCGGTCTGGAAGGCGTAGACGGTGGCCAGGACCTCGACGGCCGCAGCTGCCGCCTGGCAGTGGCCGGTGAGCGGCTTGACGGAGAAGATCCCCCGCGCCTGGGGGAACATCTCGTCGAGCACCCGGGCCTCGGCGGCGTCGCACTGTGCCGTTCCCGGCCCGTGGGCGTTGAGATAGGCCACGTCCGCCGGATCGACCCCGGAGATCCGCATGGCGTCCTCGAAGCACCGGAAGATGTGCGTGAGGCTGGGCTCGATCGCCACGGCGCTGTAGCCGTCCATCGACATGCTCCCGCCGAGCATCGTGGCATACGAGCCACGGCTCTCCTTGGAGAGCACCATGGCGACGGCGGCCTCGCCGGCGACGAACCCACGGCTGCCCTCCTGGAAGGGTCGGCACGCCTCGAAGGGCGGCGTGTCCCCGACGGCCACGCCGACGTCGACGAAGCCCCGGAGGTCCTGACCCATCAGCGACAGGTCGGTGGCCAGGAGGAGGACGTCGGTGGCCACGCCCGTGTCGATCCACGACTTGGCGGTGATCAGGCCGGCGTTGCCCGATGCGCACATGGCCGACACGCCCATGGTCGGCCCGTGGAAGTCGTTCTCCTTCATCACCATGGAGAGGACCGTCGACGGCATCATGTTGACCCACTGGCGCGCACGGACCCGCTTGCCCTCGGAGCGGTGGAAGTCCGCCCACATCTCGACGTCGCCGAGCACGAGGCTGTGCACGACGCCGACGACCGGACCGGGTCGCCAACCGCGCTGGCGGGCGTCGGTGATGGCCTCCCGTGCCGCGAAGCGGAGCGACCGCATGAACCGGCTCGGGCCGTCGCGCCGGTCACCTTCGGCGGCGATCGTGGCCAGGTACGACCCGTCGCCGTCGAGCTGGTCGGCGACGTGGGTCAACTTGACCGCACTCTCCCCGAGCATGAACCCGTCCCACATGTGCTTGGTGCCCCATCCGTAACCCGTGACGGCGCCCACACCGGTGATGTTGACCGGCGCACCGCCTCCGGGCGTCCGCTGGAGGTCGGACGTGGATCGAGGGGACTGTCCCGACATGGCAACTCCTCTCTTACAAGCGACACGATGGGGCGCATGCACGCTATCCGGAGCGACATGCCGACGGTTGGCGGGGTGTGGCGTGTGAACGGTGATGTGCGGGTCACTCCGACTCGTTGACCCGGCCGCGATTATCGCCCAGTTGCCACTCCAGCACAATGGGCAATCTTCCGCGGGTGCACATCGTGGCGCGCGATCGCGCGACTGCACCACGGAACGTGGTCCGATGCACGCGTGCAGTGCGCCGCGCTCAGCGCGCCGCGCCGGGCGCGCCGGGGATCAGGACGCGGGAGGAGTCGGTGCCTCCGCGCGCGTCAACCGGGCTAGCACCGCGTCGGCCTCGCCCATGACCCGGGCGACGAGATCGGCCACCGTCGGGAGCTCGTCGATCTCCCCGACCACCTGGCCGGTCGGCAGCACGCCGACATCTGTGCGACCGTCGACGAGCGCCGCCTTGGTCATCATCGGCGCGTTCGCCGCCATGACGACCTGCGGCCAGGTGAGCTCGTTGCCCCGCTTGAGCGCGCGCCCTTCCTTCCACAGGTCCGTCAGCGAGGTCTTCGTCTCCTTGCGGAACGCGTGTGCGTTGGCCATCGCCCGCGGCAGGGCCCGGAGCCAGCCCGAACGTTCGAGGTGGTCGACCAGGTCGGTGCGGATCACCCGCTGCGGCGCGCCGTCGACCTTGGTCGACACGACCGTCCCGGTCACCGGCGTGCGCAGGTACAGCTGCTTGACCTCGTCCGGCACCCGGCTCTCGCGGGTGAGCAGGAACCGGGTCCCCATGGCGATGCCCGACGCGCCGTAGGCCAGGGCCGCCACCAGGCCACGCCCGTCGAAGAAGCCTCCGGCGGCGATCACCGCCACGCGGTCGCCGACTGCGTCCACCACCGCCGGGGCGAGCAGCGACGTGGGCACGGCGCCGGTGTGGCCGCCGCCTTCGCCGCCCTGGGCGATGACGGCGTCGACGCCCCACTCCGCAACCTTCTCGGCGTGGCGGCGCGCCCCGACGGTGGGCATGACGACCAGCCCGGCCGAACGGCAGCGGTCGACCAGGCCGGGGTTCGGGGCCTGGGCGAAGCTCGCCACCCGGACGCCGTTGTCGATCATCAGCGCGACCCGGTCGGCCACGTCGGCGACGTCGGTGCGCATGTTGACGCCGAAGGGCTCGTCGGTACGCGCCCGCACCTCGGCGATGGCTGCGGCCAGCTCGTCGAAGGTCATCGTCGCCGAGGCGAGGATGCCCAGCCCGCCGGCCTCGGCGGTGGCGGCCACGAGGCGCGGTCCGGCCACCCAGCCCATGCCGGTCTGGACGATGGGGTAGCGCACGCCGACCAGGTCGCAGAAGGGCGTGTGCAGCGCCGGGTGGGTCATGCCGGGACCTCGCGGTCGCGGGCGCCCGACGGGTCGAGCACCGTCCGGAGGAGCTCGAGCTCCTCCGGCGTCGGCATGCGGGTCTCGGGCACGTCGTCGGGGACAACGAGGGCGAACCCGGTCGCCGCTATGACGTCGTCGACGGTGACCCCGGGATGGACCGACGCCAACCGCATGACCTTGTCGGGGGTGGCGAAGTCGAAGACGCCGAGGTTGGAGACGACGTAGCGGATCTCGTGGAACCGGGTCGCCGACGGTCCCGCCGCGGCGGCGCGCGCGTAGCCCACGCCGGACACGACGTCGACCTGCTCCACGAACGACCGGGGCGAGTGGTTGGGCACCCAGTAGCTCGTCGTGTGGTTGACGGTGTTGCCGGGCGCGCCGCGCACGCCGACCAGCTGCGCCCGGGGCCGCGCGTGGGGGCCGATGGCACTGATGTTCTGGTTGCCGGTGCGGTCGATCTGCGACGCCATCATGATCAGGTTGCGCCGGCCGGACCACACCACGTCGAACACGCGGCGGTACGGCATGTGCGATTCGTAGACGAGCGACGACGGCCGGGCGCCGAGCGGAGGGGCACCGTCGACGAGCGCGGCGTCCCCGTCGGTCAGGACGAGGTCGGGGGCGAACGTGCGCCGGGCGAGCCGGGCCCCGAGTGCCGGAGCGGTGCCGAAGGCGCTCGCCATCACCTCGCCGTCGCCCCGGAACACCTCGGCGCACGCGACGGCGCAGTACTCGGCCCGGGTCACCCCGGTGTCGGTGGTATCGGTCATGCGTCCTCCTTCGCGGCCCGGGCGACCTTGGCCGCGGCGCGCTCCCCGGCGGCCTCGCGGGTGGCGGCCTGGTAGCCGGCCTCGTCGACGGCGAGGAACCGCTCGCGGAAGGCGGCCCATGCATCGGGGTCACCGGCGGCGGCGACGTACTCGCGCTGGAACCCCTCGTCGCGTCCGTAGTCGGGAACGCACGCGGTGAAGTGCGCTCCGCCCGGGGTCTCGACGACGCCGTCGGTCAGCAGCCGGCTGATGCACATGGTCTGGATCGGCCCCTCTGCCGACAGCTGCTCCGTCGCCACCACGCGCTCGGTCGTGACGAAGCGCCGGTCCGCGGCGCCCAGGAACAGCTCGTCGAAGAAGGGGTCGGGACCGAGGATCTGGCCCGACCCGGCGGCGTCGGCCCGGTTCACGTGCACCACCGCCGCATCCAGGCGGAGCGCGGGCATGGCCACCAGCTCCTCGCCGTCGTCGTAGGGGGACCGCACGGTGCGCAGCGTCGGGTTGACGGTGAGGACGTCGGAGCCGAGTCCCGACCGGGTGGGGAGGAAGGGGATCCGCTGCGAGGCGGCGAGCAGGCCGAGGTAGAACATCCCCTCGTCCACCTCCATGGCCTCGACCGCTCCGGACTGCCGGGCCGCCTTGAAGTGGGGGTCGGTGGGGATCGAATCGAGGGTCACGAACCCGAAGACCACCTTGGCCACCTTGCCCGCCGCGCACAGGAGTCCGACGTCGGGCCCCCCGTAGGACACGACGGTGAGGTCGCTCAGGTCGGAGCGCAGGATGGCCCGTACGGCGGCCATCGGCTTGCGCCGCGAGCCCCATCCGCCGATGCCGATGGTCATGCCGTCGGCCAGCTCACCCACGAGGTCGTCGAGGTCCATCCGCTTGTCAGCCACGGGGACGCCCTCCCCGGCCGACGGTGGTCGCGGGCCGGCGCGCGCGGGTCCCGGTCATCGGGACGTGTCCGCGTCGCGCTTCTCGACGAAGGCGGCGCGCTGCTCGTCGGCCACACCGGCCACGTGGAGCTCGTAGGTGAACCCCTGTTCGAGGCGGTAGCTCGCCCGGACGTCGACCGGGTCGATCCCGTTGAGGGACTCCTTGGCCCGGCGGATGATGGTCGGGCTCTTGGCGGCGATGTCCTCGGCGACCGCGTAGGCGGCGTCGACCAGCTCGTCGCGTGGGACCACCCGCAGCACCGACCCGTAGTGGTGGAGCTCGGCCGCCGTGGCCGGCTGGGCCGTGTAGACCATCGACCGCATCCGGTGCTGGGGCACCAGCCGCGACAGGTGGGTGGCCGCACCGAGCGCCCCCCGGTCGACCTCGGGCAGCCCGAAGGTTGCGTCGTCCGAGGCCACCACGATGTCGGCGTTGCCGGCGAGGCCGACCCCGCCGCCGAGGCAGAATCCGTGGACGGCGGCGATGACCGGGACCTCGCACTCGTAGACGGCGGCGAAGGCGGCGAAGCAGCCACGGTTGGCGCCGATGAGCGCCTCGTCCCCCCGGGCCTGGATCTCCTTGATGTCGACGCCGGCGCAGAAGCCCCGACCCTCGGCGCGCAGGACCACGACGCGGTTGTCGGGGACCCGCCCGGCGGCGAGCACGGCGTCGGCGAGCCCGAACCAGCCGGCTACGTCGAGGGCGTTGACCGGCGGGTGGTCGATGACCACCTCGGCGATACCGGGGCGGTCCTGATGGGTGACGATGGGCATGTGGTGCTCCGGGGTCTGCGGCGGGGCCGGCCGCCCCCGCCCCGGCCCGGGGGCGGGAGGTGCGCGGCCCCGCACTCGGCGTACGGGTGACTGCGTGATGACTCGGGCACGGCGCCGACGTTCCCCGCTGCGGACGGGTCCCGGCGGTGTGCCGGGACCGACCGTTTCGGATCTGATGCCGTGTCAGGTAATAGTGGTCTGGACAGTACCAGTCGGAGCCAGGGAGGCAGCAGTGGCAACACGTGGGAACACCGACCGGGTCGACCCGCTCGACTTCACCGGCCGGACCGTGCTGGTGACGGGCGGCGCCAAGGGGATCGGACGGGGGATCGCCGAGGGGTTCCTCGCCGCCGGAGCCGACGTCGTCGTGTGCGGACGCACGTCCGTCGACGACGATGCGCTCCCGTCCGGCGTCGACGCCGCGGGCCGGGAACGGCGCGCCGTCTTCGTGGCGGCCGACCTGCGGGACGCCGAGCAGGCCTCGGCGGCGGTGGGCGCCGCCGCCGACCGCTTCGGCCGCCTCGACGTCCTCGTCAACAACGCCGGCGGTTCGCCCTCGGCCGACGCCGCCACCGCGTCCCCCCGGTTCTCGGCGTCGATCGTCCAACTGAACCTCCTCGCTCCTCTCTACTGTGCCCAGGCCGCCAACGCCGTGATGCAGGGACAGGACACGGGTGGCTCGATCGTCAACATCGCTTCGGTCAGCGGACTGCGGCCGTCGCCCGGCACGGCCGCCTACGGCGCCGCCAAGGCCGGGCTCCTCAGCCTCACCACGTCGCTGGCGATCGAGTGGGCGCCGAAGGTCCGGGTGAACGCGCTCAGCGCCGGCCTGGTGGCCACCGAGTCGGCCGACGCCCACTACGGCGGTGCCGCCGGGATGGCGCAGGTCGCTGCCACCGTGCCCCTCGGCCGGTTCGGCACCCCGGACGACATGGCCGGGATCTGCCGCTTCCTGGCGTCACCCCTCGCCGCCTACGTGAGCGGGGCCAACCTGGTGGCCCACGGCGGCGGCGAGCGTCCGGCCTTCCTCACGGCGGTGGAGCGGGCGGCGGGCCCCGACGCCTGAGCGGCGCGGGCCGTCGGGCACCAGGGGGACGCCCCCGCGATCCGGCGGCGGGGACCGGCCAGGCACGGGAACCGCTCAAGTCCCGGGCCGCCCAGGACGATGAACCTTCACAGGACCGTCCGGTGAGTACCGACCCCGCGGGGGACGGCGCCGCGTCGGCCCAGGAGTGTCCGACAATGCTGACCCACCCGGAGCCGACGTTCACCCTGCAGGGGACTCCCTATCTGGAGTACCTCCCGGTCGTCGACGTCTCCACGGGCCGGTTGCTGGGCATGGAGGCGCTCGTGCGCTGGCGGCACCCGACCCGGGGACGCATCTCCCCGGAACTGCTGATTCCGGCGGCGGAGGCCAGCGGGGACATCGGGCCGCTCACGCGCTGGATCGTGGCCGCCGCGTGCGAGGAGGCATGCCACTGGTCGCGCAGCATCCAGCTCGGGGTCAACTGCACGGTGGAGCAGCTCCAGCGGGGCGAGGTGTCGGTGGCGGTCGCCGAGGCGCTCGGCCAGTCGGGGTTCCCGAGCGACCAGCTCAACATCGAGGTGACCGAGGAGGCGGCGGTCGACCCCACGGCCTCGGCCGACCTGCAGGCGCTGTCCGACATGGGGGTGCAACTGTCTGTCGACGACGTCGGCACCAACTGGTCGTCCTTCGAGCCGTTCAAGCGGCACGCCATCAGCACGGTCAAGATCGACGGCTCGTTCGTCGCGGGCCTGGAGTCGAACCAGGGGATCAACCGGCTGGTGGTCGAGACGGTCATCCACATGGCCCACAGCCTCGGCATGTCCGCCATCGTCGAGCAGGTCGAGAACGTCAACCAGCTGCGCATCGCCGGATCGTTCGGCGCCGACGCGGCCCAGGGCTTCTTTTTCGCGCGGCCGCTGGCCCGTGCCGACGCCCGGAGGTTTGCCGAGGGACCGGAGATCCCCGTGTTCTCGCGCACCGAGGCGCAGACCATGCTCCTGCCCGACGGGGTCTCGGCCCCGCTCGGCTCCTTCGTGACCGTGCACGAGCCGGAGCCCGATGCGCGGCACGCCGACGCGCCCCGCTCGATTCCCGACCTCGAGTCGCCGACCGGCCCCTGACCGACGGCGCCACGGGCCCGGCGGGCGCCCGTGCCCCGGGACGGGCCCCCCGGAACGGGACCGCACATCGTGGCTACGATGTCGGATCCGCCCGTCGTCACGCTCCCCGCCCAGGCAGGAGTGCTCGGCGCCCCCCGATATGCCTGGTATACCCATGCCTGTGAAACTCGCTGTCATCAAGGAATCGCGCCCGGGGGAGCGTCGCGTGGCGATCGTCCCCGAGGTGGCGACCAGACTGGCCAAGACCGGTGTCGAGGTCGTCGTGCAGTCCGGAGCCGGCGCGGAGGCCCGGTTCTCGGACGAGGACTACGTCCAGGCCGGGGCGACGGTGGCGGCGGACGCGTCCGCCGCGCTCGCCGGGGCCGACTTCGTGGCCCACGTGCAGCCGCTCAGCGTCGACGAGGCGGCGCTGCTACCCGAGGGCGTCTCGGTCATGAGCTTCCTGCAGCCCGTGTCCTCGACCGACGTGGTCCAGGCGCTGGCCGCCCGCGGTGCCACGGTCTACAGCCTGGACCTCCTGCCCCGCATCAGCCGGGCGCAGTCGATGGACGCACTGTCCTCGCAGGCGACGGTGGCGGGCTACCGCGCCGGCCTGTCGGCCGCCGAGCACCTGGCGAAGTTCTTCCCCATGTTCATGACCGCGGCGGGCACGGTGCCCCCGGCCAAGGTGCTGGTGATGGGCGCGGGCGTCGCCGGGCTGCAGGCCATCGCCACGGCACGCCGGCTCGGTGCCGTGGTGCGCGCCTACGACGTGCGCGCCGCCGCCAAGGAAGAGGTGCAGAGCCTCGGGGCCAAGTTCGTCGAACTCGGCCTCGAGACCCAGGACGGCGCCGGCGGGTACGCCAAGGAGCAGTCGGCCGAGTACCTGGCGAAGCAGCAGGAACTGCTGGCGGCCGAGGTGGCCGCGTCGGACGTGGTGATCACGACGGCGCAGATCCCCGGGCGCAAGGCCCCGATCCTGGTGACCGAGTCGATGGTGCGCGGGATGTCCGAGGGCGCGGTGATCGTCGACATGGCGGCCGACTCCGGTGGGAACTGCGAACTGTCCGTGGCCGGCGAGGACGTGCGGGTCGACGGCGTGACCGTCGTCGGACTGGCCAACCCCCCGTCGTCGATGCCGACGCACGCCAGCTTCCTCTACGCCCGCAACATCGCCAACTTCCTCGGCCTGGTGGTCACCGACGGCCAGCTCGTCCCCGACTTCGACGACGAGATCGTTGCGGGCACGTGCGTCGTGCGGGCGGGGACCGTCGTGCACGGCCCCACGGCCGAGGCACTCGGCCTGAGCGTGCCGGCGCCGGAACCCGCGCCGGAGGCAGCCGAGTCCGCAGTCCGCAGCGATGCGCCCGCCGAGACCGGCGCCGACAACGAGCAGGGGGAGTCATGAGCGGCAACACCACGGGGATCCTCGAGTTCCTCACGATCTTCGTGCTGGCGGTGTTCGTCGGCAACGAGGTCGTGTCGCGGGTGCCGAGCATCCTGCACACCCCGCTGATGTCGGGTAGCAACGCCATCCACGGCATCGTGCTCGTCGGCGCCATGATCGTCATGGGTACGGCGTCGGGTGCCGCGCAGATGGTGCTCGGGTTCCTCGCCGTGCTCCTGGCCACCCTCAACATCGTCGGCGGCTTCACGGTGACGGACCGGATGCTCGAGATGTTCAAGGCGAAGCCCGGCGATGCGGCCCCGAAGAAGAAGGGCACCGACGCCGAGGGCGGTGCCAAGTGACCCTGATCATCTGGATCAACCTCATCTACCTGGTGGCCGCCGTCGCGTTCATCGTGGCGCTCAAGGGCCTGAGCTCGCCCAAGCACGCCCGCAACGGCAACCTGCTGGCCGCGGCCGCGGCCGTCGTCGCCGTCGGGGCGACGTTCTTCAACCCCGAGGCCCACTTCAGCCACCACACCACCAACCTGGTGCTGACGATCGTGGCGATGGTGCTCGGCGCCGTCGTCGCCGTCCCGGTGGCCCGGCTGGTGAAGATGACCGCCATGCCGCAGCTGGTCGCCATCTTCAACGGTGTGGGCGGCGGTGCCGCCGCGCTCATCTCGATCGTGGTGTTCCTGTCGGACGCGCACCTGCACTCCCTCGGCGCCCCGAAGCCGGCCGTCTACGCCATCGTCGAGGCCATGCTCGGCCTGCTGATCGGCTGCGTGTCGTTCAGCGGCAGCGCCATCGCCTTCATCAAGCTCCAGGAGCTGATCACCGGGCGGCCCATCACCTACCCGGGTCAGCAGGTCATCAACGGCCTCGTCGGCGTGGCCATCCTCGGGCTGGCCGTGGCCACGGTGGCGACGGACAACGTGGCACTCATGGTGGGGACCGCCGTCCTGTCCCTGGTACTCGGCATCATCTTCGTGCTGCCCATCGGCGGTGCCGACGTGCCGGTGCTGATCTCGCTGCTGAACTCGTTCACCGGCCTGGCCGTGGCCGCCTCGGGCTTCACCCTCAACAACAACCTCCTCATCATCGCCGGCACCCTGGTCGGCGCCTCGGGCATCCTGCTCACGCGGATGATGTCCAAGGCGATGGGCCGCTCGCTGTCCAACGTGCTGTTCAGCGCGTTCGGCTCGGTGGTGACGGCCGGAGGCGGCGCGGACGGCGCCGCCGAGACCCGCCAGGTGAAGAGCGGCACGCCCGAGGACATCGGGGTGCTGCTGGCCTACGCTCGCAAGGTCGTCATCATCCCCGGCTACGGGCTGGCCGTCGCCCAGGCGCAGCACACGGCGCGTGAACTGGCCGACCTGCTCATCGAGCGGGGCGTCGAGGTCTTCTACGCCATCCACCCGGTGGCCGGTCGGATGCCCGGGCACATGAACGTGCTGCTGGCCGAGGCCAACGTCCCCTACGACGAGTTGAAGGAGATGGACGAGGCCAACCCGGAGATGGCGACGGCCGACGTCGCTCTCGTGGTGGGCGCCAACGACACGGTCAACCCGGCGGCCAAGACGACGCCGGGCAGCCCGATCTACGGCATGCCGATCATCAACGCCGACGAGGCCGCCAACGTGGTGTTCCTCAAGCGGTCGATGCGTCCGGGCTTCGCGGGCATCGACAACGACCTCCTCTTCGACGACAAGACGACGCTGCTCTTCGGCGACGCCAAGGACACGCTGTCCAAGCTCGTCACCGCCGTCCAGGAGGCCTGACCGACCCCGCCGGCGGACCGGTGCGGCGCTCCCGGGGCGACGTGCCCCGGGACCTCACCTCGACTGCGCCTCGAGCGGGCTCGCCTCGTCCATCGCCAGGGGCGAGGCGAGCTTCGCGAAGACCATCACGCCCTGGCTGGTCGGACGGGTCGACAGGACCAGGATCTGCACGGGGCCCTCGTCGATGAGGTGGCTGGCATCGTTCACCACGACCATGTCCCCGTCCGGCAGGTAGCCGACGGCCTGGCGGGGTTGGCGGCCCTCCTTCACCAGGGACACCGTCATCCGCTCACCGGGTACGTGGTCGGGGGAGAGCTCGGTGGTCAGCGCGTGGAGGTTCACCACCGGAAGGTCCCATTCCTCGGCGGCATCGCGCACGACCGTCGAGCACGTCCCGATGCGCAGGCCGGTCCGGCGGGCGACGGTCAGGAGCTTGGTCGTCGGGTCGTCGACCTCGGGAACCTCGTCGTGGGCGATGTCGACGGACACGGCCAGCTCGCGGAGCGCCTCGAGGGCCTCGAGGCCGCGGCGGGAGCGGCGGGAGCTGACGGGATCGGGGGACTCCGCCAGCACGGTCACGTGGTCGACCACGAATTGGGGCACCACCAGGCCCGCCGGTAGCAGTCCATTGCGCCCGAGGATGAGGAGGGACCGGTCGACCACGGCCGAGGCGTCCACCAGGAGTGCCTGGCCGGGTAGCGGACGCGGCGCCGGGCTGAGGACGCGGGAGAGCCCGGCGGCGGCGACGATCTGGCGTCCCTTGACCGTCCCCAGGCGCCAGCCGAAGGCCGCCAGGACCCACACCAGGCCGGCGGTGAGTACGAAGGCGTAGGGGGCGCGGGCGACGGCGACCACCGCCATCCCGACGATCAGCCCGAGGATCATGCCCGATGTGGAGATGATGGCCGCGGCAAAGATCTCGCCCGGGGGGCTGTTGCGGAAGAGGCGGACGCCCCGTTGCAGCCCCTTGTCGAGGATGCGGCCGGCGATTCCGCCGACGACGTAGCTGACGGCGGCGCCGATCATCAGTCCGATGATGGCGTGGGTGCCGCCGCCGTCACCCGACCGCTGGCCCAGTTCGTACCCGAGGAGGGCCCCGAAGAGGACGACGACCAACCGGACGCCTTCGACGAAGATCATGGCCGTGCCGCCGGGCGGCCCCTGCTCCTGCGGGAGGACGGTGTCTGCATGCTCGTGGTCACCCTCCTCCCGTCGGTCCGCCTGTCCCCTCAATTGTCGGAATCCGGGGCCAAACCTTGAGGAATGGGCGCGTGGCCGGCCCCGGACCGGGTGGTCTAGGCTGACGCGGCCGGATCGGCGGGGCACCGGTCGTCCACGGGCGGGCCCAGACGTCGCTGGCGAGCGAGGGCGATGCGCACCACGAGTGACCATGTGAGCACGGAGCCAGGAACGGGGGGCGGTCCCGCCGCCCCGCCCCACGACCACCCATGACCTCCACCCCACGTACCACCACGTTCGAGCCGGTCGTCCCGGGTGCCGGACCCGTGCCCGTCCCCGAACTGCCCGTCGTCGGTGCACCCGCACCGCTCCCGGTACCCGACCTCTTCGCCCTGCCGCTCCCGGTGCCCGACCTCTTCACCGGCGCCGGGATGCCCGGGGACCCGGTGCCCGGTGCCACCCGGCGCCGTCCGGTGCCGAAGCGCCTCGCCGCCGCCCTGGCCGTCGCCGCGGCCCTGGTGCTCCTGGTGGCCGGTGCGGTCGCCACCGTCATGGGGCCGTCGCCCACGACCGGTCACCAGTCCTCGGCCTTCGCTGCCGGGGTCACCGGCAACCGCATCCGTGCCGGTGTGCACCCGTCGCTCAACCTGGCGCCGGCCACGAGCGCGCCGGCACCGGCACCACCGTCGGTGGCCGCTACGGCACCGCTCCAGTCCCACGAGGTGTTCGGCTACGCGCCGTACTGGACCCTGCCCTCCGCGTCCCGGTTCGACGTCGCCGACCTGACCACCCTGGCGTACTTCAGCGTCGACGCCAATGCCGACGGCTCGCTCGACCAGTCGGGCCCGGGGTGGAACGGCTACCAGAGCCAGGACCTGGTCGACCTGGTCACCCGGGCCCACGCCGCCGGGGACCGTGTCGTGCTCACGGTGACCTGCTTCGACCAGGGCTCCCTCGACCGGATCACGTCCGACCCGAACGCTCCGGCCCGCCTGTCCGCCGCGCTCATCGCCGCCGTCCAGGCCAAGAACCTCGACGGGGTGAATTTCGACTTCGAAGGGCTGGGGAGCGCCGACCAGGCGGGACTGACCAACCTGGTCACCCAGGTGTCGGCCGCACTCCACGGCACGGACTCCCATTGGCAGGTCACCATGGCCACCTATGCCAGCGCCGCGGGCGACCCGGGGGGCTTCTACGACGTGGCGGCCTTGGCCCCGGCCGTCGACGCCTTCTTCGTCATGGCCTACGACATGAACTCGCGGACCCGGCCGAGTGCCACGTCACCGCTCGTGGGCCCCGGGTTTACCGACGCCACCGCACTCGAGCAGTTCCTGAAGGTGGTGCCACCGAGCAAGGTGATCCTCGGGCTGCCCTACTACGGGTACGACTGGCCGACCGCCGACGGATCCCCGTCCTCGCCGGCCACGGGTCCCGAGTCGCCGCTGTCCTACTCCTCCATCGCCGCGGCCGGGCACCCGACCTACTGGGACCCGGTGACGGACACGCCGTGGACGGCGTACCAGGTGGGGGGCCAATGGCACCGCACCTACTTCGACGACCCGACCTCGCTGGCCCTCAAGGCGCAGCTGGCGAACTTCTTCCACATCGCCGGCGTAGGGATCTGGGCCCTCGGCATGGACGGGAACGACCCGGCCATGCTGGCCGCCCTGCTCGGGAACGCGCCGGTGGTCAAGGACGTCCTGGGCGGACCGCCACCCGGCACCGGGTACCTCACGGTGGCCACCTACAACGGTGCGGCCAACATTTCGCTCACCCCGATCGCCCCCCTGCCGGCGGGGGGCACGGTCCGCCAGGTCGGCGCCCTGACCAGCATCGGCACGACGGATCCGGCGCTCGCCTGCCTGCAGTCCGGTCCGCCGCTCCCGGTGCTGTCGGACTCGGCCCTTCCCGGCTACCTGTTCGTCCAGGCCGCCGCCCCGACCGACTGCGCGTCGGCGCTGTGGAGCTTCCCGGCCTCTGCCGCACCTGCGACCGCCCCGACGACCACCACGACCACGGCACCGACCACGGCCCCGACCACGACCCCGATCACCACGACCCCGACATCGCCGCCACCGACCACGTCGACCACGACGTCGACCACGACGTCGACCTCCACGACGACCACGACCACGAGCACGACCACGACCACCGCCCCGGTGTCGCCGTCGGCGCCGGCCGGACCGCCGTGACCGGGCGCCGTCGCCCAGCCGGTGGGTCGACACGCCGGCGGCAGGGTCGGTGCCGGCACCGCTGCGTCGCCGACTAATCTCTGCAACGCACCCGGGGGTGTAGCTCAGCTGGTAGAGCGCTACGTTCGCAATGTAGAAGTCGGCGGTTCGAGTCCGCTCACCTCCACCC